>CAZZHX010000165.1:0-6952 GCA_964653535.1 uncultured Mycobacterium sp. | reverse complement strand
TGGCAGGGGCTTCGTGCGGGGGCGCAGTCCGTTGAGGAAGGGGCACCCCGTCAGGACGCGAACGGCCCGGTTCAGCCCTGCCATGTCGCTCACCGGCGTGTGGAACGGCAACCGGACGTCGTGGTCGCCGTCGGCGCGTTCGACGCGGAACCGCATGCCGCAGCGGTCGATCCCCAGGGGGCGGACCCGGCCGCGGCGCAGCGGTGCGGGCAGCCGGGACACGATCCGGGACATGACATCGGGATGCGCGGTATCCAGGTGCCACAACAGGGTTGACTCAATCTCGCAGAACGGGTCGGGCCGGGCGGTCAGTAGCTCCGCCAGACCGACGGGCTCGGCCCCCGTGGCGTCGGCGGCCACCACCGACACCACGTCAAGCCGCAGCAGCACGTGGCGGAGCTCACCGCCGCGACGCACCGACCTCGGGGTCTCGACCTGCAGCAGCGCGGGGTCGGGGCGCTCGCTGGCGATCCGGTCCAGCATCGGGATCACCGCCTCCGGGGGCACCTGCGTCAGACGGCCGCGCACCCACACCACCGCACGAACCGGTTCGCGCAGCGCGAGCGGCGCGTAGTCGGTGAGCTCCAGCAGTGTCTGGGGTCCGGCGGCCAGGTGGCCGGGCGCGCCCGCGGAGTCGACGGGCAGGGCCAGGGCGAAGGATCCGTCGTCGAGCAAGTGCGCTATCGGCGCGGCCACGGGCCTGCCGTTGTCGACCGCCACCAGCGCGCCGGGGGCGCTCGCGCAGACGCTCCGGATGCGCTCGGCGGTGGTCGGCGCGGCGTGAGTTGGCGGCAACACCAGTCCTCCCTTAGTTAGGTAAGCCTAAACTAAACTAGACCGACGGGCGGCGCAAGAGATGTTCCCCGCCGCGCGCAGGTTCTGAACTGCGATGGACCCGATGGCCGTTGGTGCACTCCTCAGTCGTCCGGTGGGTAGCACTCCAAGCAAAGTGGTAGATCATGATCTACATTGGGTATGATGCGCGCATGGACACCGTTGGAATGCGGGAACTGCGACAAAACCCAGCGCCCGTTCTGCGGGCTGTCGAGGCCGGTGCCGAGGTGACGGTCTCCGTCAATGGCCGCGCCGTGGCGCGCATTGTGCCGTTGGAGACCCCGGCGTGGGTCGATTCCGACCGGGCCCAGCGCATTTACGCCGCACCGGTCGACACCGGCTGGGAGACCGATTTATGCAACGCCCGTGAGGACGACATCGTTGACGACCCTTGGTCTTAGCCGGGCAATCCTCGACACCAGCATTCTCGTCGCCGAGGACGCCGATCTGTCTGGGTTAGCGTGTCAGATCAGCGCGGTGAGCTATGCAGAACTCCATGTCGGTGTCCACACCGCCCCCGACGACGATGCGCGACTCTCGCGGCAGCATCGCTTGACGCTGATCCAGTCCACCTACGGCCAGGGGATCGCATTCACCGATGGGACGGCGCACCACTACGGCCTTCTGTGCGGGCGACTCAGACGGCAAGGACGCAGTCCCCGCGGCCGAGCTATGGACATCATGATCGCCGCCACCGCTCTGACCCTGGGCGTACCGCTGGTCACAAGGAACATCGACGATGTCGACAATCTTGGGGTCGCACTGTTACGTCGGTGACCGCAGTTCCCACGCGCACGCACCCCAGACAACCGCTGGGTGATGCTGCATCCAGTCACGGCGAGTAGCAACCGACTCCGCCAGTGTCGTAGGACCTTGGTGCGAAATCCATTGTGGGACAGCCGAGAATATTGATCATGGTCAACCTTGAGTCCTGCACGTCGCCGACCGCATCACCCGCGCCGCCCGCCAAACCCGGCTACGCATCGACGCCCTTCCCCTGACCACCCCGACACCCCGTCCCATCAATCCGAAAGACCCGCCAGCCCCAGGGAAGCCCCAGCGGCGCGAAAAATTGAGGTTAGGGTGAGGTGTGGTCCGAATCGCTTACCTGGGTCCCGAGGGGACATTCACCGAGGCGGCGCTGACACAGATCACGGCCGCCGGCCTGGTCCCCGCCCACGAGCCCGGCCAGACGCAGCTGCTGCCGATCGACAGCACACCGGCGGCGCTGGACGCCGTGCGCGACGGTGCCGCCGACTATGCCTGCGTCCCGATCGAGAACTCGATCGACGGCTCGGTGATGCCCACCCTGGACAGCCTCGCCATGGGATCACCGGTGCAGATCTTCGCCGAGACGACGCTGGATGTGGCGTTCACCATCGTGACCACGCCCGGCGTCGGTGCCGCAGACATCCGAACCCTGGCGGCCTTCCCCGTGGCCGCAGCCCAGGTGCGCCGGTGGCTGGCGGCCCACCTGCCGGACGTGGAACTGCGGCCGGCCTACTCCAACGCCGACGCCGCGCGCCAGGTGGCCGACGGGAACGCCGACGCAGCGGTGACTTCCCCGTTGGCCGCAACACGCTGGAGGTTGCCCGTCCTGGCCGAGGGGGTCGTCGACGAACCCAACGCCCGCACCCGGTTCGTCCTGATCGGACCCCCGGGCCCGCCGCCGGCCCGCACCGGAGCCGACCGGACCTCAGTGGTCTTGCGGGTCGACAACAGCCCGGGCGCGCTGGTGGCCGCGCTCGCCGAGTTCGGCAACCGCGGCATCGACCTCAGCCGGATCGAGTCCCGGCCCACCCGGACCGGGCTCGGCACCTACGTGTTCTTCGCCGACTGCGTCGGCCACATCGACGACGGCCCCGTCGCCGAGGCACTGACCGCGCTGCAGTGTCGTTGTTCCGATGTGCGATACCTGGGGTCGTGGCCGCGAGACGGCGCACCCGACCAGGGTGCCGGCCCGTGAGCGGGCGACTGGTGTTGGTGCGTCACGGGCAGTCCCACGGCAACGTCGAGCGCAGGCTGGACACCCGCCCGCCCGGTGCCGCGCTGACACCGCTGGGCCGCGACCAGGCGCGGGCGTTCGCCCGCGGCGCCGGGCGCCCGGTGTTGCTGGCGCACTCGGTGGCCACCCGCGCGTCGCAGACGGCCGCGGTGATCGGCGCCGAACTCGGCGTGGCCGCGGTGGTGATCGACGGCATCCATGAGGTGCAGGTCGGGCACCTGGAAAACCGCAACGACGACGCCGCGGTCGCAGAGTTCCGTGAGGTCTACCGGCGTTGGCACCTTGGCGAGCTTGACGTTTCGCTCCCGGGCGGGGAGACCGGCCACGACGTCCTGGGCCGTTACCTGCCGGCACTCACCGAGCTTCGCGGACGCTACGTGGACGACGACTCTGGGTGTGACATCGTCGTCGTCAGCCACGGCGCGGCGATCCGGCTCGCGTCCGCGGTGCTGGCCGGCGTGGACGGAGAGTTCGCGCTCGACAACCATCTCGACAACACCGAATCGGTGGTGCTCACGCCGACCGCCGGGGGTCGCTGGAGTTGTGCGCGGTGGGGGTCGGTCACCCCACCGCTGGGCGTTGAGGTGTCGCGGACGACCACCGGTCCCGGGGGTCCCGGGGATCCCGCCAGCCACGTCGCGGACGCGGGGCTGTCAGCCGCCGACCCGATGGGCTGACGTCGGCGTCACCCGTCGGGGCGGATTCGTCACGACCAGCCGAGCTCGTGCAGCCGGTCGTCGTCGATGCCGAAATGGTGGGCAATCTCGTGGATCACGGTGATGGCGACCTCGTCGACCACGTCGGCGTCGGAGTCGCAGGTCTCCAGCAGCGCTTCGCGGTAGACGGTGATCGTGTCCGGTAGGTATCCGGAGTACTCCGAGTCGCGCTCGGTCAGCGCCACGCCCTCGTAAAGCCCCAGGAGGTCGGCGTCGCGCGGGTGGCGGTCCTCGACCAGGACGACGACGTTGTCCATGGCCGCCGCCAGTTCGGGTGGGATCAGGTCGAGTGCGTCGGACACCAGCTCGTCGAACCGCTGCGGATCCATCCGCACGGCCACCGCGCTATTGTCCCGGCGCCGGCAACGTCGCCATTCGCTCCTCGGGGATGTCAGGCGGCGGCACCGGCGGCTGGCCGTTGATCAGCAACTGGCCCTTGGCGCCATTGAGCAGCGTCGCCCAGCCACCGTTGCCCAGGGTGGCGCCGATGCTGCAGGCCACCTCGCGGCTGCCCGCCGTCCAGCTCCCCAGCGGCACGGTCGGGTAGATCAGCGTCAGGGTGGTGGCGCGCAACTTGATCGGAGCCAGGTACTGGTCCGTCATCGTGGTGCAGGAATCCTTGATGAACCCGTCCTGGTCGGGTTCGGCGGGCACGGCGCCGGGGAACTTCTCGGCCAGGCTGACCGTGCCGGTGACCTCCACGGAGTGCGGAGCCGCGCAGTCGACGGGGATGTCGGTGGGCTGATTGGTTGCCGGGTCAATGCCCAGGCAGGTCCCGGCCGGCCACACCTTCGACTGGTCGATGTCGGCGACCTTGCCCTTGAAGGCGTCCTGCTGGTTGTTCGCGCCGGGCAGTTGCAGGCCGCACAGTACGCGGCGATCGCCCGCCTGGCGCCAGGCCCGGTCACCGGGCCACAGCAGGCTGACGGTGAACCTGCTGTTGGGGTCGAACTTCGGCCCCAGATAGGTGCGGACCGCGGAGTCGCACTGTTCCTGGGTGATCTGCTGGATGCGGGCGGGCGACGGCGGAGCAGCCTTGAGCCCGTACTCGGAGCCGGGGAAGTCGCTCAGGTCGACGGGTTCGGCAACCTCGAACTTGTGGTCGTCCGCGCAGTTGACGACGTTGGCCGACTCGGGATTGGTCGCGGGCCACATGAGGCACTCACCGCTGGCGGCGCGGTTGAGAACCGCGGCGCTGTGGGTGCGGGCCGTCTTGGTGCCCTCCAGATAGCCGGCCAGCCAACCCGGCCCGGTGCCGCTGACCGGCACAGCGGTCACCAGTCCCGCGATCAGCAACCCACCCAGTGCGGTCAGCAACAGGCCGCGCCTGGTAGCCCGGGGCTGCAGATTGCGCCGCGACCGGGGGGTGGCCGGCCGCTCGGCGGATGGCTCTACGGCGAGTGGCTCCTCAGCAGGCTCATCGACGTGCTGGTCAGCGGGCTCATCGACCTGCTCAGCGACAGGCTCAGCGACGGGCTCGTCTGCGGGTTCATCGACGAGCTCGTCGAACTGCTCATCGACGGGCTCGGCAACCTGCTCAGCGACAGGCTCATCGACGAGCTGCTCTGCGGCCTCCTCAGCGGCCTCGTCAGCGGCCTCCTCAGCGGGCTCGTCTGCGGGCTCGCCGACAGGTTCGCCAATCTGCTCGTCAGCGGCCTCGCCGGCTAGCCAGCCGGCGAACCAGTCGGCGTCGGCGTTCTCGTCGGCCGGGGAAACTTCCGTCTCGGGCGGTTCGGTCATCCCCACCATTCTGACAGCAGGGTGCGAGCAACGTGACGAGTGTTACGAGTGTGGCGAACTCGGATCGGCCGTGACGAGTGTTGCCGGCCGGCGCCGCGGTACCGAAAGTAGTGTCAGGGCCGTGATCGACCTCAAGCTGCTCCGGGAGAACCCCGATGCCGTGCGCCGCTCCCAACTAAGCCGCGGGGAGGATCCTGCGCTGGTGGACACCCTGCTGGAAGCCGACGCGGCCCGCCGGGCCGCGATCTCGTCCGCAGACGCGCTGCGCGCCGACCAGAAGGCGGCAAGCAAGCAGGTCGGGGCCGCCTCGCCCGACGAGCGCCCCGCCAAGCTGGCGCGCGCCAAGGAACTCGCCGAGCTGCTCACAACCGCTGAGGCCGCCCAGGGCGACGCCGAGGTGGCGTTCACCGCGGCCCACCTGGCCGTCGCCAACGTCGTCCTCGACGGAGTGCCCGCCGGCGGCGAGAGCGACTACCGGGTGCTCGACGTCGTCGGCGAGCCGGTGCCGATCGACGACCCGAAAGACCACCTCGCGCTCGGCGAGTCGCTGGGGCTGATCGACATGCAGCGCGGCGCGAAGGTGTCCGGTTCGCGGTTCTACTTCCTCACCGGCTACGGCGCCCTCTTGCAGCTGGGCCTGCTGCAGCTGGCCCTGCGGCTGGCCGTCGAGAACGGCCTCATTCCGGTGATCCCGCCGGTGTTGGTGCGCCCAGAGGTGATGGCCGGCACCGGGTTCCTGGGCGCCCATGCCGACGAGGTGTACCGGCTGGCCGACGACGACCTCTACCTGGTGGGTACCTCCGAGGTGCCGATGGCCGGCTATCACGCCGACGAGATCCTCGACCTGTCCGGCGGGCCGCTGCGGTACGCGGGCTGGTCGTCCTGTTTCCGGCGCGAGGCCGGCAGCTACGGCAAGGACACCCACGGCATCATCCGGGTGCACCAATTCGACAAGGTGGAAGCGTTTGTCTACTGCACACCCGCCGACGCCGAGGCCGAACACCAACGGCTGCTGGGCTGGCAACGCGAGATGCTCGCCCGCATTGAGGTGCCCTACCGCGTGATCGACGTGGCCGCCGGTGATCTCGGAGCATCCGCCGCCCGCAAGTTCGACTGCGAGGCATGGGTTCCCACGCAGGGCGCATACCGGGAGCTGACGTCCACGTCGAACTGCACCACGTTCCAGGCGCGCCGGCTTGCCACCCGCTACCGCGACGAACACGGCAAGCCCCAGATCGCGGCCACGCTCAACGGCACCCTGGGTACCACCCGGTGGCTGGTCGCGATCCTGGAGAACCACCAGCTGCCCGATGGCAGCGTGCGGGTCCCCGCCGCCCTGGTTCCGTACGTGGGCACCGAGGTCCTAGAGCCCCGGAACGCGTAAACCGGGCACGGTGTCGCACCGGTGTTACACTCAACTGATGCCGACCCGCCGCCGCCGCCATGCGATCACCGAGACGCCGCCCGTGGAGGTGGCGCTCGACGAACTGCGACGCGAGTTGGGCTCAGATCGTGTGGAGCTCAGCGAACTGGTCATCCTCGGCGCGGCCGCAAAGGTCGCCTCGATTCGTGTAGATCGCGCCAGCGGCGCGGCGCTTCGGCGCCGGCTGGCCGATCGAATACGGTCGCGCAGCCTTCCCGCCGACGCTGAGGCCGC
>CAZZHX010000164.1:5214-6973 GCA_964653535.1 uncultured Mycobacterium sp. | reverse complement strand
CCGGCGCCCAGGTGGCCGCCATAGTTGCCCCCCAGAACTTCGGCATCGAACTCGCCCGCCACGCCGCCTAGGGGGATCCGGCCCGCCCCTCAGATGCCGGCGAAGCAGTGGTCGTTGGCGTTGTCGTTGGGGATGGACGCGTTCTGGGCCGAAAAGTGGGACGTCACTCCGCTGTCCGTCACCTGAACGCTGTCGGCACGGATACCCAGCGGGAAGCTGTTGGTCACGGTCGAGGTGAACTGGTCCAGCGTCGTCTGCGCGGACTCCTTCGGCAGTGTGAAGCCGAGCGCGTTGAACGTGACGATCTGCAACCGCAGACCGTTGCCGGACACCACCGGCTTGGCCGTGATGTCGTCGAGCATCCCCTTCAACTCGATGGTGTTGTCCGCGGGGTGGGCGGTCACGCTGTTGGTGACGAACGCGCCCAGGACTGGGATGGCGTTCTGCACCGACTCCTTGATGCCGTCACTAGTCCAGCTCACCGTCGCGTCCAGCGAGCCGATGGTGCCCTTGGAGGTGGCCGTCGACTTCAGCCGGACGTCACGGATCTCGAGGTCGAGCTTCATGCCCTTGGCGTCGCGGATCTGGTTGCCGCCTGTCTGCACCGAGATGTTGGTGTAGCGGTTGGTCGCGTACTGCCACAACATCAACGGCGTGACGCCGAGGGCCGCGGTGGCCTGGTCCTGGATCTCGCACGCGACCGCCTGGGCGACCTTGGTCTTCGCGATGTGACGCGCGTACAGCTCGAGCCCGACCAGCCCCGCGATGACAAGAGCGGCCACGATGATGCAGACCAGGAGGATGGACAGCGGGTCGCCCAGGAAGCGCCATTTTCTCTTCACCGGTGACGCACCTTCGATGGGGGCGGCGAACTTCTCGGTTGGGGCCGCGAGCGGGATGGGCGGAGCCGAGTAGCCGGCTTCCTGGGCGTTAGGTTGCGGCGCACCGATCGGGTCGGACTGCCCGGGCACCCAGGTGGGGGCGGCCGGCGGGGACGGGTTTAGGCCGCTGGTGCCGATGCGCTCGGTGGGGCGCTCGGCGGGTGGCTGGCCGGAACCTTGACTGCCGGCACCGGCCCACGCCGACGGGTCCTGGTTCGCGGGTCCCTCGGGATTTGTCACGAGGGCGATTCTGCCCTACCGACCTGAGCAAACTCTGAGTGGTTGCGCAGTACCCCGATGGTGTCGCGGGCCTGCGCCACCCAGTTGAGGTCGATGTCGGCCATCACCAGGTGAGGATTCGGCCCAGCCGACGCGATCACCTCACCCCACGGCGAGGCGACCAGGCTGCCACCCACCCCGGTCGGGGCGACCGAGTCGGCCTCGGGGTCGCCGGGGCAGGCTTGACCGACCGCGGCGACGTAGCTCATGGAGTCCAGCGCGCGAGCGCGAGCGAGCAGGGTCCACTGGTCGAGTTTTCCGGGGCCCGCCCCCCAGGAGGCGCAGACGACGATGACCTGAGCGCCCCGCCGCGCCAGCTCGGTATATAAGGCGGGAAACCGGATGTCGTAGCAGATCGACAGGCCTACCCGGACGCCGTCGACCGTAATCACCACCGGGTCGTGGCCGGACGCGATGGTACGCGACTCGGTGAACCCGAACGCGTCGTACAGGTGGATCTTGTCGTACCGGATGGCCGGTTGGTCGGGGCCGCCGGGCGCGGCAGCGATCAGAGTGTTCGTCACCCGCCCGTCGGCGGCCGGGGCGAACATGCCGGCGATCACCGTGATGCCCGCGTCGCTGGCGATCCGGCGCACGCC
>CAZZHX010000164.1:0-5204 GCA_964653535.1 uncultured Mycobacterium sp. | reverse complement strand
CCGTTCGCCCAGGGCCCGTCGACCGGCTCGGCGATCGGCCGCAGCGGAACGCCGAAGCAGCACATGGTCGCCTCGGGAAACACCACCAGCCGCGCGCCCGCGTCGGCGGCCCGGCCCGTGTAGTCGCGCACCAGTTGCAGATTCGCGTTCGGATCGCTGCCGCTGAGGATCTGCGCCAACGCGATTCGCATGGCCGCCAGCTTAAAGCGTGCCGTTGCAGGCCATCGCCTCAGCCGTTACTGGCGATCCACTCGGCGGTGAACCGCTGCTCTCTGCTCACCAAATCGGCCAGGTAGGCACCGATCAACCTCTCCACCTTGCCGCCGATGATCGGCACCGCCACGTGTACGTCGAGCCGGAATGCGAGCCGGGCGCCGCCGGAATCCGCGATCGGCGTGAGCTCGGCCGCGCCCGACACCGCGGCGGGGGTGTCGACCATCGAACCCGCGATGGAAGCGGTCGCGGTCCCGCCGACGATCGGTCCCCACGTCTCCACCCGACGGATGCACAGGTCGCCGCGGTGGAGTTGCTTGACCACGGCGTGCAGGTTGTGGCTGCGCACCACCTGCGACGTGACGACCTCGATGGCACCTTCGGCGCCCTGCGCGCGGGTGCGCATCGACTCCACCGTCGCCTCGTCGACGGGAATGTCGGCCAGCCTCGCCTGCCAGTACCGTTCGTCCAGGAAGGCCCGGTGCACCTCCCCGACGCCCTGCACGAAGTCGGCCGACAAGTCGAATGAACGCGGCATAGGTGGCCAGGTTACCGTTACGGGCCATGAGACGGAGCGGTGTCGGTTCGCTCTACGCCGGTGCGCCCGTCGCCGCCGAGGTGTCGCTGGCGCCATTGACGACGCTGCGGGTCGGACCGGTGGCCCGGCGCCTCATCACGTGCACCAACACCGACCAGGTGATCGCCGTGGTTCGCCAGTTGGATGCGGAGAACCCCGGCGGACCCCAAGGCGGACCCCAAGGCGGACCCCAAGGCGGACAGAGCCATCCGGTGCTGGTTTTCGGCGGTGGCTCCAACCTCGTGATCGCCGAATCTATGACCGACCTGACCGCGGTGCGACTGGCCGGCGACGCCATCAGCGTCGACGGCAACCTGTTGCGCGCGGAGGCGGGTGCGGTGTGGGACGACGTGGTGGTCGCGGCCCTCGGCCACGGACTCGGCGGGCTCGAGTGCCTGTCCGGCATCCCCGGGTCGGTCGGGGCCACTCCGGTACAGAACGTGGGTGCCTACGGGGTGGAGGTGTCCGACACCGTCACCCGGGTGCGGACCCTGGACCGCTCTACCGGCGCGGTGCGCTGGTTGCCGGCCGCCGAACTCGGCTTCGGGTACCGCACCAGCGTGTTCAAACGCGCCAACCCCACCGGCCTGGACGTCCCGCAGGTGGTTCTCGAAGTCGAGTTCGCCCTGGACGACTCGGGCCGCAGCGCGCCGCTGCGCTACGGCGAACTGGCCGCGGCGCTGCACACCGCACCGGGTGAGCGCGCCGACCCGCACGCGGTCCGGGACGTGGTGCTAGCCCTGCGTGCCGGCAAGGGGATGGTGCTCGACCCGGCCGACCACGACACCTGGAGCGTGGGCTCATTCTTCACCAACCCGGTGGTCGGCCAGGATTTCTACGAGCGCCTGGCGAGCGCCGCCGAGGGTCCGGTTCCGCACTATCCGGCCCCGGATGGCGTCAAACTGGCCGCCGGCTGGCTGGTTGAGCGCGCGGGGTTCGGCAAGGGGTATCCGCAGCCCGCCCCCGACGGCCGCCAGGCCCGGTGCCGACTGTCCACCAAGCACGCGCTCGCGGTGACCAACCGTGGCGGCGCCACCGCCGGGGACGTGATCGCCCTCGCCCGCATCGTCCGCGACGGTGTCCGCGATGCGTTCGGTGTCACACTCGAGCCCGAGCCGGTCCTGCTCGGTTGCGAGTTGTAGCGTCGGCGGGCCGGTTCGGCCTCTGCAGGTATCTTTGGACGGTGTGAGCACGTCGCGCCTGCCATCGCCGGTGAACCGGCGTGCGGCCCTGGCGGCTCTCGGTCTCGGGGTGTTGGCTCCCAACGCCGTGGCGGGATGCGGCACCTTCGGCAACCGGTCCGCGGAAAAAGAACCGCCAGGCCCGAGTATGAGGTTTCAACCAGCACTGGATGGCCCATCGGCCGTCAACGTTGTCCCCACCATCCCGATCAGCGTCGAGGTCCACAACGGGTGGTTCCAGCATGTCGCGCTGACGAACTCGGCGGGCAAGGCCGTCGCGGGCGTGGTCAACCGGGATCGGACCGCCTTCGCCACCACGGAGCCGCTGGGATACGACGCGACATACACGTGGAGCGGCTCGGCCGTCGGGCACAACGGCAAGGCGGTTGCGGTGGCCGGCAAGTTCACCACCTTGACCCCCACCAAGAAGATCGGCGGGGGATTCCAGTTGGCCGATGGCCAGACTGTCGGGGTTGCGGCGCCGATCATCATCCAGTTCGACGCGCCGATCAGCGACAAGGCCGCTGTCGAGAGGGCGCTCGTCGTCACCACCACTCCACCGGTCGAGGGCAGCTGGGCCTGGCTGCCCGACGAAGTGGGGGGTGCCCGCGCGCACTGGCGCACCCGTGAGTACTACCCGGCGGGCACCACGGTCAACGTCGAGGCCAAGCTGTACGGCCTGCCCTTCGGCGACGGCGCCTATGGGGCGCAAGACATTTCGCTGAATATCCAGATCGGCCGGCGGCAGGTAGTCAGGGCCGAGGTGTCGTCGCACCGTATCCAGGTGATCAGGGACGAGGGCGTCATCATGGATTTCCCGTGCAGCTACGGCGAAGGCGACAAGCCGCGCAATGTGACCCGAGGCGGCATCCACGTCGTCAGCGAGAAGTACTCGGACTTTTACATGTCCAACCCCGCCGCGGGGTACAACCACGTACACGAGCGCTGGGCGGTGCGGATCTCCAACAACGGTGAGTTCATTCACGCCAACCCGGCCAGCTCGGGTGCGCAGGGCAACACGAACGTCACCAATGGCTGCATCAACCTCTCGACCGGCGACGCCGAGCGGTACTACGGGTCGGCGATCTACGGCGACCCCGTCGAGGTGACCGGAAGCACGATCCATTTGTCCTACGCCGACGGCGACCTCTGGGACTGGGCCGTGGACTGGGACACCTGGGTGGCGATGTCGGCGCTGCCGCCCGTGAACGCGCGTCCCCCCTTGACTCAGATTCCCGCGACCGCGCCCGCCACGCCGTCGAACGCGCCGAGCCTGTCCGGCACGCCCACGACCGCGACGACCGCGACGACTACGACGACCGCGACGACTACGACGACTGCGACGGAGACCACGACGACCGCGACGGAGACCACGACCGCAACGTCTAGCCCCGGCGGTTGAACCGGGTCGCACTGGCCTGGTCGCGGGGCCGGATGACGACGAGGTCGAGGTTAACGTGCGGGGGCCGCGAGGCCACGAACCCGATCACATCGGCGACGTCGGCCGCCACCAACGGTGTGATGTCGGCGTAGACGGCGTCTGCGCGCCCTGCGTCCCCGTCGAAGCGGACCAGTGAGAACTCGGTCGCGACCGCGCCCGGCGCAATCTCTGTGAGCCGCACCGGCTTTCCCAGCAACTCGCCGCGCAGCGTGCGGTGCAGCGCGCCCTGGGCGTGCTTGGCCGCCGTGTAGCCGGCGCCGCCGTCGTACACCTCCAGGGCGGCTATTGAGGTGACCGTGACAATCAGGCCGTCACCGGAGTCGACGAGCTTGGGCAGCAGCGCGCGGGTGACACGCAGCGTTCCCAGGACGTTGGTCTCCCACATCCATCGCCAGTGGTCGAGGTCGGCGTCGGCCACCGGCTCCAGCCCCCGGGCACCGCCGGCGTTGTTGACGAGCACGTCCACGCGGGGCAGTTCCCCGGCCAGTGCCGCCACGGCGCTGTCGTCGGTGACATCGGCGACGACGGCGGTGCCCCCGATCGCCTCGGCCAGAGCCTTGATCCGCTCGGCCCGGCGGGCTACGGCGACCACGTGGAACCCCTGTGCGGCGAGGGTCCGGGCGGTCGCCTCACCGATTCCCGAGCTGGCGCCGGTGACCACCGCGATGCGTTTATTCCGCATATTCCTCACCATAGATACCTCCTTAGTCAACATGGTAGGTTTCCCCCATGCACCTCAGTGCTCTGTTTGCCACCGCCGCCGCGTGTACCTGCGCGGCGGGTGCGTGTTGTTGTTGTCGCGCACTTTGCCGCTCCTGACCTCCAGGCGTGGCCACGACCGGCCAGCACAACCCCGAACAGACTCTGAGTAAGGACCATCGTGCGATCAAATACCTTCACCCACAGACATTCCACCCTCCACCGGCGGGCCCACCGCCAAATCCTGCCGCCGGCGCTGCACATACCCGACTCGGCGGCGGCCTCGGTGTTCCGTGCGGTCCGGCTGCGCGGCCCGGTGGGCCGCGACGTCATCGCCACGGTTACGTCGCTGAGCATCGCGACCGTCAACCGCCAGGTCATCGCCCTGCTCGACGCGGGCCTGCTCCGCGAGCGCGCCGACCTGACCCTTGCCGGGGCAATCGGTCGCCCGCGGGTGCCGGTCGAGGTCAACCACGAGCCCTTCGTGACCCTGGGCATCCACATCGGGGCGCGAACCACCAGCATCGTGGCGGCCGATCTGTTCGGTCGCACCCTGGACACCGTCGAGACGCCAACCCCGCTGAGCCCGGCGGGGCCGGCGCTGGCGTCACTGGCCGAGAGCGCCCGCCGGTACCTCGGGCGCTGGCACCGGCGTCGCCCGCTGTGGGTCGGTGTGGCGATCGGTGGCACGGTCGACGGCGCGACCGGCCACGTTGACCACCCTCGGCTGGGCTGGCGGCAGGCGCCGGTCGGGCCCGTCCTTGCCGACACGCTGGGCCTGCCGGTCTCGGTGGCGTCCCACGTCGACGCCATGGCCGCGGCCGAGTTGTTGCTGGGCATGCGGCGGTTCGCGCCGAGCTCGCCGACCATCCTGTATGTCTACGCCCGCGAGACCGTCGGCTATGCGCTGGTGATCGGCGGGCGGGTGCACTGCCCCGCCAGTGGCCCCGGTACCATCGCTGCGCTGCCCGTGCAGTCCGAGTTGCTCGGCGGCACCGGTCAATTGGAGTCCACCGTCAGTGACGAAGCCGTCGTCGCCGCGGCCCGCCGGATCAAGGTCATCCCGCCCGCCCCGGGCGGGATGACCTTGATC
>CAZZHX010000163.1:4770-6989 GCA_964653535.1 uncultured Mycobacterium sp. | reverse complement strand
ACTTCCAGCTGGCCTTCGGTGAGCGCGTCGGTCGGCGCCTGACCGAGGCCCGCGACCAGGCCCGCTGCGAGGCGACCAAGGATCGCCGCCGGCCGCCAGGTACCGCGATAGCGCTGCGGGACAAGGATCTTGAGTTGCGCAGCTACTACCGCGGCGAATCGCGGGCCCGGGGAACCTGGCAGGCCAGTCGGGCGACGGCAGGGTATTCGTCGGCGGCGCGACGCGCTGGCGACCGGGCCGGCCAGCGGGCGCGGCTCGGTGCCAGTCCCGAACTGCCCGGCGCGCGCGGCGCCCTGGGCCGGTGAGGGCAGGGGATTGCGCCACGTTGAAAAATTAGATGAGAGACTCCCAGCGCGCCAAGGTCTACGCGGCCGAACTCTTCGTCCGGACGTTGTTCGACCGCGCCGCCGAGCACGGGTCACCGGTTGTGGAGTTCTTCGGCGAGCGGTTGACGCTGCCGCCCGAAGGGAAATTCGGGTCGGTGGACTCCTGTCAGCGGTATGTTGACGACGTGCTTGCGCTGCCCGCTGTGCGCGGCCGGTGGCCCGGCGTCTCGCCGCTGAGGGTGCGCGCCCGCCGGTCCGCCACGGCCGCGCACTACGAAACCCGTTCCGACGTAGGGATTATTGCGGTTCCCGACCGCGACACCGCCGACTGGGCGCTGCGCGAGCTGGTGGTGTTGCACGAGGTGGCGCATCACCTCTGCCCGGCGGGCCCGGCGCACGGTCCGGACTTCGTCGCGACGATGTGTGAGTTGGCCGAACTCGTCATGGGGCCTGAGCTCGGGCACGTGCTGCGCGTCGTGTTCGTGAAGGAGGGCGTGCGGTGAGCGACGCGGACGCCCGCGCGCGCGAGGTCGAGGCTGCGATGACCGACGACGAGCGGTTCTCCCTGCTGGTCGGTGTGATGGGGGCCGGTGACTTCTGGCCGGCTCGCGACGACCGCATCCCGGCGGGCGTTCCGATGAGCGCCGGGTATGTACCGGGGATCCCCCGGCTCGGGGTCCCGGCGCTGCTGATGAGCGACGCGGGACTCGGTGTCACCAATCCCGGTTATCGCCCGGGCGACTCCGCCACCGCGTTGCCGGCCGGGCTGGCGCTGGCCGCCAGCTTCAACCCCTCGCTGGCGCGCGCCGCGGGAGCCGTCGTCGGCCAGGAGGCGCGCAGCCGCGGATTCAACGTGCTGCTGGCCGGCTCGATGAACCTCGCGCGCGACCCGCGTAACGGCCGGAACTTCGAATACCTCTCCGAGGACCCGCTGCTCACCGCGTCGATTGCCGCGGAGTCGATCATCGGCATCCAGGAGTACGGCGTCGTCTCGACGGTCAAGCACTATTCGCTGAACTGCAACGAAACCAATCGGCATTTCCTCAACGCGGTGATTGATCCCGCGGCGCATCGCGAATCCGACCTGCTGGCCTTCGAGATCGCCATCGAGCGCGCTCAGCCGGGCGCGGTGATGACGGCCTACAACAAGGTCAACGGCGACTACGCCGCCGCGAATGACGTCCTGATCAACCGGGTGCTGAAGGGCGCCTGGGGATACCCCGGTTGGGTCATGTCCGACTGGGGCTCAACTTTCACCTGGGAATGCGCCCTGGCGGGGCTGGACCAGGAGTGTGGCGCGCAGATCGATGCGCTGCTGTGGCAGTCCGAACCGTTCGGCGCGCCGCTGCGCGCCGCCTACACCGAAGGCCACCTGCCCAGAGAGCGGCTCTCGGACATGGTCCGCCGGATCCTGCGATCGATGTTTGCCGTGGGGGCCACTGACTCTGCTGCGACGCACGCCGTGGACGAGCCGGATATGGCCGCGCACCACGAGACTGCTCTGCAGGTCGCCCGTCAGGGCATCGTGTTGCTGACCAATCGGGGAGCGTTGCCGCTGGCGCCAGAGTCGACCGCTCGAATCGCCGTCATCGGTGGGTACGCCCACGTGGCCGTCGCGGCCGGCTACGGGTCGTCCGCCGTCGTTCCCCCGGGCGGATACGCAGGCGTCATCCCGATCGGCGGGACCGGCCTGGAGGCGGGCATGCGCAACCTGTACCTGCTGCCGTCCAGTCCGCTGGCCGAGTTGCGGAAGCGACTTCCGCACGCGCAGATCGACTTCGACCCCGGAGTCAGTGTTGCCGAGGCGGCCGCGACGGCGGCTCGGTCCGACGTCGCGATTGTTTTTGCGGTCCGCGCGGAGGGGGAGGGGTTCGACTCGCATGACCTCACGCT
>CAZZHX010000163.1:0-4760 GCA_964653535.1 uncultured Mycobacterium sp. | reverse complement strand
GTGGGGACAGGACGCGCTGATCGCCGCGGTGGCGGCCGCCAACCCGCACACCGTGGTCGTGCTCGAGACAGGCAATCCGGTGACGATGCCCTGGCACGATGCCGTGAATGCCGTTGTGCAAGCATGGTATCCGGGCCAGGCGGGCGGGCAGGCGATCGCGGAAATCTTGGTCGGCGAGGTGAACCCGTCCGGTCGGCTTCCGGTGACGTTCCCGGTCGACCTGGAACAGACGCCGCGCCCCCAGGTGCCCGGCTGGGGGGATGCGTGGGGAACCCCTAGCACCATCGACTACGCCGAGGGCGCCGAGGTCGGGTATCG
The DNA here is from genome assembly GCA_964653535.1 of uncultured Mycobacterium sp. Lineage (GTDB taxonomy): Bacteria > Actinomycetota > Actinomycetes > Mycobacteriales > Mycobacteriaceae > Mycobacterium. The sequence goes on along the minus strand of CAZZHX010000163.1, from coordinate 4,442 downwards.
CTGGTTCGCGGCAACGGGGCGGGTTCCGCTGTTCGCATTCGGTTATGGCCTGTCGTACACCAGCTTTGACTATCGCGACCTGGCCGTGAGCGGTGGCGACTCCGTTATCGCAACGTTCTGCGTCGTCAACATCGGCGAGCGGTCCGGGGCCGACGTGCCTCAGCTGTACCTGACCGCCACGCCTGGTGGCCGACGGGTGCGGCTGCTGGGATTTGAGCGGGTCGAGTTGGAGGCCGGCGCGAGCGTGCAGGTGACTATCGAGGCCGATCCCCGCTTGCTGGCCCGGTACGACGGCGGCGCGGGATGCTGGCGTATCGACGCGGGCGGCCACAGCGTGGCCGTGGGCAGCTCTGCGCTGGCGCCACGCCTGACGGCGGAGGTAGGTCTGGCCGGCCGGGCGTTCGGTCGCTGATCACCGATCGGCGAGCGAATCACGCGGCCGGCCATGGGCCCCCTTCGGTCGACTACGTGAGCCGATTACTTGGTGATCGGCTTCATCTCTTTGCCGCACGTGGAGATGTAGGCCTTCCCGGAGCCAGAGCACTTGCATGGGACCTCGACGCGCATCTGGCATCCACAGCCGCAGCCCAATACGGTTCCCTTTTCGTAGCTAGTCATCTCAATCATCCTTATCTGTGTCACGGATTTTCCGATGTGGACCAATCCACGACAATAGCATATACCCCCCATGGGTATATGTAAAGGGCTGGTTCGGCCCGGCCTATCCCTAGCCGCAGACCGCGCCGTATGCGGCCGAGCTGACCAGCTTGACGTACTTGGCCAGCACGCCGGTCTTGTAGCGTGGCGGAGGAGGCGTGAAACCCTCTCGTCGGGAATCGAATTCGTTCGGCTCGACGAGGACGTCGAGGACCAGGTTGGCGACGTCGAGCCGGATCCGGTCGCCGTCCCGCAGGAACGCGATCGGCCCGCCGTCGAACGCCTCGGGCGCGACGTGCCCCACGCAGAGGCCCGTCGTGCCGCCGGAGAACCGCCCGTCGGTGAGCAGCAGCACGTCCTTGCCGAGCCCGGCGCCCTTGATCGCCCCGGTGATCGCGAGCATCTCGCGCATACCTGGGCCGCCCTTGGGGCCTTCGTAGCGGATCACGACGGCGTCGCCACCACCGATGATGCCGTCCTCGAGCGCATCCAGGGCGGCTCGTTCGCCGTCGAAAACCCTTGCGGTGCCTTCGAAGACGTCGGAGTCGAAACCTGCCGTCTTGACCACCGCGCCCTCCGGGGCCAGCGATCCACGCAGGATCGTGATGCCCCCTGTCGGGTGGATGGGGTTGTTCAGGGCGCGCAGCACCTTGCCGTCGGGGTCCGGCGGGGCGATGGCGGCGAGGTTGCGTGCCATGGTCTCACCGGTCACCGTCAGGCAGTCGCCGTGCAACAGACCGGCGTCGAGCAATGCCTTCATGACCACCGGCACGCCACCGATGCGGTCGACGTCGGTCATCACGTGCCGGCCGAACGGTTTGACGTCGGCCAGATGCGGCACCTTCGACCCGATCCGGTTGAAGTCATCCAGCGACAACGCGACGTCCGCCTCGTGGGCGATGGCCAGCAGATGCAGCACCGCGTTGGTCGAACCGCCGAACGCCATCACCACCGCGATCGCGTTCTCGAACGCCTCCTTAGTGAGGATGTCGCGCGCGGTGATGCCGCGCCGCAGCAACTCGACGACGGCCGCGCCGCTGCGCCGAGCGAACCCGTCGCGTCGGCGATCGGTGGCCGGTGGGGCGGCGCTGCCCGGCAACGACATGCCCAGCGCCTCGGCGGCGCTGGCCATGGTGTTGGCGGTGTACATGCCGCCGCACGCCCCCTCGCCGGGGCAGATCGCCCGCTCGATGGCGTCGACGTCCTCGCGCGACATCAACCCGCGCGCGCATGCGCCGACCGCCTCGAACGCGTCGATGATCGTGACTTGGCGTTCGCTGCCGTCGGACATTGTGGCCACGCCCGGCAAGATCGATCCCGCGTACAGGAACACCGCGGCCAGGTCCAGGCGGGCGGCGGCCATCAGCATGCCCGGCAGCGACTTGTCGCAGCCCGCCAGCAGCACCGAGCCGTCGAACCGCTCGGCCTGCATCACGGTCTCGACGCTGTCCGCGATCACCTCACGTGACACCAGTGAGAAGTGCATCCCCTCGTGGCCCATCGAGATGCCGTCGGACACCGAGATCGTGCAGAACTCGAGCGGATAGCCGCCGGCCGAGAACACCCCCTCCTTGACCGCTTTGGCCAGCCGGTCGAGCGACAAGTTGCACGGGGTGATCTCGTTCCACGACGATGCGACGCCGATCTGCGGCTTGGCGAAGTCGTCGTCACCCATTCCGACCGCGCGCAACATGCCACGGGCGGCGGCCTTCTCCAGGCCGTCCGTGACGTCGCGACTGCGGGGTTTGATGTCGGCGGTCGGTGTCGATTCGGTGGTGCTGCCCATCGGGCAAGTATGCGCCGGGTGCCGGTGCCGCGGTCGCGCGGGTGATACCCTCTCGGGGTATATTCTGTGCATTTTGGAGGGCCGGAGGGTGGAGGGCATGACGCACGCGCACGGTTACTCGCAGCAGAAAGACAACTACGCCAAGCGGCTGCGGCGCATCGAGGGCCAGGTGCGGGGCATCGCGCGGATGATCGACGAGGACAAGTACTGCATCGACGTCCTGACCCAGATCAGCGCGGCCAACAGTGCGTTGCGCTCTGTCGCCCTGAATTTGCTGGACGAGCACCTGAGCCACTGCGTCACCAACGCGGTGGCCGAGGAGGGCCCGGGGGCTCCGGAAAACGCTCAAGCCAAACTCGCCGAGGCTTCCGCCGCCATCGCGCGGCTGGTCCGCTCCTGACGGTACGGTGAGGGGCAGTGTGATTGCTCCTGCCGACACCACCGCCGCCGCGCGAACGTGGACGCCACGGGTCGCGGGGCAGCTCGCCGTTCTGGCCGCGGCGGCGTTCACGTATGTCACCGCGGAAATCCTGCCGGTGGGCGCGCTGTCCTCGATCGCCCGGAATCTCCACGTCAGCGTCGTAGCGGTGGGAACCTTGCTGACCTGGTATGCGCTGGTGGCGGCGCTGACGACGTTCCCACTGGTGCGCTGGACGGCGCACTGGCCGCGGCGGCGTGCCCTGCTGGTCAGCCTGGCGTGCCTGACCGCCTCTCAGCTCATCTCGGCGCTGGCCCCCAGTTTCGCGGTGCTGGCCGCCGGCCGGGTGCTCTGCGCGCTCACCCATGGTCTGTTGTGGTCGGTGATCGCCCCGATCGCCACCCGGCTGGTGCCGGCCAGCCACGCCGGTCGCGCCACGATGTCGATTTACATCGGCACCAGCCTGGCGCTGGTCATCGGTAGCCCGCTGACAGCCGCCATGAGTCTGATGTGGGGCTGGCGGCTCGCCGCGTTCTGCGTGACCGTGGCCGCCGCCGTGGTCACCGTGGCGGCGCGGCTGTTGCTGCCCGCGATGGCACTCACCGACGAGCAACTCAAATGGGTGGGACCGCGGGCCCGTCATCACCGCAACCGCCGGCTGATCATCGTGAGCCTCATCGCCATGGTCGGCGTTACGGGTCACTTCGTGTCCTACACATACATCGTCGTCGTCATCCGCGAAGTCGTCGGGGTGCGGGGCGCCGACCTGGCGTGGTTGCTGGCCGCCTACGGGGCCGCCGGAGTGATCGCCGTGGGCCTGGTGGCGCGGCCACTGGACCGCCGGCCCCGCGGCACCGTCCTGCTGTGCATGGCCGGCCTGACGGCTGCGCTCGCAGTGCTGACCCTGCTCGCGATCGGGGGCCGACCCACGACGGCGACGGCGCTGGTCGGCATTTGCGCGATCGTGCTCTGGGGGGCGATGGCCACCGCGGTGTCGCCGATGATGCAGGCCGCCGCGATGCGCAACGGCGCGGACGACCCCGACGGCGCGTCGGGCCTGTACGTGACGGCATTCCAGGTCGGCATCATGGCGGGCTCGCTGGCGGGCGGGCTGCTCTACGAGCGCAATGTCGCGATGATGCTCGCGGCTTCGGCGGGTCTGATGGCTGCCGCCCTGGCCGGTGCCGCGGCTAACCGGCAGGTCCTCGACGTTGCGCCGCCTAGCTCACTCAATTCGTAGCACCCCAGTTCAGCGCGATATTTCTGAACCTTTTCGGCCGCCACGGGTGACCAAAAGTGTTTGCTGGTCATTTCGCTGTGCCACACTATTAAGAGGACTATGAGTGGAGGGATGACTATGTCGGGCTCGGCGAGGGGAACCCTGTCGGCGGCTCTGAAGGCAGCCGGGTCGGTGGGGCTTTCTGGCGGCCTGGGTTGGGCGCTGGTGCTCGGTGCCGGTCCCGCGGCGGCCGATCCCGACCCCGCTCCCGGCGATCCGGGTGCCCCGGGTGTCCCGGGTGTCGTAGCCGCGCCGGCAGTCCCCCCCGCGCCACCGATACCGTTCCTGCCGCCGCCCGGTGC
>CAZZHX010000162.1:0-7006 GCA_964653535.1 uncultured Mycobacterium sp. | reverse complement strand
GGGCGCCGCTCGCCTGGTACTGCGGCCCGAACGCCACCCGCAGCAACCACGGGCCCACCAAGCTCGCCGCGAGCACGCCGATAGCGCCGATCCCGCCGATGATGCCGGCCGGTGCGAGAAGCCGGCGCAGCCGAACGCCGCGCGCGTCGACCTCGCCGCGTGCATCGACGAAGTGCCCGATCAGGTTGCCCTGCATGGCAGTCAGCGGTACCAGCAGAGGCGCCCGGGTCAGGGTCACTGCCAGGATGATCACGCCGCCCTGCGCGCCCAGCTGACTGCTCGTCAGCTTCAGCAATACCGGGAACCCCATCACCAGGATCGCGCTGGCGAGCGCGGCGGTGACCGAGTGCGCGACTCCCCGCAGGAACACCGCGGTGCCGTCCGGCGTCAGCAGTCGGGCCGTGGCGCGTGCCGTCGGTGAGGCCGCCAGCACCATCAGCCAGGCCACCGAGCCGGTCACGGTGGCCCACAGGAACCCGGCCAGACCCCACCCGAACGCGACCGTCGCCGCCGCGATCCCCACCCTGATGACCGCGTCGGTCACCATCAGCGCCCCGTATCCACTCCACTGGTCGGCACCGGCCAGCATGCCCAACAGGGTGGCGTGCAGGCAGAAGCCGGCCAGCCCCACGCTGAGCAGGCCGACCGACAGCCAGCGCTCCTCGGCGAACACCCGCCCGGCCCACCACGGCGAACTGCCAGCCATCGCCGCGGCCGCGGCGACGCCGATGAGCGCGGCGACCCGCAGCGGATGGGTTCGTCCCGGCGGCACCAGCCCCGTCGCACCCGTCGCACCGGTCGCACCCGTCGCACTCCGCGCCGAGCGAATCTCGCGGGTGGTCTCCTGCAGGAACCCGTAGGTTGCGCCGGCGACCATACCGAAGGCGCCCCAGAACACGCCGAAGATCGAGTAGCCGCCCGGCGCCAGATCGCGGGCCGCCAGGTAGATCACCGCATAGCCACACAGCGCGGCCACCGCGGTGGCGGCGCCGACCCGGGCCACGCTGCCGCGCGCGGCCGGTCCCCGCGAGGCGCGGACGTCGGTCACCGGGGTGGGGCTTCAGGCCACATGGGGAAATACTAGGTCGACCCCCGCCGTCGGCCCGTGTGCGTGGCGCGGTTCGCTATCGTGAGCTGCGATCGGGAAGGATCCATGGCCGCGCTCCGCACTTTCGGGCTTTCGCTGGTCGTGACCGCGGGCGCGCTGGCCGTCGGTTACGCCCTGGGCGGCATCGAAGACCTGTTCCTGTTGGTGGTGCTGGCCGTCCTCGAGGTGTCGCTGTCGTTCGACAACGCGATCATCAACGCCGCGATCCTGAAGCGGATGAGCCCGTTCTGGCGGCAGATGTTCCTCACGCTCGGAATCCTGGTCGCGGTGTTCGGGATGCGGCTGCTGTTCCCGTTGCTCATCGTATGGGCGTCCGCCGGCATCGACCCGCTCCGCGCAATGGAACTCGCGCTGCATCCGCCGCCGCACGGCGCCCTGGAATACCCGGACGGCTCGCCCAGCTACCAAAAGCTCGTGATGGCCGCGCACCCGCAGATCGCCGCGTTCGGCGGGATCTTCCTGTTGATGCTGTTCCTTGACTTCATCGTATACGACCGGGATATCAAGTGGCTCAAGTGGATTGAGATTCCATTCGCACGCGTGGGGCGGCTCGGTCAGGTGCCGGTGGCCGTGGTCGGCGTCGCGCTCGTGCTGGCCGCGACGCAGCTGACGCACTCCAGCGAAGAGCGCGCGACCGTGTTCACCGCCGGACTGCTGGGCCTGGTCACCTATCTGGTGGTCAATGGTTTGAGCCGGGCGTTTCGGCCCCCGGAGACCACTGAGGCCACGTCGGTAGAGGCGGCGGGCGCACCGGCGGTTGCGCCGGCCGTCGGCAGGGCCGCCGTCACCCTCTTCCTCTATCTCGAGGTGCTCGACGCCGCGTTCTCCTTCGACGGGGTCACCGGCGCCTTCGCGATCACCTCGGACCCGATCCTGATCGCGCTGGGTCTGGGACTGATCGGCTCGATGTTCGTCCGGTCGATCACCATCTACCTGGTGCAGCAGGAAGCCCTGGACCGGTACGTGTACCTGGAGCACGGGGCGCACTGGGCGATCGGCGTGCTCGCCGTGATCATGTTGCTGTCGATCGACCCGCACTTCCAGGTCCCCGAGGTGTTCACCGCGTCGGTGGGGGTGGTCTTCATCGGGTCATCGCTGGGTTGGAGCGTGCTGCGCAACCGCCGTGCCGCCGCGCTTAGTGCGGCGTGAACCGCTCCACCGAGCGCTGAACCTCTGCCTCGGCGTCCGCCCGACCGACCCAGTCCGCCGCCGTGACGAACTTGCCCGGCTCCAAATCCTTGTAGTGCACGAAGAAGTGCTTGATCGCTTCCAGTTCGTGTTCGGGGACGTCGCCGACATCCTGGATGTGATCCCAGCGGTGGTCGCCGGCCGGAACGCAGAGGACCTTGTCGTCGCCGCCGTGTTCGTCGGTCATGCGGAACATCGCCACCGGGCGGGCCTTCACGATCACCCCGGGAAACACCGACTCCGGCAGCAACACAAAGGCATCCAGCGGGTCGCCGTCTTCGCCGAGGGTGTCCTCGATGAAGCCGTAGTCGGCCGGGTAGCCCATCGCGGTGTAGAGGTAGCGGTCCAGATGCACCCGGCCGGTGTCGTGGTCGATCTCGTACTTGTTCCGCTGGCCTTTCGGAATCTCGATGGTCACGTCGAATTCCATCGCGTTGGCTCCTTGTGAGGTTAGCTGGGACAACTCCGCTCGCGACAACCCTAGTCGAGCCCGTCGCGGCTCTTTCGGCAGAATGGATCCAAACAGGTGAGGAGAGTGATGGGTCCGACGCGCTGGCCGCGATCCACCGGGGGGTTCCTCGGGTTGGCCGTGCTGGCGTTCGTCGTCGTCGCCGTGGTAGCGGCGGCGACGTTCTTCACCCTTGGGCACGGCTCCGGTGGCGGGCACGCCGCGATACCGTCGCCGCACGCGCCGATCCTGCGGCCCGCCATGGTGCCGGCGAGCGACGCCGCCGAGACGCCGACCCCCGCCGGGATGACGGCCGCGCTGGCGGCGGCGGCGGCCGACCCCAACCTGGGCAGGTTGGGGGCTCGGGTCACCGACGCCAGCACGGGGAAGCCGCTCTGGGAGGTGTCCGGCGACGTGCCGTTGATCCCGGCGTCCACCAACAAGGTCCTGACGGCGGCCGCGGCCCTGCTGACCCTGGACCGTCAGACCCGGATCAGCACCCGGGTGGTGGCGGGCGGCAAGGACTCCTCGGGGCCCGTCGTGCTGGTGGGGGCCGGCGACCCGACGCTGTCGGCGGCGCCGCCGGGCGTGGACACCTGGTACAAGGGTTCGCCGCGGATCAGCGACCTCGTCGACCAGATCCGGCGCAGCGGCGTGACGCCGACCGCGGTGCAGGTCGACACCTGGGCGTTCAGCGGACCGACCCTGGGGCAGGGCTGGGACCTGACCGATATCGATAGCGGCGACATCGCGCCGATCGAGTCCGCGATGATCGACGCCGGCCGGATTCAGCCCTCCACCGTCACCTCGCGGCGGTCGCGCACCCCGGCGCTGGACGCCGGCCGCGAGTTGGCCAAGGCTCTGGGTCTCGATCCCGGCGTGGTGAGCATCGCCAAGGCGCCGTCGGGCGCCCGGCAGCTGGCGGTCGTGCAGTCCGCGCCTCTGGTCCAGCGATTGGCGCTGATGATGGACCACTCCGACAACGTGATGGCCGAGTGCATTGCCCGCGAGGTGGCGGCCGCCACGAGCCGTCCGCGGAGTTTCGCCGGCGCAACCGACGCCGTCCTCACACAGTTGGCCGCCGCGCACGTCGACACCACCGGCGCCAAGCTGGTGGATTCCAGTGGGCTTTCGGTGGACGACCGTCTGACGGCCACGACGCTCGCCGGGGTGGTGCAGGCGGGTGCCGGATCAGACCAGCCCGAGCTGCGGGAACTGCTAGACCTGCTCCCGATCGCCGGGGGCAGCGGCACCCTGGGCGACCGTTTCCTGGGTGTGTCGTCCTCGCAGGGTCCGGCTGGCTGGCTGCGGGCCAAGACCGGCTCGTTGACCGCCATCAACTCTCTGGTCGGCGTGGTCACCGACCGCAGCGGGCGGGTGCTCACCTTCGCGTTGGTCTCCAACGGCGCGGGAATCAGCGGCCGCACCGCGCTGGACGCCCTGGCCACGCAGCTGTGGTCGTGCGGGTGCGCGTGACGCCCCCGGACGTGGATCTGGGGACCGCGGTCGACTGGGGTTTCGCCGCGACAGTCGGCCGGCGGCTGGCCCGCCCCGGCCCGCCATCCAGCGACTACACCCGCCGCCAGGTGATCGACGAGCTGACGGCCGCGGCCACCAAGGCCGAGCCTCCGGTACGCGAAGTCACAGGGCTGGTCACCAGTGGTGCGATCCCGGCGGCGCGCATCGTCGACCGCCCGCAGTGGATCGGTGCGGCCGCCGAGTCGATGCGGCTGATGGTCAACGGGAGCGAACAGCCGCGGGCCGTCCTGACCGGCCGCCTCACCGGCGCGCAGACGGGTGCGGTGCTGGCGTTCGTTTCCTCGGGGATCCTGGGCCAATACGACCCGTTCGCCACACGTGACGGGGCCAGGGAAGGCTGCTTGCTGCTGGTCTATCCGAACGTGATTGCCGTCGAGCGCCAACTGCGCCTGCAGCCATCCGATTTCCGGCTGTGGGTGTGTCTGCACGAGGTGACCCACCGCGTGCAGTTCACCGCCAATCGGTGGTTGTCCGACTACATGTCCGAGTCGCTCGGGCTGTTGACCCGGGACGCAGGCGAGGACATCGGGAAGGTGGCCAGCCGGCTCGCCGCCTACGTGCGCGGCCGTGGCGCGGGAACTCCCGCGGCGGACGGGACCTCGTCGGGGATCCTCGGCCTGGTGCGCGCCGTCCAGTCCGAGCCGCAGCGCGAAGCCCTCGACCGGCTGTTGGTGCTCGGCACGCTGCTGGAGGGCCACGCCGACCATGTGATGGACGCCGTCGGGCCGATGGTGGTGCCGTCGGTGGTCACCATCCGCAGCCGATTCGACGAGCGTCGTCACCGCACGCAACCGCCGCTGCAGCGCCTGCTGCGCGCCCTGCTGGGGATCGACGCCAAGCTGAGCCAGTACACCCGTGGCAAGGCGTTCGTCGACCACGTCGTGGGCCGGGTCGGAATGGGGCTGTTCAACACCGTCTGGTCGGGTCCGGGCACGCTGCCGCTGCCGTCGGAGATCGAAGAACCCGAGCGATGGATCGACAGGGTGCTGTAGGGCAGCTGCGCGCAGCTGTCGAGACGTTCGCCGCGACCTACGTCTCAGGCGCGCAACGGTGGTGCGTGGCGCTGTCCGGCGGCCCGGATTCGCTGGCGCTGACCGCGGTAGCGGCCCCGCTGCGGCCCACCACCGCGCTGATCGTGGACCACGGCCTGCAGCCCGACTCGGCTGATGTCGCCGAAACCGCACGGCGGCAGGCGATTTCCGTGGGCTGCGTGGGCGCCGACGTGGTTCGAGTCCGGGTGGGCAAGGACGGCGGCCCCGAGGCGGCGGCGCGGGTAGCCCGCTACGCCGCTCTGGGCGCCCACCGCGACGGCCCGGTGCTGCTGGGCCACACCCTCGACGACCAGGCGGAGACGGTGCTGCTGGGACTGGGCCGGGGATCCGGGGCGCGATCGATCGCCGGGATGCGCCCGCACGATGCGCCGTGGTGCCGACCCCTGCTGGGGGTGCGGCGGGCGGTGACGCACGCCGCCTGCCAGGAGTTGGGCCTGAACGCCTGGCAGGACCCGCACAACACCGACCGCCGCTTCACCCGCACCCGGCTGCGCCTCGAGGTGCTGCCGCTGCTCGAAGACGTCCTCGGCGGCGGGGTGGCCGAGGCGCTGGCCCGCACCGCGACATCGCTGCGCGAGGACACCGACCTGCTCGACGCCCTCGCCGCGCAGGCGCTGCCCGGAGTCACCGCGGACGCGGGCCTACAGGCGGACGCCCTAGCGGCGCTGCCCACCCCGGTTCGACGTCGGGTGATCCGCGGCTGGCTGCTGGACGGCGGCGCAACGGGACTGACCGACAAGCAGATTCGCGGCGTGGACGCGTTGGTGACAGGGTGGCGCGGGCAGGGCGGGGTGGCGGTCGGGTCGTCGTTGCGAGAGGAACGGTTGATCGCGGGCCGGCGGGACGGCGCCCTCGCGCTGTGGCGCGAGCCGGTTGGCGAGCCGACGCGGTAGCACCAATTTCCGCCCCGCCGTTGGTTCCTCGCCCGTCGGCGTGGCACGCTGTGGGCGTGGCCCAGACCCCGTCGGCGACCAGCTCCGGTCATTCCGTGGAGTTGTACCCCGGGGACATCAAGTCGGTGCTGCTCACCGAGGAGCAGATCCGGGCCCGCATCGTCGAACTCGGCGCGGCGATCGGCGATCAGTACCGCGCCTGCGCCGCCGAGACCGGCGAAGATTTGTTATTGATCACGGTGCTCAAGGGCGCTGTGATGTTTGTCACCGACCTGGCGCGCGCGATCCCGTTGCCGACTCAGTTCGAATTCATGGCTGTCAGCTCCTACGGCACGTCGACGTCGTCGTCCGGTGTGGTGCGGATCCTGAAGGACCTGGACCGCGACATCGAGGGCCGCGACGTGCTGATCGTCGAGGACGTCGTCGACTCGGGTCTCACCCTGTCGTGGCTGTTGCGGAACCTGAAAAGCCGTCATCCGCGCTCGCTGCGCGTGTGCGCGCTGCTGCGCAAGCCCGACGCGCGGGGCGCCAACGTCGAGATCGCCCACGTGGGCTTCGACATCCCCAACGACTTCGTGGTGGGTTACGGCCTCGATTACGACGAGCGCTACCGCGACCTGTCCTACATCGGCACGCTGGATCCCCGGGTGTACCAGCAGTAGCTGGTCCGGTTCCGGTCACGCCCTAGTTGTTGGCTGGTGGTGGTTGGGGTTGGGCGGGTTGGAAGGGTTGGTACCACCACCATTGGGCGCGTTCGCCGGTGGGCCCGGTGCAGGGT
>CAZZHX010000161.1:0-7033 GCA_964653535.1 uncultured Mycobacterium sp. | reverse complement strand
CGCCGAAGGTGACGGTAAGGGCGGCTTGCACCGCGGAGCCGGTGATCGCCCCGGTGGCCACGCCGATGCCGCTGGGGATGTCGACGGCGACCACCGGGAGCCCGTTGTGTGCGACGCCGGCGAACACTGCTGCGGCCGCGGGGCGCAGCGGCCCCGAGCCAGAGATGCCCACGACCCCGTCGATGACGAGATCGGTTGTTGCCGAAACGGTGTCGACGACATGGCCGCCGGCTTTCCGGAAGGCCGCCAGCGCCGTGCGGTGGGTGTGGTCGGGACTGAGCAGCACCGCGTCGACGGCTGCGCCGCGGCGCTGCGCGAATGTCGCCGCCCACAGAGCGTCACCGCCGTTGTCCCCGGAGCCGACGACCGCGCACACCCGGCGGCCGGCGACCCCACCGGTGCGGGCTGTCAGCTCGCGCAAGATCTCGGTGGCCAGGCCGAACGCCGCGCGCCTCATGAGGGCACCGTCGGGCAGACTCGCCAGCAGCGGGGCTTCAGCGTCGCGGATCGCATCTACCGAGTAGTAATGCCGCATTGCCGCAAGCATTCCACGTCGCGGGCCGAGACCTGCGGTCAGCCGGACCGGGGCGAGGCGCTTCCGCGCCGCAAGGCCGGCCCGATCCGCACCGGGTTCAACGTCGCGCCGCCCCTCGCGCTGGCCATCGGGTAGAAGCAGAGCCCGATGAGGACCGCGGTGACATGGCCGATCGCGGTGAAGCTGAGCTCGATGCGGTCCATGGTGAGCAGCGGGAAGCCGACGATGAGGAGTATCACCGCGAGATAGCCCCAGCGCCACGGCCGCGCGATGTGGTAGGCCAGGACGCCCATGACGCCCATCAGGAAGTAGCTGACGCCGATGTCGCGGGCGTTCACCAGCCGCTCGGCGGCGTCACGTCGCTCGATCGCGAGGTACAGCAGCCCCTCACTGACGTAGGTGGACAGGATGTGAGAGGTCAATCCGACGGTGAGCCAACGTAGGTGGCCAAGCCAGTGCTCGGCCGGCGCGAGGAAGAGCGTGAACAGCAGCAGATACGGTTCCAGGCTCCGGCCGTCGATCCACAGCAGGCTCGCGAACAGCACATCGAGCGGATCGCGCGCCAGCGCGTGGACATTGGTGGAGTGGTGCATCAGCATCATGTGCAGTTGCCGCCGCGAGAGTGCGTGCTGGATGGCCGTGGTGATCATCAGGATCAGAAACCAGCCATAGGTCAGCGGCGCGCCGGTGACGAAATGCCACACCGCGAGCCCCAGGCTGCGCAGTCGTGCCCGCACCACAGATACGTCCGTTTATTCGACGGTGACGGACTTGGCGAGGTTGCGCGGCTTGTCGACGTCATAGCCGCGGGCTTGGGCGACCGACGCCGCGAACACCTGCAGCGGAATGGTCGACAGTAGCGGCTGCAAAAGTGTTGACACCGAGGGTATCTCGATCAAATGGTCGGCGTGGGGGCGCACGGTCTCGTCGCCCTCCTCGGCGATCACGATAGTGATAGCGCCGCGGGCCTGAATCTCGCGGATGTTCGACAGCAGCTTCGCGTGCAATACGGCCGATCCCTTCGGCGAGGGCATGATGACGAACACCGGCAGACCGTCCTCGATCAGCGCGATCGGGCCGTGCTTGAGCTCGCCGGCGGCGAACCCCTCCGCGTGCATGTAGGCCAGTTCCTTGAGTTTCAGCGCACCCTCCAGCGCGACCGGGTAGCCGACGTGGCGGCCCAGGAACAACACGGCCGACGACTGCGCGAAGCGGTGCGCGAGGGCGGCCACCGGCTCCATCCCGGCGATCACCCGGTCAATCAGTTCCGGCATCGCCTCCAGCTCGCGGTATTCGCGCTCCACCTCGTCGGGATACTTGGTGCCGCGGGCCTGCGCCAGGGCCAACCCCACCAGGTAGTTGGCCGCAATCTGCGCCAGGAACGTTTTGGTGGACGCCACACCGATTTCTGGGCCGGCGCGCGTATAGAGGACCGCATCGCATTCGCGGGGGATCTGCGAGCCGTTGGTGTTGCACACGGCCAGCACCTTGGCCTTCTGCTCCTTGGCGTGCCGGACGGCTTCCAGGGTGTCGGCGGTCTCGCCCGACTGCGAGATGGCGACCACCAGCGTGCTGCGGTCCAGCACGGGGTCCCGGTACCGGAATTCGCTGGCCACCTCCACCTCCACCGGCAGCCGGGTCCAGTGCTCGATCGCGTATTTCGCCAGCAGCCCGGAGTGGTAGGCGGTGCCGCAGGCGACCACGAACACCTTGTCGACCTCGCGCAGTTCCTGGTCGGAGAGCCGCTGCTCGTCAAGGACGACCCGGCCGTCGACGAAATGCCCGATGAGGGTGTCGGCCACGGCGGCAGGCTGCTCGGCGATCTCTTTGAGCATGAAGTACTCGTAGCCGCCCTTCTCGGCGGCTGCCAGGTCCCAGTCGATATGAAACCGTCGGGCGTTCGCGGAGTCCTCGTTGCCGTCGAAGTCGGTGATCCGGTAGCCGTCGGCGGTGAGGACGACGGCCTGGTCCTGGCCGAGTTCGACGGCGTCGCGGGTGTGCGGGATGAACGCCGCCACGTCGGAGCCGAGGAACATCTCGCCCTCGCCGATCCCGAGCACCAGCGGTGTCGAGCGGCGGGCGGCGACGATCATGCCGGGCTCGTCGGCGTTGGCGAAGACCAGCGTGAAGTGGCCCTCAAGGCGACGCAGCACGGCCAGCACCGACGCGGGGAAATCGCCGGCGGCCACGCCGTGCCGGTATTCCCGGGCTACTAGGTGGACCGCGGCTTCGGTGTCGGTGTCGCTGGCAAACTCCACGCCGGCCGACTCGAGCTCGCGGCGCAGGTGCGGGTAGTTCTCGATGATGCCGTTATGGACGACGGCGATCTTGCCAGAGGCGTCGCGGTGTGGGTGTGCGTTGCGGTCGGTGGGGCGTCCGTGGGTGGCCCACCGGGTGTGGCCCAGGCCCGTGGTGCCGGTCAGCGACCCCTCGGACGCTGACGCCATGGCGGCCACCGCCTCCTCCAGGTTGACCAGCCGGCCCGCCCGGCGGCACACGGTGAGCCCGCCGCGCCCGTCGAGAAGGGCGATTCCCGACGAGTCGTAGCCGCGGTACTCCATTCGGCGCAGTGCGTCGATCACCACGCCACAGGCAGGCCTGTGCCCGACGTAGCCGACGATTCCGCACATTCCCATCAGCGTAGTGCAGCCCAACCCGCGAAGCCTTCGCGCGAACCGGTCCACAGGCCTCTTCAGCACGCCTAACTGGGGAAACACCGTCGGCCACCGGCGCATGGGCTGGCCGCCGGCCGGCTGCGCAGCAGACATTTTTCACTCGCTGTATTCGGAACGTTAACGTCGTATCCAATGGTGGCGGCACAATTCAGTTTAAAATTCCCACTAACAGCTAATGTCGGCAAAGGATTGGCACGTGATTAATTTCCACGGCGCGGACACGATCCGGACCCTCGCCCTCATCCCAATACGGCCTTTCGGCGTGCGACCAATAAACCAGTTTAATTCGGTTATCTGGGCTTGCAAGGCCAGGGAAACCGCCCGAGAAGGGTTTTTTTCACCGGCTGCGGAGTCACTGACGACAGAGCCTGAAAATTACAAATCGGGCAAATTGCGAAAACAAATATTAAACGGCCCGTTAATTCGGAACACTGATGGGTACGCTTTTGCGAACGACTCAGCGCCAACGTCAGGGGAAGAGTCATGAACGCACCTTTGCTCGTCGTTCGAGGCGTAGCGCTCCTGCTGCCGCTAGCGCTCCCGCCAGCCAAGACGAGGCGGACCCGCAAACCCGACACCGGCTTCGATCCGCTGGCATACGCCGCCGGCCATGTGTTGAGCGTCCCAGTGCGCCACCTGTACGCGGCGCTGTGGCGGATCGGCCTGATCGACGTCACCGCCTAGCAGTCGGAGACCCACCGCAGAAGCGCTCACGTGCGCTAACGTCGACCCGGTGGCCCCTATCCGCAACCTCCTCGCAGCCCTGCGCCGCCGCGGCCCGCACCGGATTTTGCGTGGCGACCTCGCGTTTGCCGGGCTGCCGGGCGTCGTCTATACCCCGGAGGCCGGGCTGAACCTGCCGGCCATCGCTTTCGGACACGACTGGCTCACCGGTGCCGCGCGTTACTCGCAACTCCTGGAGCACCTGGCGTCGTGGGGCATCGTCGCCGGCGCACCCGACACCGAGCGCGGCCTGGCCCCCTCGGTGTTGAACTACGCCTACGACCTCGGCACGGCCCTCGACATCGTGTCGGGGGTGCGTCTGGGGCCGGGCAAGATCAGCGTGCACCCCGCCAAGCTTGGCGTGGCGGGCCACGGATTCGGCGGTTCGGCGGCGGTGTTCGCCGCTGCCGGCATGCCCGCGAAGCCTGCGGCGGCCGTGGCCATCTTCCCCACCGTCACCCGCCCCCCAGCCGAGGAGCCGGCCGCCACTCTGCGAGTCCCGGGCCTGATCCTGACCGCACCGGGCGATCCCACGACGCTGAACTCCAACGCGCTGACGCTGTCCAGGGCCTGGGACGCGGCGACACTACGCATCGTCAGCAAGGCTGAACCGGGGGGCCTGGTCGAAGGTCGGCGGCTGACGAAGACTCTCGGTTTGGCCGGGTCGAACGGCAAGACGCAGCGGTCGGTGCGGGCGCTGTTGACCGGCTACCTGCTCTACGCGCTGGGCGGCGACAAGACATACCGCGGCTTCGCCGATCCAGATGTCGAACTGCCCGGGACGGACGCGGGCGATCCCGAGGCGGCACCGGTGGCATTCGAGGAGAAGATCGTCGCGCTGCTGAAGTAACGCGCCAGCGGAGGAGCTCGCCCGGCCGGGCCGCGCATCGCGCGACGATGTCAGTGACCTAGGGCTACCTCGGCGGTCTGCACCTCGACGGCCTCTCCTGAGGGCGCCTGGCGCTCCCACAGCACGGCACCCAGGCATGCGGTCACGACCCATCCGGTGCCGATGACCGTGGTCCAGGTCAGCAGTGCCATCGTCACCCCGATCGGCCCGAAGCCATCCCAGCCGTCGAGCACGAGGGGAAAAATCAGGCGCGCGGACAACGGTATGGCGAGACCGTCGATGACTACCCCAGCGAATCCCGCGAGCGCAAGATAGGACCACCCACGGCCGCCCCGACGGATCAGCAGAACCGGAGTCAGTGACCAGAAGATCCACACCGGCACCTGGGCGACCACGAACAGCAGAACGCGAACCCCGTGTGAATGGTCACTGCCGAACACGATGCGTTCGCGGCACACGATCATCACCAGATACAGGACGAACCAGGCTGATCCGCGCATACCCCGCTCGATCAGCGAAAGCTCGGGGCGCCGCCAGGCCTTGGCGAAGATCGCCGCGATGGTCATCGACATGGGGATGCCCCACAGCAGGAAACCCGCTACACCCACTAAGGACCACGACGTTTTCAAGCCGGCCGCTTCACCGAACGCGAGCCGCACCACGTCGCTGCGTGGACGGTGAAGTCCGACTTCACGGATCCAGATCGTGCCGGGGCTGACATTGTCGGCGAAACCGTGGAGGTAGCTGAACCCCAGGATCATCATCGGGAGCACGGTGGTGAAAAGTAGGACGGACACCAACAGTCCCAGGGTGGAGCCTTCGATCTCTCTGAACCGCTCGAACGTGGCCACCGCCAAGCGCAACCGTGGGCTTGCTACCAGCCGCCGGTAGCGCTGTTCGAGCACCTGACGAAAGTTCTCAGCGTCTCCGACCACTGAATAACTGTAAAACGCATCGCCTTCGTGGTCACCAGGCACCACGCCCCGGCGTGGCCGTCCGAGGTGATCGTGGTAGAAGTCTGTGATGCGCATCGGGATCGCTGTGGATTACGCGAGCGGCTTTCACGAGGCCGCGGACCGGATCGTGGACCTGGAGAAGTCGGGCATCGAGATCGCGGTGGTGGCCGAGGCGTATTCCTTCGATGCCATCAGCCAGCTCGGCTATCTGGCCGCCAAGACGAACACCATCGAACTGGCCTCCGGCGTGGTCCCCATCTACATCCGCACGCCGTCGCTGCTGGCCATGACGGCCGCCGGGCTGGACTTCGTGTCCAACGGCCGCTTCCGTCTCGGGATCGGCACCTCCGGCCCCCAGGTGATCGAGGGGTTCCACGGAGTCCCGTTCGACGCCCCGTTGGGCCGCACCCGCGAGGTCGTCGAGATCTGCCGCATGGTGTGGCGCAGGGAACGGCTGCACTACGACGGCAAGCACTATCAGATTCCCCTGCCGCCGGACCGCGGCACGGGCCTGGGCAAGCCCCTTGCTCTAATCAATCATCCTGTGCGCGAACGTATTCCGATCACAATCGCGTCGCTGGGCCCCAAGAACGTCGAACTTACCGCCGAGATCGCCGAGGGCTGGCAGCCCGTCTTCTACTATCCCGAGAAGGTTGATTCGGTGTGGGGCGACGCGCTGGCCGCCGGATTCGCCAAGCGGGATCCCGCGCTGGGACCGCTGGACGTCACGGTGCACACGGCGCTGGCCATCGGCGATGACGTCGACGACCGGCTCGCGTGGGTCAAGCCGCAGCTCGCCCTCTATATCGGCGGCATGGGCGCTAAGGGCCGCAACTTCTATCACAACCTGGCGACGCGCTACGGGTTCGGTGAGGTCGCGGATCGGATCCAGGAGCTGTACCTGTCCGGACGCAAGCAGGAAGCCATCGCCGCGGTGCCCGACGAGTTGGTGCGCGGGATTTCGCTGATCGGCTCACGCGGCCATGTCGCCGAGCGCCTGGCCGCCTTCGCCGACTCTGGTGTGACGACGCTGCTGGTAGGCCCCTTGGCCGCGGACAGCCGGGAGTCGATGCGCTTCGTCGAGGACGTGCTCCGGCTGCGTCCCGCTTGACGGCGCTACCGCCCTGCCTGCGGGAGCTGCTCGGCGGCGATTTCACATGGTGTTGATCCCTCCTGTCCGACAGGCGCCGGTTCATCGACGGACGATGCGGCCTCCGGTGCCGCTGCGGCCGCCGCGACCGGTGCAGCGGCGGCAGGCGGTGCCGTCGGGTCGCTCCGCGGCGCCCCGTCACCG
>CAZZHX010000160.1:0-7036 GCA_964653535.1 uncultured Mycobacterium sp. | reverse complement strand
CGGCCCAGGTGCGGCTAAGGCGGCTGTATCCCGCGGCGAACTACCGCGCCACCACGTCCACCGTGCAGGTGCCGATTCCCCGCGCCGGCGGCTCCAGAAGTCCGGTGGGCGCGCCCCGGATCCGTGACGTCGAATTGGTGGACATGGTGGCCGATTTGGTGACCGCGCTGACGGGCGAACCGCCACACGGCCCGAGCGCGGCGCGATGATCGTCATCCTGGTCGACCCCCGCCGCCCGTCCCTGGTGCCCGTCGAGGCCGTCGTGCACCTGCGCGGCGACGTGCAGTACACCGAAGAAATGCCCGCCGCGGTGCCGCTGTCACTGCCCGCGGCGCGTCCGGTACAGGGCGGCGACCAAGGGGAAATCGACGGGGGGAAGATCCCCGCCCCGGTGCTGCTGTCTTCCGACGCCGGCCACCCCGCGGTCACCGACCGGTTGGCCGCCGGGGCGCGCCTGATCTCGGCGCCCGACCCACCTCGTGGCGAACGGCTGGTGGATGCCGTCGCGATGATGGACGCGCTGCGCACCGCCGGGCCGTGGGAGAGCGAGCAGACCCACGACTCGTTGGGCCGTTTCCTGGTGGAGGAGACCTACGAACTGTTGGACGCGGTCCGCGGCGGCATCCCCGACCATGTGCGGGAGGAACTCGGGGATGTGCTGCTGCAGGTGCTGTTTCATGCCCGCATCGCCGAGGACGCCGCACCGCGGCGCTCGTTCACCATCGACGACGTCGCCGTCACCCTGTTGCGAAAGCTGGGCAATCGGGCCCCGGACATTCTCGCCGGCCAGACGATCTCACTGGAGGAGCAGCTGGCCCAGTGGGAGGAGCGCAAAGCAGCCGAAAAGCCGCGGAGGTCGGTCATGGACGACGTCCACACCGGTCAACCGGCATTGGCGCTGGCGCAGAAGGTCATCGCACGAGCCACGAAAGCCGGGCTGCCGGCCGATCTGATCCCCTCCGAGATCACCTCTGTCTCGGTCTGGGGCGATCTCGACGCGGAAACGTCGCTGCGCGCCGCGGTCCTGCGGTTCGTCGACACGGTCCGCGCGACCGAGAGTGCGATCGCCGCCACCCGACACGGCGCCGGGGCGCCGGGGGACTCCGACCCCGTCCCGCTCGGCCACGTCAGCGAGGGGGAGTGGCGGGCGCACTGGCCGACCGGATAATTTCGGTGTGCCGCCGAGTGTCTGCTGTGCCACACACGTGTGAGTAGAAAACATCACTTTCCAATTGATGATTCCCGGTGATAGCCGGCGTTAAAATTTGCTAGCCGCAATGGTGAGCAGCTCACCAGCAGCGTCTCGCGTCGTCGTCGGGTGGACGCGCAGGAACCCAATGACGGGTCTTGGACGGCCTACCCGTGGGACAATGTCAGGCGATGTTAGCGAGCCGTTAAGGGGAGAGGAGTTCGAGGGCCATGGTGTCGCCGGGCTGGGTGCGCGCGGTCGCCGTGATCGGCGCGACCGTGATGCTGCTGGCTGCGAGCTGCACCTGGCAACTCAGCCTCTACGTTCCCGAGGGGCTCCCCCCGCCGCCCGGGGACCCGGTGCCGATGGTGGACACACACGCCGGCGGTCGCCCCGCCGAGCAGTTGCGGGCATGGGCCGAGAAACGCGCGGCTGCGCTGGACATCCCGGTCATCGCCCTCGAGGCGTATGCGTACGCCACCCGGGTGGCCGAGGTGGAGAACCCGAAATGCCACCTCGGGTGGACCACGCTGGCCGGTATCGGTGAGGTCGAGAGCCACCACGGAACCTATCGGGGCGCGACGCTGTCGTCTAACGGCGACGTGAGTCCCCCCATTCGGGGTGTCAGCCTGGATGGCAGCGACGGCAACTTGCGCATCCTCGACGGCACCTCCGGCCACGACGGGCCGGCGCGCGCCATGGGGCCGATGCAGTTCATCCCCGAGACGTGGCGCCTGTATGGGGTCGACGCCCATAACGACGGACGCTTCAGCCCCGACAACATCGACGATGCGGCGCTGACGGCGGCGGGTTATCTGTGTTGGAGCGGCAAGGATCTCGCGACGCCCAGCGGGTGGCTGACCGCGCTGCGGGCCTACAACAACTCCACCGACTACGCGCGGGCGGTTCGGGACTGGGCGGCCGCCTATGCGACGGGTCACCCGCTGTAACAAGAACTATCGCCCGCCCAGGCCGTAGGCTAGGGTCGGCTGGCCGCTGCCGGTCAGCGCGCAGCGGGAAACCCAAGGAGAACCCAGTGCCGATTATCGAGCAGGTCGGAGCCCGCGAGATCCTCGATTCCCGCGGCAACCCGACGGTCGAGGTCGAGATAGCCCTGATCGACGGAACGTTCGCCAGGGCTGCGGTGCCTTCCGGCGCGTCGACGGGGGAGCACGAGGCCGTCGAGTTACGCGACGGCGGCGATCGGTACGGCGGCAAAGGCGTCCGCAAAGCTGTGCAAGCCGTGCTCGACGAGATCGGTCCGGCCGTGATCGGGCTGAACGCCGACGATCAGCGGTTGGTGGATCAGGCGCTCGTCGACCTCGACGGCACGCCCGACAAGTCCCGGCTGGGGGCCAACGCCATGCTGGGAGTCTCGCTGGCCGTCGCCAAAGCGGCCGCCGATTCGGCCGAGTTGCCGCTGTTCCGCTACATCGGCGGGCCGAACGCGCACATCCTGCCGGTGCCGATGATGAACATCCTCAACGGGGGCGCGCACGCCGACACCGGGGTGGACATCCAGGAGTTCATGGTGGCGCCGATCGGCGCGCCCAGCTTCGCCGAGGCGCTGCGCTGGGGCGCCGAGGTGTACCACGCGCTCAAGTCGGTGCTGAAGAAGCAGGGACTGAGCACCGGCCTCGGGGATGAGGGCGGCTTCGCGCCGGACGTCGCCGGCACGACCGCAGCGCTTGACCTGATCAGCTCGGCCATCGAGGCGGCGGGCCTGAGGCCGGGTGCCGACGTCGCATTGGCGCTCGACGCCGCGGCCAACGAGTTCCACAGCGGCGCGCATGGATACCACTTCGAGGGCACGACCCGAACCGCCGAGCAGATGACGGAGTTCTACGCGGGCCTACTCGGCTCTTACCCTCTGGTATCGCTGGAAGATCCTCTGTTCGAATCTGATTGGGATGACTGGGCGGCCCTGACGGCGTCTCTGGGCGATCGGGTGCAAATCGTCGGTGACGACATCTTCGTCACCAACCCCGAGCGCCTCGAGGAGGGTATCGAGAAGGGTGTTGCCAACGCGTTGCTGGTCAAGGTGAATCAGATCGGCACGCTGACCGAGACGCTTGACGCCGTCGCGCTTGCCCACCACAACGGTTACCGCACGATGGTGAGTCACCGCAGCGGCGAGACCGAGGACACCACCATCGCCGACCTCGTTGTGGCCGTGGGCAGCGGTCAGATTAAGACCGGCGCACCCGCCCGAGGCGAACGCGTCGCCAAGTACAACCAGCTGCTGCGCATCGAGGAAGCGCTTGGCGACGCGGCCCGCTATGCCGGCGACCTGGCATTTCCGAGGTTCGCCATGGACATGAAGTAGGCAGGATTGGGACCCAAGCCCGATCCCCGACGGCGCTCCCCCTCATCGCGCCCGGTCCGGCGCGGGCGTGCTGGGCCTTCTGCTAAGCCGTCCGCTAGGTCGTCCGCTAAGCCGTCTGCGAAGCCCTCGCAGACGTCGGCGCATGCCGGCCGCGACACGACCCGCACGCTGCGCGAGCATGTCGTCGAACCCATCAAACGCCACGCCGCGGAATCCGCGGAGTTGCGGTCCGAACAGCGCTTGGGCTTCACGGCACGGCGCGCGGCGGTACTGGCCGGCGTTGTCTGTGTGTTGACGCTGACAATCGCCGGCCCCGTGCGCACCTACTTCGCCCAGCGCACCGAGATGGAGCAGTTGGCTGCCAGCGAGGCCGCGCTGCGCCACCAGATAGCCGACCTTGAACAGAAGCGGGGCAAGCTTTCCGATCCCGCCTATATTGCGGCGCAGGCACGCGAGCGGCTCGGTTTCGTGATGCCGGGCGACACTCCGTTCCAAGTTCAGCTGCCGCCGACGGGCGCGGTGACCACCGCGCCGGGCGAGCAGACGGGGAAGCCGATCGGCAACGATCCGTGGTACACGTCGCTGTGGCACACCATCGCCGACGCCCCGCACCTGCAGTCGGCACCGCCGACGGTGATTCCCCCGGCGGCGCCGGAGCCGGCCGATTCGGTGCCGCCCGCCGCACCGAACCCCGCGGGTCCGCGTGGTTGACCGTGCCGACCTGGAGGTGGTGGCGCGTCAGCTCGGTCGGGAGCCGCGCGGCGTGCTCGCGATTGCCTACCGCTGCCCGGGTGGGGAACCCGCCGTCGTGAAGACAGCGCCGGCGCTTCCCGACGGAACACCGTTCCCGACGCTGTACTACCTCACGCATCCGGCGTTGACCGCGGCCGCGAGCCGCCTCGAGACGACGGGACTGATGCGGGAGATGACCGAACGATTGCGCGTGGACGCCGAATTGGCGGCCTCCTACCGACGGGCCCACGAGTCGTATCTCGCCGAGCGTGACGCGATCGCGTCGTTGGGCACCACGTTTTCTGCCGGCGGCATGCCGGAACGGGTCAAATGCCTGCACGTGTTGATTGCGCACTCGCTCGCCAAAGGTCCGGGGTGTAACCCGCTCGGCGATCAGGCACTGGCGGTACTCGCCTCCGACCCCGCGATGACCGGCGTGTTGGTGGCGGGGCAGTGGTGACTGAGTGGGTGAATCGGGGGGTGAGCCAGGGAGTGAGCCGGCTCGCCGGAATTGACTGCGGCACCAACTCGATTCGGTTGCTCATCGCCGACGCGATCGATGGCCGGCTGCGCGACGTGCATCGCGAGATGCGGATCGTGCGGCTCGGTCAAGGCGTGGACGCGACGGGACAATTCGCGCCGGAGGCGATAGCCCGGACCCGGGCCGCCCTGTCCGACTACGCTTCCCTGCTGCACGAACACGGGGTCGAGCAGGTACGGATGGTGGCCACATCGGCCACGCGCGACGCTGCCAACCGTGACGAGTTTTTCGCGATGACGTCCGACGTTCTGGGCGCCGCAATTCCCGGAGCCGTCGCCGAGGTGATCACCGGTGCGGAGGAAGCAGAGCTGTCCTTTCGGGGGGCTGTCGGTGAATTGGACAGCGACCGAGGCCCGTTCGTGGTTGTGGATCTGGGCGGTGGATCGACCGAAATCGTACTCGGTACATCGACAGTGGCGGCGAGCCACTCAGCCGATATCGGCTGTGTCCGGCTGACCGAACGCTGTCTGCATTCGGATCCGCCCACATCGGAGGAAGTAGCGGCGGCGCGCCAAGTGGTACGCGACAAGCTCGCCGTCGCTTTCGATACGGTGCCGGTCGACAGGGCGCGGACCTGGGTGGGAGTTGCCGGGACTATGACGACGCTGTCGGCGCTGGCGCACAACATGACGACGTATGATTCTGCGGCGATCCATCTTTCCCGTGTCGCCGGCAGCGATCTGCTGGCAGTGTGCGAGCGGCTGATCGGCATGACTCGGGCCCAGCGCCTCGCGTTGCCGCCGATGCACGAGGGACGGGCCGACGTGATCGGTGGCGGCGCGATCGTCGTCGAAGAACTAGCGCGCGAGCTGGGCATCCGCGCCGGTATTGACGAGCTGACGGTCAGCGAGCACGACATCCTGGACGGTATCGTCCTGTCGATCACCGGCTGAGTCACTCAGGCCTCGAAGCGGTAACCCATGCCGGATTCAGTCAACAGGTGCCTGGGGTGCGCCGGGTCGTCTTCGAGTTTTCGTCGCAATTGGGCCAAATACACTCGAAGATAATGGGTTTCGGTCGTATAGGCCGGCCCCCATACCTCTTTGAGGAGCTGCTCCCGGCTGACCAGCTTGCCGCGATTACGGGCCAGCACCTCGAGCATGCCCCACTCGGTGGGGGTAAGGTGCACGTCGACGTCTTTCTTGGTGACGTCCTTCTTGGTGACCTTTTTGGCAACCAGATCGATGGTGAAGGCGTCGGTTTCAATGACCGGTTCGTCTGTGTTGGACGCGACCGCACCGCGGCGCACCGCGGCGCGCAGCCGCGCCAAAAGCTCGTCCATTCCGAAGGGTTTCGTGATGTAGTCGTCGGCACCGGCGTCGAGGGCCGCAACCTTGTCCGCCGAATCATGTTGCGCTGACAACACGATCACCGGTGCGGTGAGCCACCCGCGGAGGCCCCCGAGGACATCGATGCCCGTGATGTCCGGCAAGCCGAGGTCGAGGATCACCACGTCGGGTGTGTGCTCTGCTGCGGCGCGCAGCGCACCGGCTCCCGTCGACGCTGTGGTGACGTCGTAACCCCGCACGGTCAGGTTGATGCGCAGCGCGCGCAGGACGCCCGCGTCGTCGTCGATCACCAGAACGCGAGTCATTCATTCCCCTCCCGGCGCCGCGAGATCGATCACCACGGTGAGCCCCCCGCCCGGGGTGTCGCCGGCGACGATGGTGCCGCCCATCGCTTCGACGAAGCCGCGCGCGACCGCCATTCCGAGGCCCACCCCGGCGGTGGTGTCCTGGCCGCCCAGCGTCTGGAAAGGTTCGAAGATGTGCTCCTCGGTCCCGGGTGGGATTCCCCGGCCTTCGTCGATGATGTTGATCAACATTCGATCACGCACCCGGCCCGCATTGACGCGAACGGCGGAGTTGGGTGCGTGGCGCAGCGCGTTGTCGATCAGGTTGGCAACCACCCGTTCGAGCAGCCCGGGGTCGGCCAGCACCATGGCGTTGCCGACATCAACCGTGACGCGGTCGATGGCCGAGCGGTAGAACCCGGTAGCACCTTTGCCGATACTGACCAGCGCGCGCTGCACCGTCTCCTCGAGATACACCCGGCGTAGTTCCGGCCGCACCGCTCCCGCCGCCAGACGTGAGGAATCGAGCAGGTTGCCGATCAGTGCGATGAGCCGATCGATCGATTCCTCGGTGGTGGCCAGTAATTCCGCGGTGTCCTCCGGGGAGAAGGCGACGTCGTCGGCGCGCAGGCTGGATACCGCGACTTTGGCCGCTGCGAGCGGTGTGCGCAGGTC
>CAZZHX010000159.1:1929-7101 GCA_964653535.1 uncultured Mycobacterium sp. | reverse complement strand
GTCCTCGGTTGCGGTGTCCTCGTTAGCGGTGTCCTCGGTCACGAGGCTCATCGTAGGCGTTAGCGCGGGGGAGTCCAGGCGACCGGCAGCCGCTTGATGCCGTGAATGAACTGCGACAGCAGCCGCGCGGGCTCGCCGACCGCGGCGATGTCGGGGATCTGGCGGCGCAGCTCGTCGAACACCACCCGGATCTCGCGCCGCGCGAGGTTGGCTCCCAGGCAGAAATGCGCGCCCCCGCCGCCGAAGCCGAAATGCGGGTTGGGGTTGCGCGCGACGTCAAAGGTCCACGGATCGTTGAACTTCGACTCGTCGCGGTTGGCCGAGTTGTACCACAGCGCCGCCTTGTCACCGGCCGCCATCTGCACGCCACTGAGCTCGACGTCGCGGGTCAACGTCCGCCGCATGTACACCACCGGCGAGGCCCACCGCACGATCTCCTCGACCGCGCTGGGAGCGAGCGCGTCGTAGTCGGCCCACCACTTCTTGCGCTCGGCAGGGTAGCGCGACAACGCGAGCACGCCGTGGCTGATCGCGTTGCGCGTCGTCTCGTTGCCGGCGACCACCAGCAGGATGAAGAACGACGCGATCTCCTCCGATGACAGCCGTTCGCCGTCGACTTCGGCGTTGACCAGGCTGGTGGTCAGGTCGTCGTGGTGGTTGACGCGCCGGTCTTCGGCCAGCGCGCCGGCGTAGGCGCCGATGTCCATGGCCACCTGTGCGAACTGCTCGAAATCGGTGGTCAGGTCGGGGTCGCCGAACCCCAGAATCACGTTGGTCCAGTGGAAGATCCGCTGATGGTCCTCCTCGGGGATGCCCATCATGTCGCAGATGATCTGCAGCGGCAGCGGCCCGGCGAGTTCGCTGACCAGGTCGGCTTGCCCGTCGGGGTGGTTGGCGATCAGGGACTCCACCAGCCGGTGGGCCCGCTCGCGCACCGAGGTCTCGATGCGCTCCACCACCTTCGGGGTGAACGCCCGGCTGACGATCGAGCGCAGCCGCTGATGACGCGGATCGTCGAGCACGATCATCGAGCCGAAGTACTCCGACATCTCCGGGGTGGTGTCGCCCATCGTGATGTTGGGGCTGGAGCTGAAGATCTCCGGGTGCCGACTGGCGAAGTACACGTCGTCGTGCTTGGTCAGCGCCCAATACCCGGCGCCCGCGTCGAAGCCCTCGAACTCGATGGAGGGCCAGAACGAGACCGGCGCCTCCCGCCGCAGGGTGGCGAAGGTGCCGTCGCGGACGTCATCGTCGAGCCCCCAGAAGTCGAGGGTCCCCAGATGGATGTCGGCGAGGGGGATTTCGGGGGGCGGCGCGCCGTTGGTCCGCGGGGCCAGGCCGTCCTGCGTCATGGGGCTCACGCAGACCCTCCTTCGTTGTGGGGGCAGGTGTGACGAGGTTATAAGGGACCCTACCGCTACCGGTACGGGGCCGAACAGACGTAATGTCGGACCCGACCGCTGACGACGGCGGGTCGGCGCACGGAGGCAGGACATGGACGATCTCCCGTTGCGGGACATCCCGGGCTGGGACAACCACAACCACGCCGGATTCGCCGACGACGGGATGGCAACCAGCGACGGGTCCCTGCGCGGATTCTTCACCCAGTGGTCCTGGGCGTATGTCGAAGCGCGGATGCCGCAGCAGGAATTCCGGGCCTACCGCGCAGCGATCTCGGTGGGGGGTGATCAGAACGTCGCCCGGGAGATCCACGCGAAGTACCCCATCGAGACGTGGATCGACGAATCGGCCGAGATGCTGCAGTACACCACCATGGGGGTCGCCATCCGCGCCGGATGCGAGGCGCTCTACGGCGAGTACGACAACACCGAACGCCTCAACGAGTTGATGCGGCAAGCGCGTCAGGAGCAGCCGCCGAACTACCTGTGGGACAAGGGATGCGAGGTGGGCAACCTCAAGAAAATCTGCACCATCAGCTTCGGCATCAACCGCGACCACTACAGCGAGCAGCGCTACAAGTGGGAGCCCTACCTCGACCCGCTGTTCTATCCGTTCCCCATCAAAGACTTTCCGCGGCGCGGCGCCATGGCGCAGGATTTCCTGCACGGCTTCCATCTCGTTCTGCCCACTTACCTGAAGCGCTACGGCATCGGCGAGGTTCCGACCGATTTCGCCAACTACCGCGACGCGGTGGGCGCGGTGGTCGACGGCATGCTCCGCGACCATGCGATCTCCTTCAAGGTCATCTCGCTATACGTGCGCGGGCTCGACTTCGCTGACGTCGCAGAGAAAGACGCCGCCCGGGTGTTCGCCAGCATGAGCAAAGGCGATCTCACCGAGCGCAAGACCTTCGAGGACTACATCGTCCGGTGGATCTTCTTGAAGCTCGCTAACGGCTCACGCACGCCGGTGAATTTTCACGTCAGCACCACCCACACCGAGCCGGGGACAACGCTGCGCATGATGGACCTCACCGGGCTCGAAGAGACACTGCTGCAAGACAAGCAGCTCAGCAACCAGCCGTTCATCATCACCCACGCCGGTGCGATCTACCCCGGAGTCCGGCAGGTCGCCGCGCTGTTGTTCCACTACGGAAACGTCTACGCGGATTGCTCGGAGTGGTCGTACTACGAGTACAACGGCGGAGTGAACGCCGTCGTCACCATGACCGAAGCCGCGCCCGGGCACAAGCTGTTGTGGGGCACCGACGGGACGATTCCGGAGATCTTCACCGGCTCGGCCATCACGTCGCGCAAGATGCTGGCCGACGCGCTGCAGCGACGGGTGGACACCGGTTCGCTGCCGCCCACACTGATGATCCCGCTCGCGGAACGGGTGCTCTACAAGAACGCGGAGAAGCTCTACGGGATGAGCATCGACGCCTAGCCGGAGGGGTGTGGCTGCTCACGGTTGGGCGCGCTTAGGGTGAATCCGGGAATCGGCGAGTGGAAGGTGAACATGGCGTCCAAGCGTGTGGTGGTGTGGGGTACGGGCTTCGTCGGCAAGATGGTGATCGCCGAGATCGTCAAGCACCCGGCGTTCGAGTTGGCGGGCGTGGGCGTGAGCAACCCCGACAAGGTTGGCCGCGACGTCGCCGACATCTGCGGGCTGCCCGAGCCGACCGGCGTCGTCGCCACCGACGACGTCGACGCGCTGATCGCCTTGAAGCCCGACGCCCTGGTGCACTACGGGCCAACCGCCCTGCACGCCAAGGACAACATCGCGCTGATCACCCGGTTCCTGCGGGCCGGCATCGACGTGTGCTCGACCGCGATGACGCCGTGGGTGTGGCCGAGCATGCACCTCAACCCCCCGCAGTGGATCGAACCCATCACCGAAGCCTGCGAGGCGGGCGGGGCGTCGTGCTTCACCACCGGCATCGACCCCGGCTTCGCCAATGACCTGTTCCCCATGACGTTGATGGGCCTGTGCTCGGAGGTGCGCTGCGTGCGCGCGTCGGAGCTGCTGGACTACACCAACTACGAAGGCGACTACGAAGTCGAGATGGGCATCGGCCGCGAGCCCGAGTACACCCCGATGCTGGAGAACCGCGACGTGCTGATCTTCGCGTGGGGCGCCACCGTGCCGATGATCGCCCACGCGGCGGGCATCACGCTCGACGAGATCACCACGACATGGGACAAGTGGGTGACGCCCACCGAGCGCATGAGCGCTAAGGGCCCTATCAAGCCCGGGCACGTGGCGGCGGTGAGGTTCACCATCAACGGCCTCTACCAGGGCGAGACGCGCATCCAGCTCGAACACGTCAACCGGATCGGCCGCGACGCCGCCCCGGACTGGCCGTCGGGCACCGAGGACGACGTCTACCGGGTGGACATCGAGGGCACGCCGAGCATCGTCCAGGAGACGGCGTTCCGGTTCACCGACGGCTCGGGCCGCGACGCCGCCGCCGCGGGATGCTTGGCGACGGGGCTGCGGGCTCTCAACGCCGTGCCCGCGGTCAACGACCTGGGCCCCGGCTGGGTGACGGCGCTGGACCTGCCGCTGATCGCCGGGGTGGGCAGCATCCGCTGACGGCCCGCTGGGCCTGCGTGGCCCGCCCCCCTGTGCGCGAGCGTGCGTGTCTGCTCCGCGACACGCCACTGCGGGCGGCATTCTGCGCACGCTCGCGCGACGAGCTGACGGGTCAGCTCGTGGGGTAGCTGACCCCGGTGAGCTTCTCGGACAGCTCCCACAGCCGTCGGGCGTCGGCCTCGTTCTTGGCGCGGGGCGGCACGCGCGCCGGCTTGACGCCGCCGCCGGCCCCCTCGAGTAGGCCGCGGGGCCCGTAGAACGCGCCGCCCTCGGCGCCCGGCGTGGCCGCGGCGTACAGGGCGGGCAGGATCCCGTCGTCGATCTCCTGCCACATGAACGGCGCCCACCGCCACGACGTCGTGTACACCCGCTCCATCAGCGCGGGCTTGGTGCGGCCGAGCGACGGCCCGCTGATCTGCAGGTTTGTCTTGGTCAGGCCCGGGTGCGCGGCGTTGGACACGATGCCCCAGCCGGCCTCGCGGCTGCGCCGGTCCAGTTCGCGGGCGAACATCAGCACGGCGATCTTCGACTGCGCGTAGGCCGGCATCGGCTGGTAGGACTTCTCGAACTGCGGGTCGTCGAAGTGGATCTTGGCGTTCATGCTGGCCGCCAGGCTGCTCAACGAGACGACCCGCGGGCGGCCGGCGGCGCGCAGCAGCGGCAGCAGGTGCCCGGTCAGCGCGAAGTGGCCGAGATGGTTGCTGCCGAACTGCAATTCGAACCCGTCGGCGGTGGTGTCGCGTTCCGGCGGAGTCATCACGCCGGCGTTGTTGATCAGGATGTCGATCGGGCGGCCCTCGGCGTTGAGCTCCGCGCCCATCGCGGCGACCGCGGCCAGCGACGACAGGTCGAGGGACTTGATGCTCAGCTTGGCGTCGGGGACGCTCGCGCGGATCTCCTCGATAGCCGCCTCACCCTTGGCGCGGTTGCGGATCGCCATGACGACGTCGGCGCCCGCGGCCGACAGCCGCTTGGCCAGGCCGAAGCCCAGGCCGCTGTTGGCTCCGGTGACGACCGCCAGTTTCCCGGTCAGGTCGGGCACCGTGGCGACAAGTTCCTGGGCCATGCGTCTCGCTCCTCTATCGGTAGTGGGCTCGCCTCATTGTGCCCCGCCCGCGCCAGCCCATCTCCGCGAGCGTGCGCAGAGTGACGCACGCGGCGGCGTGTCGCGGAGCA
>CAZZHX010000159.1:0-1829 GCA_964653535.1 uncultured Mycobacterium sp. | reverse complement strand
GTGCGCAGAGTGACGCACGCGGCGGCGTGTCGCGGAGCAGACACGCACGCTCGCGGGAAAGAGGGGGGGCGCGGGAGAGAGGGTTAGTGCCCGCGGGCTACCCACTCCTCGTAGTGCACGATCTCGTCGCCGATGGTGGTGCTGTCGCCGTGCCCGGTGTGCACGACGGTGTCGCCGGGTAGCGTGCCGAGCCGCTCGGAGATCGACGCCAGGATGGTGGGAAAGTCGGAGTAGGAGCGTCCCGTGGCGCCCGGTCCGCCGGCGAACAGGGTGTCGCCGCTGAACACTGTTCCGTGTGGCCCCAGCTCTGGCCCGTACCAGCACACCGACCCGGGGGAGTGACCCGGGGTGTGTATCGCCCGCAGCTCGGTACCGGCGACGCGCAGCGTGTCCCGGTCGTTAATCGCGCGGAACTCCTTGTCCGGGTGGGTCATCCGCCATAGCACCTCGTCGCCGGGGTGCAGCAGCACCGGCGCCTCGAGCGCGGTGCCGAGCTCGGGGGCCACGGTCACGTGGTCGTTGTGGCCGTGCGTGCAGATCACCGCGACCACCTTGCGGTCGCCGACGGCCTTCAGGATAGGCGCGGCGGTGTGGGCGGCGTCGAACACGACGACCTCGGAGTCGTCGCCGACGATCCAGATGTTGTTGTCGACGTCCCAACTGCCGCCGTCGAGTTCGAAGGTCCCATGAGTGATCACGTGCTGGATCGGGTCGCTCACAACAACACCACCGAGCGCAGCACCGAGCCGTCGTGCATCCGGTGGAACGCCTCTTCGACATCGCCGAGAGCGATACGTTCGCTGACGAACCGATCGAGCGGAAGCCGGCCCTGCAGATACAGCTCGATCAGGGTGGGGAAGTCGCGCTCGGGCAGGCAGTCGCCGTACCACGACGACTTCAGCGAACCGCCCCGGGCGAAGAAGTCCACCAGCGGCATCTCCAGGCGCATGTCGGGGGTCGGAACACCGACCAGCACAACAGTTCCCGCCAGATCGCGGGCGTAGAACGCCTGCTTCCACGTCTCCGGCCGGCCCACGGCGTCGATCACCACGTCGGCGCCGACGCCGTCCGTGAGCTCCTGGATAGCCTCGACGACGTCGCAGTCGCGGGCGTTGACGGTGTGGGTGGCGCCGAAGGTACGGGCCCAGTCCAGTTTCGTCGCGTCGGTGTCGACGGCGATGATGCGCCGCGCCCCGACGAGCGCGGCGCCGGCGATCGCGGCGTCGCCGACGCCGCCGCAGCCGATCACCGCGACGGTGTCGTCGCGGCTGACGGCGCCGGTGTTGATCGCCGCGCCGAGCCCGGCCATCACCCCGCACCCGAGCAGGCCGGCCGCGGCCGGGCTGGCCGCGGGATTGACCTTGGTGCACTGGCCGGCGTGCACCAGTGTCTTGTCGGCGAACGCCCCGATGCCCAGCGCCGGCGTCAACTCTGTGCCGTCGGTCAGCGTCATCTTCTGGGTGGCGTTGAAGGTGTCGAAGCAGTACTGCGGCCTGCCGCGTCTGCAGGCCCGGCACTCACCGCACACCGCGCGCCAGTTGAGGATCACGAAGTCGCCCGGCGCGACGGCGGTGACACCCGGCCCGACCGCCTCGACCGTGCCCGACGCCTCGTGGCCGAGCAGAAACGGGTACTCGTCGTTGATGCCGCCGTCGCGGTAGGTCAGGTCGGTGTGGCAGACCCCGCAGGCGATGACGCGCACCACGACCTCGTCGGGCCCCGGGTCGGGGACCACGATGTCCACCAATTCGACGGGCTCGCCCTTGCTGCGTGAAATCACTCCGCGCACTGTCTGACTCATGCGCATCAACCTACTGCGTCGGTGTAGC
>CAZZHX010000158.1:0-7135 GCA_964653535.1 uncultured Mycobacterium sp. | reverse complement strand
GTTCTTGGTGGGCGCCTTGGATTGCAGTGCAGTGATGAACGCATTGCCGAGCACACCCACGCCGGGCGATTCCAATCGGCCGCGGGCAAACACCACCTGAACTTGTGGGCAGTTCGCGGCCACCGCGGCGGGTATGGCAGAGGACTGCACCGCAGCGGGCAATGCCAGCGCGGCTGTAGCAATGGCCACCGTGAGTCTGATGAGAGTGAGGTTGCGGGCACACACAGCACGATGGTAGGTCGGGACCCAGCCGCTCGCCACCACGGTAGGTTAACCCGTGTGAGCCGCACCGTCACCCCCTCGACCGAGACCCCCTCGACCGAGACAACCGACATCGAGCGCCTGTTCGCGCTCGCCGAGCAGGTGCAGGGCTTCATGCCGGCCGACGAGGGGCGGGCGCTGTACGACGCCGCGGTGCGCTACCTGGACGGCGGCGTCGGGGTCGAGATCGGCACGTACTGCGGTAAATCCACGCTGCTGCTCGGAGCGGCGGCGCAGCAGACCGGTGGCGTGATCTTCACGGTCGACCATCATCACGGGTCCGAGGAGCACCAGCCCGGCTGGGAGTACCACGATGCGTCGCTGGTCGACACGGTCACCGGGTTGTTCGACACCCTGCCGACGTTGCGCCACGTCCTCGACGCCGCCGGCCTCGACGACCACGTCGTCGCGGTGGTGGGCCGCTCGCCGATCGTCGCGCGGTCGTGGGGATCGCCGCTGCGGTTGGTCTTCATCGACGGCGGACATTCGGAGGCCGCCGCCAACGAGGACTTCGACGGGTGGGCGCCGTGGGTGGCCGTCGGCGGGGCGCTGGTCATCCACGATGTGTTCCCGAACCCCGACGACGGTGGGCGCCCGCCGTACCTTATCTATTGCCGTGCACTCGATTCGGGCCAGTTCCGGGAGGTGTCGGCGACCGGGACGCTGCGGGTCCTCGAACGCGTCGCGCGCGGCCCGGGGGAGCGGATCAGCGCCCCGGCCCGCTGACCACGCATTCGCAGTCGAAATCGGTCTGCAGGCCCATCGGCAGGCTGACTCCTCGGAACTGGCCTTTGAAGATCCCTTTGAAGATGCCGCTCCCGCCGGTGGTGTCCGACAGCGCGTCCGCGGCCAGGATCATCGCCGCGCCGGTCCAGGTGGTGCGTTCTTCGGGCCAGCGTTTCCCGTCGGCGAACACCAGCCCCGTCCAGTAGGACCCGTCCGCCTCGCGCAGGTGCTGCATTGCGGCGAACTGCCGGTGTGCGGCGGAGCGGTGACCGATGGCGTCGAGCGCCATCACCAGTTCGCAGGTCTCGGCGCCCGTTACCCAGGGACGGTCGTCGACGCAACGAATGCCGAGCCCGCCGACCACGAACTGGTCCCAGCGTTCCCCGATGCGCGCTGCGGCCGCCGGGCCCCGCAATGCACCGCCGAGGATCGGGTAGTACCAGTCCATCGAGTAGCGGTCCTTCTCGGTGAACGCCTCTGGGTGGGCGGCGAGCGCGTGGCCGAGTCGGCCGAGTGCCAATTCCCACTCGGGCTGCGGTTCGCCGATGAGGGCGGCGAGTGCGAGCGCACAGCGGATGCTGTGGAACACGCTGGCGCACCCGGTCAGCAGAGCCTCGGCGACGGGCCCGGCGTCGCTGCGCGCCCAGTAGATCTCGCCGATGCCGCGCTGCAGGTCGATCACGAAGTCGATCGCCTTGTGCACCACGGGCCACATCTGGGCGGCGAACGATCGCTCGCCGGTGACCATCACGTGGTGCCACACACCGGTGGCGATGTAGGCGCAGAAGTTGCTGTCGCTATTGGCGTCCTCGACGGCCCCGGCCCGGGTCTGGATGGGCCAGGATCCGTCGGGCCGCTGCGTGCGGCGGCTCCACTCGTAGGCGGCTCCCGCCTGCTCCAGCAGTCCGGCGGCGCTGAGCGCCATCGCGCACTCCACGTGGTCCCACGGATCGGTGTGACCGCCCTCGAACCAGGGAATCGCTCCCGACGATTCCTGCGCAGCGGCGATCGACAGCGCGGTCTGCCGACATTCCCCGGCGGTGAGCACCCCCGGAACCGCGGGCGTGTCAACCCAGAGCAACGGAGCGCCCCGGCAGCTTGGTGAAGTACATCGCCACGCTCTTACCCAGGAGCGGGTTGAGTAGCGACTCGGTCAGCTGCGTCGCCCTGGGCCGGTGCATCAGATCCCACACCAGCAGCTTGTGGTACGCAGCCACCGCGGGATGATCCGAATTCGACACACCCACAGCGCATTTAAGCCACCAGAACGGCGAGTGCAGAGCGTGTGCGTGATGGGCGTGCGTCATCCGCGTACCACCGCACACGATCTTGCGTCGCAATTCGCTAGCCCGGTAAATTCGCACGTGGCCGCCCTCGTTGCTGTGATAGTCGTCGGACAGCAGCCAGCACATTCGCTCCGGAAGCCAGCGCGGAACGCTGACCGCAAGCGTTCCACCGACTTTGAGCACCCGGAGAAGTTCGCCGATGGCAGCGTCGTCGCGCGGTATGTGCTCCAAGATCTCGGAGGCGATCACGCAGTCGAAGGTCTCGTCGCCGTAGGGCAGGTGCAGGGCGTCACCGAGCACCGCCGTCGCCGACGCCGTGGCGGGCGCCTCGCCTTCGGCGGCCATCGCCGCCAGCATGGTCTGCACCGAGAGCAGTTCGGACGCGTCGCGGTCGAACGCGACCACGTCGGCGCCGCGCCGGTACGCCTCGAAGGCATGCCGGCCCGCCCCGCAGCCCACGTCGATCACCTTCACGGACGGCCCCACCCCGAGCCGGTCGAAATCGACCGTCAGCATCGGCCGTCCCCACTGGCGGCGCGGCGTGCGATCGCCCGCTCGTAGATGCGCACCGTCTGGGCGGCGACGGCCTCCCAGCTGAATACCTCGAGTGCGCGCGCCCGTCCCGCCGCGCCCAGACGGCGGCGCTTGTCCGGGGAGTCGAGTAGATCGCCGAGGGCGCGCGTGAGCGCGTCGACGTCGGCAGGCGGCACCAGGTGGGCACAGGTCCCGTCGGTCCCCAGGACTTCGGGCAGCGCGCCGACCCGGCTGGCGACGATCGGGGTGCCGCTCGCCATGGCCTCGACCGCGGGCAGCGAGAACCCCTCGTAGAGGGACGGGATGCATGCGACCTGGGCGGAGGCGAACAGCGCGGCCAGGTCAGCGTCGGACAGCCCGCTGGTGAGGTGGACGATGTCGGAGATACCCAACTCGGCGATGAGTTTGTGGGTGGGGCCGTCTGGTTCCACCTTGGCGACGAGCCGCAGTTCGATGTCCCTCCTCGCGCGCAACCTGGCGACCGCGTGCAGCAGGGTGCGGACGCCCTTCAGCGGGGTGTCGGCGCTGGCGATCGCGATGATCCGGCCCGGCTGCCGCGGCTGCGTGCCTGGGTGGAACAGGTCGGTGTTCACGCCGAGGGGCACAGCGTGCAACTGCGCCGGCGAGACAGCGAAGTCGGTGACGATGTCTGCGGCCGACGATGACGAGACCGTGATCAGGTCCGGGATCCGGCGTGCCACCCGCTTCTGCATCGCGGCGAAGCCGTACCACCTTCGCACCAGCGGTGTGCGCCACCACGGGGCCGCGGCGATGTCGAGCAGCCGGTCGCGGGTGATCGGATGGTGCACGGTGGCCACCACCGGCAGTCCGGCGCGGGCGATCGTCAGCAGGCCGGTGCCCAGGCTCTGGTTGTCGTGGACGACGTCGAAATCGCTCATGCGGCCGGCCAGCGCACGGGCGACCCGCATCGAGAAGGTGCGCGGCTCCGGAAACCCCGCCGTCCACATGGTGAGCAGTTCCAGCAGGTCGACCGCATCGCGGATCTCGCTCGGCCGAGGCACACGGAAGGGATCGGGCTCCCGGTACAGATCCAGGCTGGGAACCTTCGTCAGCCGCACCCGCGAGTCGAGCAGGTCCGGATACGGCTGCCCGGAGAACACCTCGACGTCGTGCCCGAGGTCCGCCAGACCGTGACTGAGATGACGGATATAGACGCCCTGTCCGCCGCAATGGGTCTTGCTGCGGTAGGAGAGCAGGGCAATTCGCATGCTCAACTCCGCTGTGCCGTCTGCTGGGCCATCGTTCGCGGCGGCAAACTGGACATGTGTCCAGACTATCGTTTGGGCTTTCCGGGGCGTACAACGACCTCTGTTACCATCGCGCGATGCGGGCACAGCGGCCGTTTTCGCGGCGTGAGGTCATCACATACGGCTCGGTTCTGCTCGGTGTGGGCACCGCGGCGGCGAGCCTCGGCGCGGGCAGCGCGGCGGCGGCCGACATGCAGCTGATCGACTTCGCCTCGCAGCGCATCGCGCCCGATCTGATCAAGGCGGCCGGCTACGGCGGCGTCATCAACTACGTGTCGGCGTCGCGACCCGGCGCGAACTTCGGGGCCAAGCCGATCATGCGCGAGTATGCCGACTCCCTGCGCGCCGCGGGCCTGCAGATCGTCAGCAACTTCCAGTACGGCAAACCCGGCTGGCCCGACCCCGCGGATTTCACGCGCGGGTACGACGGCGGGGTGGCGGACGCCAAGAGCGCGCTGCAACTGCACAACGCGGCCGGTGGGCCGGCGTCGGCGCCGATTTTCTTCAGCGTCGACGACGACATCGACACCGCCACATGGACCGGGACGGCGCTGCCGTGGTTCCGGGGCATCAATTCGGTGCTGGGCGTCGACCGCACCGGCATCTACGGCCACGCCCAGGCATGCGCCTGGGCAGCCAGCGACGGCGTGATCGGCAAGTCGACCTCGGCGGGGCACCGGTGGTCGTGGCAGACGAAGGCGTGGTCGCACGGTCAGCGCGAGCCCACGGCGGTGCTGTACCAGTCGGTCGTCAGCACCGAGTCGAACCCGGGTCCGGTGCTGGGCGGGGTCAACGTCGACGTCGATGACGTGCTCGCGGCGGATTACGGGCAGTGGGATCTGGCGCGCTGAGCGGTCTCGCCGAGTAGCCTCGCTGAGTGGCCAGTCGCAGCCTGCGTGGTCAGGCTTGGATGGTGGTTTGAGTGTCGATCAGGTGCACCGCGTCGAGCATGGTGCCTTCCAGGTCAGGGCTGGCTACGCCGCCCTCCTGCAGCAGGTAGGTTGCATCCGGACCGGGGATGACGATCAAGCGCCCGGCGATCGTGAGCTTCTTTCCGTCCTTGTCCACGCTATCAACGATTGCCTGCCAACCTTTGAAATCCCCGACGCTGATCGAGGCAGGCTCGGCCCGGAATTTATCACCAGCGTCGCTGACAGCCGGTTTGGCTGCAGCGAGGAGTTTGCTCTGGTCGACGGTGCCGGTCAGCTTCGCCATTTGGACGCGGACGACAGCGACGCCGCCGTCGGTGGCCGGACTGTCATACTTGACGCACAGCAGATCTGCGAATCCCTGCTGCGGATCAAGCTCAGCGTGCGACCAACCGGCCAATCCCGGCAACGTGACGGTGGGCACCCCGGCCGCGCCGATCTGGGGCGCCTCCTCAGTGATGTGGTTTGAGGACAGATAGTCGTCTAACCCTTTGCCACCCGCCTCCTTCGCCGGAGCCGACTTGCCGGCCGAACTCGACGTCGACGAATTTCCCGCCGCCGTGGTGCTCGACGGCGACGCGGTCTTCGAACCCGACCCGCACCCGGCGAGGGCGAGGCCCAACGCCAGAACAGCAATACCGGTAACACTGGCCACGCGGTGGTATTTCACGACAGACGAGTCCTCTCCGATGCCGACGACAACGACTTGACGCTAGAGAGTCACCCGCGGCTCGTCAACAGTGACTACTAGACGACGGTGCCATTTTCGTGATAGTCAAGAGCACGACGGGACGGACCACCAGATTGAAGGGATAACGATGAAGACTTTGCTTACTGCCGCGGTTGCCTTAAGCACTTTCGCCCTGGTGGCGCCGCCGCCGGCCAACGCTGACTCCGTGATCTCTAATCAGACCTGGCCGGACCAGGCTTCGTGCATGGCGGCCGGACCCCAGATGGAAACCGTGGAGAGTTCGGAACATTTGCCTTACTTTTACTGCCAGCCGTGCAGCAGTAACCCGCAGTCGTTTTGCATGTGGCTGACCGCGAATCCGCAGTGATAACGACCGGCGCTGGCCACTAGTGACGTTACTTCCAGTGCCCTTCCAATAGTTTGCCCCACGCCCGCATGAGTTTGTTGTACTCGTCCTGACATCCGTCGGCCCGCCCCTGAGGCAGCGTTCCGGCGGCGACGAGGTCAGCGCTGCCCGCGGGATTGGATCCGTAAATCCAGCACGCCATGTTGACGCTGCGGGCTTCATCGGGAGTGTGCACATCAGCGAGCACGTCCTTCGACGCGGCGTCCTGCGTCTTCGATTCGATCGCGAATGCCGTGGCGTAATCTTTGGCGGCCGCAACGTCATCGGGACTGAATTTGCCCTGGGCGTCAGGCTGCAACAGGTTGTAGGCCGCCATCTGATCGGCGACGTCCTCCTCGCGACCGGTCGCAGGGAGTTCAAACAGGTCGATCGCCATGTGGCCCAGTTCGTGGTAAAAACTCCCGATCACGATTCGGCGCGCAGTCTCGCTGGGATTGGGCGCATGGGCATCGCCGAAGATCTGCAGGGAGTGGTCGACATCCTCGTAGCACAGGATCATCTGTTTCGCGCTGGTAGTCCAGAAGTCGTTGGCTTCTCCGCACTGGCTGCCGACCAACGGGATGTCGAATGGCAGGATCAGGGTCTCGTTGACATCCTTGGCCAGCCCTTCCATCACATGCGTGTTCTCCATGAGGGTGCGGCCCCTGACAGCCTCGGGCGTCGTGGCGTCCCCGTAGTGCACGACCATCCGTCCCGATGAGGGCTGCTGCGGTGTCGTTTCCGACGTGCGATCAGCAGAGTTGGGCGACGCGCTCGTCGGCTTAGCGGATGGCGGTGAACTCGTCCCGCACGCGGAGACGATCAGCGCAGCCGCGCTCATCGCCGCGCCCAGCTTCGATCCGGCCATCACCGATCTCCTTCCGGACGTAACATCGACGCCGGACGCTATCACAATGCAGGTGTCGACGCCGCTGGTGTCGCGGCACTTGCGGCTCTTCGTGATGCTTGACACCGAACAACGTGGTAGCGCAAAGTGAAGTGTTTTCTGAGGTCTCCTGGCCGATCGAGGGCGATCGTGGGGACCCGGCCACGAC
>CAZZHX010000157.1:6716-7153 GCA_964653535.1 uncultured Mycobacterium sp. | reverse complement strand
CACCCAACTCCAAAGTCGGGGTGCAGACAAAGGCGTTGATGGCCTCCGAGTCGCAGTGCCGCGAGTTGGCGCACACCATGGTCGAGTTGGGCTCGGCGCACGGGGTGCGCACCCGGGCCCTGCTGACGGACATGTCCAGCCCGCTGGGCGCGACCGTCGGCAACGCCCTGGAGGTCGCCGAGGCGCTGGAGGTGCTGGCGGGCGGCGGGCCGCCGGACGTGGTGGAGCTGACGGTACGGCTCGCCGCCGAGATGCTCGACCTCGCCGGGATCGGTGACCGTGACCCCGCCGAGGCGCTGCGCGACGGGACCGCGATGGACAGGTTCCGCCGGCTGATCGCGGCGCAGGGCGGCGACCTCTCGGCCCCGTTACCCGTGGGGGCGCACACCGAGACGGTGATCGCGCGCAGGTTGGGCGACCCTTTAGCGAACAGGCCG
>CAZZHX010000157.1:0-6706 GCA_964653535.1 uncultured Mycobacterium sp. | reverse complement strand
CGGGGCCGTCATCGACGACGGGGTGGTTCGCGAGGTGATCGCCGCCCGGGGCGGCACAATGGGTGATATCGACGCGATGGCGGTGGGGTTGGCGGCCTGGCGGCTGGGCGCGGGGCGACCGCGGCCCGGCGTCTCGGTGCAGGCGGGCGCCGGCATCAGGATCCACCGCCGTCCCGGCGAGCCCGTCGCCGCGGGTGAGCCGCTGTTCACTCTCTACACCGACACCCCCGAACGCTTCGGCGCCGCGATGGCCGAGCTGGACGGCGGCTACAGCGTCGGCACGGCGGCGCCGGAGGCCCGGCCGCTGATCATCGATCGGATCCTCGAGTGAGCACGCCGATGACGCAGAAGCCGTTGGATCTCACGCAGATCGCCCAGGCGCCCAAGGCTCTGCTGCACGATCACCTGGACGGCGGCCTGCGCCCGTCGACCGTGATCGACATCGCCGGTGAGACCGGCTACGACCGCCTGCCCACCGCCGACGCGGGCGAGCTCGCGACCTGGTTTCGCACCCAGTCGCACAGCGGCTCGCTGGAGCGCTACCTGGAGCCGTTCTCGCACACCGTCGCGGTGATGCAGACGCCCGGGGCGCTGTATCGCGTCGCCTACGAGTGCGTCGAAGACCTGGCCGCCGATTCGGTGGTCTACGCCGAGGTCCGTTTCGCCCCCGAACTGCACCTCGACCGGGGGTTGTCGTTCGACGAGATCATGGAGGCCGTGCTCGCGGGTTTCGCCGAGGCGGAGCGCGCCTGCGCCGCGGCGGGTCGTCCGATCGTGGTGCGCCTGCTGGTCACCGCCATGCGCCACGCGGCGGCTTCGCGGGAGATCGCCGAGCTGGCGGTCCGGTGGCGGGACCGGGGCGTGGTCGGCTTCGACATCGCTGGCGCCGAGGCCGGCAATCCGCCCACCCGGCACCTGGACGCATTCGAGTACATGCGAGACAACAACGCGCGCTTCACGATTCACGCGGGGGAGGCGTTCGGCCTGCCGTCGATCCACGAGGCGATCGCGTTCTGCGGTGCGGACAGGCTCGGCCATGGCGTGCGTATCGTCGACGACATTGACGTCCTGGCAAACGGGGGAGCCGACGGCGAGATCCGGCTCGGCCGGTTGGCATCTATTCTGCGGGACAAACGAATTCCATTGGAGCTGTGTCCGAGCTCGAACGTGCAGACCGGTGCGGTGAAGAGCATCGCCGACCACCCGTTCGACCTGCTGGCCCGGGCGCGATTCCGGGTGACGGTCAACACCGACAACCGGCTGATGAGCGACACCTCGATGAGTCTGGAGATGTCCCGGTTGGTGGAGGCGTTCGGCTACGGGTGGACTGACCTGGAGCGGTTCACGATCAACGCGATGAAGTCGGCGTTCATCCCGTTCGACCAGCGGATCGCGATCATCGACGAGGTGATCAAGCCGCGGTACGCGGTGTTGATCGGCTGACCCTGCTCATCCCGGAACGGATAGTGTGGACGGATATGAAGCTGCCCCTGCTGGGTCCCGTGTCACTGACCGGCTTCGAGCATGCCTGGTTTTTCCTGTTCCTGTTG
Source organism: uncultured Mycobacterium sp. (assembly GCA_964653535.1). Classification (GTDB taxonomy): domain Bacteria; phylum Actinomycetota; class Actinomycetes; order Mycobacteriales; family Mycobacteriaceae; genus Mycobacterium. The sequence goes on along the minus strand of CAZZHX010000157.1, from coordinate 5,156 downwards.
GCCGTGCTGCTGGTGGCAGGGATCTACCTGGCGCTGCAATTCACCCGCCGTCGGCAAGTGCTCCGGTTCGCCAACATGGAGGTGCTCGAGCGGGTCGCCCCGGCCCGGCCCAGCCGCTGGCGGCACCTGCCGACGATCCTGCTCGCCACGTCGTTGGTGCTGCTGACCACCGCGATGGCCGGACCGACGTCCGACGTCCGCATCCCGCTCAACCGCGCGGTCGTGATGCTGGTCATCGACGTCTCGGAGTCCATGGCGTCCAACGACGTCCCGCCCACCCGGCTGGCCGCGGCGAAGGAGGCCGGCAAGCAGTTCGCCGCGGAGCTGACGCCGGCCATCAACCTCGGCGTGGTGGAGTTCGCGGCCAACGCCACGCTGCTCGTCGCCCCGACGACCAACCGCGAGGCCGTCCGGAAGGCGATCGACAGCATGCAGCCGGCCCCCAAGACCGCGACCGGGGAGGGCATCTTCACGGCGATGCAGGCCATCGCGACGGTCGGCTCGGTGATGGGGGGCGGCGACGGTCCGCCACCGGCGCGGATCGTGCTGGAGTCCGACGGCGCCGAGAACGTGCCGCTGGACCCTAACGCGCCCCAGGGTGCCTTCACCGCCGCGCGGGCCGCCAAGGCGCAGGGTGTCCAGATCTCCACGATCTCGTTCGGCACTCCCTACGGCACCGTGGAGTACGAGGGCGCCACCATTCCGGTTCCCGTCAACGACCAGACGCTGCAGAAGATCTGCGAGATCACCGACGGTCAGGCGTTCCACGCCGACAGCCTGGATTCGCTCAAGCAGGTCTACGCGACCCTGCAGCAGCAGATCGGCTACGAGACCGTGAAGGGCGACGCCAGCCTCGCCTGGACGCTGCTGGGTGCGGTCGTGCTGGCCGGTGCCATCCTCGCTGGGCTGCTCCTCAACCGCAGGCTGCCCTCCTGATCGATAGGGCGGGCTGTGCGCTCAGGTCGGTAGCCGACGGTTGATCAGCAGCGCCAACCCCGCCGCCAGCAGGGTGGTGATGACGCCGAGGCGCAGCCAGCCGGCGCCGCCGGGACCGGGCACCGTGCGGTAGCCGATCTCGTTCTGGATCGCGTCGTAGCTCTTTTCGAGATCCTTGAGGGTGGCGGCGGTGTAGGACTGCCCGCCGGAGAGCTTGGCGATCGTTTTCATCTGGTCGGTGGCGACCGGGACTGCGATGCGCTTGCCGTCCATCTGGATCTCGCCGTTCTGGGTGCCGAACGCGATCGTCGAGATCGGCACGCCCTGGTCCTTGGCCAGACGCGCCGCCGTGAAGGCGCCGTCGTGCGGATCGTTGGGGTTCGACGGCTTGTTCTCGGCGCCGTCGGACAGCAACACGATGCGGGCCGGCGGCGGGCTATCACCCCCGGAGACGTCGGTGGCCCCGATCGCGTGCAGCGCCGTGAAGATGGCCTCCCCGGTGGCCGTGCCGTCGGCGAAGTCCAGTTTCTTCAGCGCCTCCACCGTCGCCTGGTGCTGCGGCGTCGGGGGCACCAGCAGGTAGGGCGTTCCCGCGAAACCGACGAGCCCCAGGTTGATGCCGGTGGTCAACTGGCCGGCGAACTCACCGGCCGCCTGCTCGGCGGCCTTGAGGCGAGTGGGTTCGACGTCGGTGGCGCGCATCGACTGCGACATGTCGACCAGCAGCATGACCACCGCGCGATTGCGTGGGATGCGCATTTCGTGGGTCGGCGTGGCCAGCGCGACGGTCAGCAGCAGCAGGCCGAGCACGGAGACCGCGATGGGCAGATGCCGCCACGGTGATTGCGGCATCTGCGCGTCGGTGAACCGGCGCAGCCGGCCCTGGCGGCGCAACTGGACGACGACGTACAGGCCGAGCAGCACGAGCGGGACAACCAGGAACACCAACATGGCCGGCCGTTGGAAGCCGTAGAGCGGAAGCGGGCCTACGCCGGGAAGCGACACGTGGCCCAGCCTATTCGCGCCGCAGGCGACCGTCGACGAACTGCTCCAGCTTCTCCCATTCCCGCACCGCCGCGGCATACGGCGGGCTGGGGGCGTCGCTCGAGTCCGGCTCCAATACGGCGGTGACCAGCTTGCCCAGGGGACGGCTGATCTCGAGCGCCTTGTCGACCGTGCCCTCCTCCGAGTAGTCGCCGACGTCGCGCAGCAGTTCGACGGCCAAGTCCAGCTGGTCGCGGTCCACCGCGTCCGGACCGTCGGCGAAGTCGTCGGCGAGCCCGCTGAGCACGTAGATGTTGTCGTCGGTGACGTCGACGGTCAGCGAGCCGTCGGTCGCGGCGGTGCGGATGTCGTCGTAGGTGCTCAGATCGGACAGGTCATGGTCGTGCTCGTCGGCCAGGTAGCGCGCCAGCGCCCGTTCGGAGCCGAACACGCTGATCCGTCCGTTGCGGCCCAGGAAGATCGGGCGCTCGTCCAGGTAGCACCTCAGCGTGTAGAACGTGCCAGAGCTGGACATGATGCGAATCGGGTCGATGCCCACCTTGAGCCAGAAGTCTTCGTCACCGCCGAGCACCGCGGCGGCCTCGTCGGCCTCGTCGGCCCCGTCGAGCGCCTCGGGCTCCGGCTCCTGAACTGGCGCGTCGGCGGCGTCGGTGTGTGGGGTGTCCTCGGGTTCGGTCTCGGGTTCAGTCTCGGGTTCAGTCTCGGGCTCCGGGCGTTCCTCGGCGAGTTCGTCGGCGGCCGTCGCTGAGAGCGTGGCGTCGACGTCGGGGGTGCTGACGATGCCATCGATCGAGGCGATCACGTCGTCCCAGCTCCGGGAGATGACCGCCGCGATCGCATCCCAGCGTTTCTGTCCCGCTCTTCCGGTGAAGTGATCGATCCCGCTCGTGACGGTGCCCAGGCTGGGATTTCCGTTGAAGAACTTCGACACCGGTGCAAGTTCGCACACCGACCCGATGGACGACACGATCGCCAGCACTCCCGCCAGCGCAGCAACCGACTCCGCGGCCGGTTTCTCCGACACCAGCTCCTCAACGGCCATCAGGTCGAACTGCTGGGCGTCGGCGGGCTCGAACGTGTGGGCGTGCGCCGCGGTCATATCCGCCCATGCCGGGTGGTCGACGAGATCGTTGTCGGTGCCCGAACGCACGAACGCGACCAGATCGGCGACGGTATCGAAGGCGTACAGGTCCTCGTCCTTGCCCAGGAGCGCCTCCCATTCGTCGCCGGCGTCGCGCCAGCGGGGCGCCCACAGGGTGTAACGCTCACCGGCGGACAGGCTCAGGCGGATGGGCACGAGGTCAGCAGCCATGCGGCACACAATAGCGAGCCGACCTGTCTGCGGTGATCCCCCACTCGGTGCGGGCGCCGCGCCGGACCGTCACGTCGACGCGTTCTATAGGGTCATCTCCCGTGAAGGTTTGCATCGTTGACCACCCGCTGGCCCTGGCCAGGCTGACGACGATGCGCGACCGGCACACGGTCGACGCCGAGTTCCGGGCCGCCCTGCGCGACCTGACCGCGATGCTGATCTACGAGGCCACCCGTGACGCGGCCACCGAGACGTTTCCGGTTCACACCCCGCTGGGCGAGACCCTCGGGGTGCGCCTGGCCCATCCGCCGCCGCTGGTCCCCGTGCTGCGGGCCGGGCTCGGCATGCTCGACCCGGCGCTCGCGCTGTTGCCGACGGCGCGGGTCGGGTTCGTCGGCGTGGCCCGCGACGAGGACACCCACCAGGCCGCCGGATATTTCGAGTCGCTGCCCGACGATCTGACCGGCGTCTGTGTGATGGTCCTCGACCCGATGCTGGCCACGGGCGGATCGTGCAAGCACACCGTCGATCTGCTGGCGCGCCGCGGGGCAACCGACATCACCGTGCTGTGCGCGGTGGCGGCGCCCGACGGCGTGGCCGCGCTGGAGAAGACGGCGCCCGACGCGAGGATGTTCACCGCGGCGGTCGACGACGAGCTCAACAAGGACGCCTTCATCGTGCCCGGACTCGGCGACGCCGGCGATCGCCAATTCGGGCCCCGCTAGCTCACCAACGCGCGACTTCCGAGACCAGCATCGCGCGCAGCGCGGCAGCGTGCACGCGGGCGGAGCGCAGATCGCCCGTTACCGGGCAGTGAACTTCGAGGTAGAACTTCACCTTCGGCTCGGTCCCCGAGGGACGCACCACCACCCGCGCTGTTGCGCCGTCGTCGCCGCCGGTGACGATCAGCGCGTCCCCGATGTCGGTGACGGTCGCGGTGAATCCGGCCAGCCGCCCCGGTGGGGCCTCCCGCAGCCGGCGCATCAGCCCGGCGGCCTCGTCGGCCCCGGTGAGTCCCCGGGCGAACCGGCGCGACATCGCGGCGACGTCGTGCACGCCGTGCCGGCGGGCCAGCTCGTCGAGCGCGTCGGGTACGGAGCCGCCGCAGTCTTTGAGCGCGGCCACCAGATCGCACACCAGGACGGCGGCGCTGATGCCGTCCTTGTCGCGCACGGCGGCCGGGTCGACGCAGTGCCCGATGGCTTCCTCGTAGGCGTACACCAGGGTCCCGCCGGGCACCGCCGCATCGGCGCGGGCGAGCCACTTGAAGCCGGTGGGAGTCTCGATGTGAGTGGCGCCGTGGTGCGCGGTGATCGCCGCCAGCATCCGCGACGACACCACGGTGCTGGCTACCACGTTGTGTGCAGTAGCGGCACCGCTCGACAGAATGTAATCACCGAGCAGCCAACCGGTTTCGTCGCCCGACAACATGCGCCAGTCCGATCCTGATTCGGCGGGGATGCCAACCGCGCACCGGTCGGCGTCCGGGTCCAGCGCGATCGCCACGTCGGCGCCGACCTCGGCGGCGAGGGCGAGCAGTGCGTCGGTGGCGCCGGGCTCCTCGGGGTTGGGAAACGCGACGGTGGGGAAGTCGGGGTCGGGGGCGAACTGCGCCGCGACCGTGTGCACGTCGGGAAATCCGGCGCGCCGCAACGCCTCTACCGCCAACGCGCCGCCGACCCCGTGCAGCGGTGTCAGCGCCACCCGCACGGATCCGCGTCCGCGGCGCACCCCGGCCGCGCGCACGACGTAGCTCTGCAGCAGGTCGCTTCCGGTGGGCTCGACGGGGCGACGGGCGATCTGGTCGGCTGGGGGCGCGTCGGCCATGGCCGCTTCGATCCGGCGGTCGGTGGGGGCGACGATTCCGAACCCGCCCTCGACGTACACCTTGTAGCCGTTGTCG
>CAZZHX010000156.1:0-7157 GCA_964653535.1 uncultured Mycobacterium sp. | reverse complement strand
GTTGGCGCGTTCGTGGTGGTGGGCGCCGCCGTGGTGGTCGGGTTTGTGGTGGTGGGCGTCGTCTCGGGCGGTGGCGTAGTGACTTCCGCGACGCTGGTGCTGATGCCCGGCTCGGTGATGACCGTACTTGGCGGGGGCGGGGGCACCATCGGTGGGCTGGTGGTGACCGGGCTGGTCTGGTGGTCGTTCACCGTCAGCGCGAGAAGTCCTGCGGCGAGCACCGCGGCGCCCGCGCCGACCAGGCTGAGCACCAGTGCCGTCCGCTTATACCAGGGCAGTCCTGCCGGTTCGCCGTCGTAGCGGTCACCGTCGTCTCCGAACGGCTCCCCCGGCCCCTCTGTGGCCCCAGCCTCGCCGACATACTCCCCGGTCATGTCCGGTCCGGTGTAGGGCACGGGCTCGGCGGAATCGTCGGTGTCCGCCGACCAGGCGAGGGCGGGCTCCGCAGGGGCGACCCCCGGGGTCCTCTCGGTCGCCGGGGCGGCGGCGGCCATTTCGGTCGGCAGAGCCGGGGCCATCTCGGTTGCGACGGCCGGGGCCATTTCGGTCGGGGTTTGCACGATCGGGGACGCCGCGGTGAGTGTTGCGGCCGAGGCCCGCTCGTCGCCGAGCATCGCCGCGCCGATCGCCGCGCTGAACGCGGGCTGGGGCAGGGTGTGCACCGGAACCCCGAAGTGCCGCGAGAGCCTCGCGCCGATCAGCGGAATGCCGGCGCCGCCGCCGACCGTCGCCAGTGCCGCCAGCGTGGCGCGCGGAATACCGTTGCGCTGCAGGGCGTCACCAATAGACCCGAGGAACCGGGACAGCGATTCGGCGATGAGTTCTTCGAACTCGTCGCGCGACAGCCGAACGTCCTCACCCGCGCCGGTGACGATTGTGGCCGACGCGGCCGTCGACAGTCGCTCTTTGGCCCGCGTGCATTCGCCGAGAAGCCCTGCCTGCGAGGCGATCCGCGCGGTGCCGGCGAGGTCGATGGCCGCGGTGCCGTCGGCCATGGTGGACGCGTTCGCGCCGGCCAGGACGAGCTGATCGAGCGCGTCGCCGGAGAAGGCTGTATCCCGCATCGACGTGCCGATCTGCCGACCGGTGGATCCCGCGTCGAACAGGGTGATACTGGCGCCGCCGGCACCGAAATCACACAGCGCAACCACGCCGTCGGCGGGGAATCCCGGGCGCGTACGCAGGGCCGTCCACGCCGCCGTGGCATCCGAGACCAGCACCGGCGGCGCCCCGCTTCGGTTGAGGTCCGGCTGGGCGAAGAACTCCTCGCGCAGCGCGTTCACCTGGTTCTGCCTCCAGTAGGCCGGTACCGCGACCGTCACCGGCGTCCCGTAGCCGACGATGCGGGCCATCGCTTCGATCGCCTCGACGGTCAGGGCCTGGCCCAGATACCTCGTGCCGTCGGCCGCCACCAACGGGGTCGGGTCGCCGACGCGTTCGACGAATCCCCGCAGCACCAACCCCGGTGCGGTCAGGTTGGGGTTCTCCTGGGGCAGGCCGACTTCTGTAGGCCGGTGCTCGAACAGCGTCACTACGGGGCTCCGGATCACCGGAGGCCGACCCGCGTGGGCCGCAACCAGGTGGGCCACGCCGATCGACAGCCCGAGCGCATCACTCATGTCGCGCACCCCTGTCGTTAGAACGTGTTCACCTTGTCGATGCTGACGAACATGCCGTGTCCGGTGCGGTCGTTGGTGAAGCGGGTGCCATTGATGGTGGCGTCGATCTTCCACCCCAGCGTCTCGTAAGTCTTGTAGTCCAGCGTGACGGTCGGGATTGCCCCCAGGTTGCCCAGCACCCATTGCACCGTCCCGTCGGCGGTGACGCTGACGCCGTTGGCGTGCTCGCCGTCTTGTAGCGGTGAGCTGGTGAACGGTGCCTCGCAGCCCACGGTGTCCTTGGTGATCTGGCAGCGCGTCGTGCCCGACTTGGTCTGGATGAAGGTGCGCCCGTTCTTGTCGGGCGGCAGCGGGATGGCGCCGGTCGGGCTCTGCGGCGCCGTCGGCGAACTCGGGGTCGCGCCGGGCGCGGGAGTGGTGGTCGACGGGGTGGGGTTCGGAGTAGGGAACCTGGGCTCGGTGGGACCGGCGCCCGGCGCCGCGACTGGCCTACCGTCGACGGTGGAGGTGCAGCCGGACAGCCCCGGAGCGCTCACCAACAGGGACGCCAACAGCAGCGATCCCCCGGCAAGGCCTCGCCGGACGTTTCGTGACAACCGCACGCGCGACTCCCAGTCCTTCACAGAATGCCGGCCCCAGAGTACGCAGCGGGTGCCGAAACTGAACGGAGTGACGCGCCTGCCGATTCGCGATTTCCCTCAGGCCGCCGGGAATTCGGCGGCCGTGGCCAGCACCCGGTTGCGGACGAGGAACCAGCCGCCGGTGAGCGTCACCACGCTGAAGACGATCGCCCCCATCAGCCAGGGGCCCTGGACCGGGTCGAACAGCATCACGACCACGACGCCGAGCAGGAACGCCAGCGTGACGTAGCCGCTGTACGGCGCCAGTGGCATCCGGAAACCGGGCCGTTGCAGCACCCCAGCCCGCGCCAGTTGGTAGAGCCGCAGCTGACACGCCACGATCGTGCCCCAGGCGACAACGACGCCCACCGCGGCGATGTGGAGCACGATTTCGAACGCCTGGCTCGGTTTGACGGCGTTGAGCACGATGCCGAGCAGTCCGATGCTGCTGGTGAGCAGGATCCCGCCGTAGGGCACGCCGCTCCTTGAGATCACCCCGGTGAACTTGGGGCTGCTGCCGTTCATCGCCATGGAGCGCAGGATGCGGCCGGTGGAATACAGCCCGGCGTTGAGGCTCGACAGTGCGGCGGTGAGGACGACCACGTTCATCAGGCTGCCTGCCCCTCCGAAGCCGACCTTGGAGAAGAACGTCACGAAGGGGCTCACGTGGTCCCGGTATGCCGTGTGCGGCAGGAGCAGTCCCAGCAGGACTGCCGACCCGATGTAGAAGACGGCGATCCGAAAAACCACCGAGTTGATCACCCGCGGCATGATCTGCTCCGGATTTTGCGTCTCCCCGGCCGCGATGCCCACCAATTCGACGGCGGCGTAGGCGAAGACCACCCCGGACGTGACGAGCACCAGGGGCAGCAGGCCGGCCGGCAGCAGGCCCCCGTTGCTGGCCCACAGCGAGATGCCGGTGTCGTGACCGTCGATCGTGAACGGCCCGACCAGAAACACCGTGCCGACGACGAGGAAGGTGACCAGGGCCGCCACCTTGAGCAGAGATGCCCAGAACTCGAACTCCCCGAAGAGTTTGACCGAGATGAGGTTCGTCGCCAACACGACCACCAGCGCTATCAACGCCAGCGTCCACTGCGGGATCGAGCGGAACGCGCCCCAGTAGTGGCAGTAGAGCGCGATCGCGGTGGTGTCCACGATCCCGGCCATCGCCCAGTTGACGCAGTACATCCACCCGGCGGCGAAAGCGACCTTCTCGCCGAAGAATTCGCGGGCATACGACACGAACGACCCGGAGGACGGCCGGTGCAGCACCAGCTCGCCGAGCGCGCGCAGAATCAGGAAGACAAAGACACCGCAGACCCCGTACACGATGAAAAGCCCGGGCCCTGCCGATGCGAGCCTGCCCCCGGCGCCGAGGAAGAGGCCGGTCCCGATCGCCCCGCCGAGGCCGATCATCTGGATCTGACGGTTGGTGAGACTCTTGTGGTAACCGGCTTGCTCGCGAGAGTGCCGCTCGCCGTGCGACGTTGACATCGAGCTCCTGCCGTGGCCTGCCTCGGGAATCCACAGGCTAACCCATGGTGCGGGAATTCGCCGGGGCACCGGCGCTCGGTCGTGCCATAATTCCCGCGTGACTGACCGGAGGTCGCCGGCCTGATGATGCGCAGCGTGGGCCGGTTCGGCCCGGTGAAGGTCGCAGGGCTGGTGGGTTGGAAGTTGCGCTACGACCTGCTGGCGGTGTTGGTCGTCGCCGCGGCGATGGCGCACTTCGCCAATTCGCCGTTGTTGCGCAGCGCCGAGCCGGTGGTCCCGCTGCTTGGGGTCGTGGTCTCGATCTTCATCGGGTTCCGCAACAGCAGTGCCTACAGCCGGTGGTGGGAGGCCCGCACGCTGTGGGGCTCGGTCGTCGTCAACTGCAGGGCGATGAACAACGCCCTGGTCGCCGTCGACAACTGCAAGCCGGAGATGCAGCCGATCGCCGAGCGGATGCGGCGCCGGCAGGTACGGCACGCGTGGCAGCTCGCCGCCGAACTGCGACGCGTCCCCGCGTCGCCCGAACTGTCTGAGGTCACCCCGGAGGACCCGCCGGACGCCCCCTCGGGCGCCTTGCTGATGCTTCAGGCCGCCGACATACGGGACCTGATGGCGGGCGACATGATCGACCGGCAGGGCCGCACCTTGCTCACCAACCTCAACACCGCCCAGGCGACGGCCGCCGGCGGACTGGAACGCATCCGCAACGAACCCATCCCGATCTACTACGCGGTGTTCGTTCGGACACTGGCCTGGACGTTCGCGATCTTGGTCTGCACCAAGATGGGGTCAGGCGGCCACGAGGGTCTCGCCGGAATGGCCGTCGGATTCCTGATCATGACGATCTTCATTGTCGCCGAACGGCTGGGGTGTTTCATCGAGGAGCCGATGAACAACACCGTTTTCGATCTGGCGATGAACCGCTTCTGCGCCGTGATCACCACCGACCTGCTGGGCCCGAACCACCCGCTGGCCCGCCCGCGGGAGAGCGCCCGGGCGCTGGTGTGGATGTAGGCCTGGTCCGCGGGGCCGGGGCCGTCTGGCTGGTGACCCGGCGGCTGCGATACGACCTCCTCGCGGTGGTCGTCGGCGCCGGGATCATGGCCTGGCGCGCCGACGGCATCCGGGTGCCGGGCGCCGCCGGGCTGGTTAGCCTGCTCGGCGCCGTCGTCTCGCTGCTCCTCGCGTTCCGGATCCGCAACGCCTACAACCGCTGGTGGAACGCCCGGACCCTGTGGGGTGGAGTCGTCGCTAACTGCCGGTCGTTCGGAAATGTCCTGATCACGTTGGACGACGGTTCGCCCGAGATGGCCCGCGTCATCGAGCGCATGCGGCGCAGGCAGGTGCGCCATGCGTGGCGCCTCGCGGCCGAGCTGCGGGGCGGCGCGGTGTCCCCGGACATTCGCCGGCTGACGCCCGAGGATCCGGCCGAGGCCACCGCCGGCGAACTGCTCGTCCGCCAGGCGGCGGAGGCCCGGGATCTGTGCCAGGTCGGCCTGATCGAAAGCCGGGCGCGTTCGATGCTGACGGTCATGATCAACATCCAGGCGGCGGCCGTCGGCGCCCTGGAAGGCGTCCGCGACGAGCCGTTTCCGCGGCACTACGCGCTGTTCATTCGGTCCCTGCCCTGGATCTTTGGGATCTTGGTGTGCGCAGCGGCGACGCAGGCCGCCGGTCCGGCGGGGACAGCGGTCGGGGCGCTGCTCATGGCGCTTTTCGTCGTCGCCGAGCGGCTGGGCCAGCTGATCGAGGAGCCGCTGGGCCGCACTGCCTTCGCCCTGCCGATGGACCGGTTCTGTGCCGGGATCACCGCCGATCTGCTGGGCCCGGCCCAACCGCTGGCACAGGCCCGGGAACAAGACGGCGCCGCCCCGCGTTGGCATGATCGATAACTTGAGTGAGTCAGGCTCAATTCTGAGTTGACACCGCAGTGCGGCCAGAGCAGACTTGAGCGAAGCGCACTCAGTATCGTGCAGTACGGACGTTCCACCAGCAAGCTCTACTACCCAGGAGGAAACAACCATGGCTCGTGCGGTCGGCATCGACCTCGGGACCACCAACTCCGTCGTCGCGGTTCTCGAGGGTGGCGACCCAGTCGTCGTCGCCAACTCCGAGGGCTCGCGCACCACACCGTCGGTGGTCGCTTTTGCACGCAACGGCGAGGTGCTGGTCGGCCAGCCCGCCAAGAACCAGGCGGTCACCAACGTGGACCGCACCATCCGCTCGGTCAAGCGCCACATGGGCACCGACTGGTCGGTGGAGATCGACGACAAGAAGTACACCGCGCAGGAGATCAGCGCGCGGGTGCTGATGAAGCTCAAGCGCGACGCCGAGAGCTACCTCGGTGAGGACATCACCGACGCGGTCATCACCGTGCCGGCCTACTTCAACGACGCCCAGCGTCAGGCCACCAAGGAGGCCGGCCAGATCGCCGGCCTGAACGTGCTGCGCATCGTCAACGAGCCCACCGCCGCGGCGCTGGCCTACGGATTGGACAAGGGCAGCAACGAGCAGACCATCCTGGTCTTCGACCTCGGCGGCGGCACGTTCGACGTGTCACTGCTGGAGATCGGTGACGGCGTGGTCGAGGTGAAGGCCACCTCCGGTGACAACCACCTCGGTGGCGACGACTGGGACGACCGGATCGTCGAATGGCTCGTCGACAAGTTCAAGGCTTCGGCCGGTATTGACCTGACCAAGGACAAGATGGCCATGCAGCGGCTTCGTGAAGCCGCCGAGAAGGCGAAAATCGAGCTGAGTTCGGGTCAATCCACCTCGATCAACCTGCCCTACATCACCGTCGACGCCGACAAGAACCCGCTGTTCCTCGACGAGCAGCTGACCCGGGCGGAGTTCCAGCGCATCACCCAGGACCTGCTGGACCGTACCCGCAAGCCATTCCAGTCGGTGATCGCCGACACCGGCATCTCGGTGGCCGACATCGACCACGTGGTGCTGGTGGGTGGTTCCACCCGGATGCCCGCAGTCACCGACCTGGTCAAGGAGCTCACCGGAGGCAAGGAGCCCAACAAGGGCGTGAACCCCGACGAGGTCGTCGCGGTGGGGGCGGCTCTGCAGGCGGGCGTCCTCAAGGGCGAGGTGAAAGACGTTCTGCTGCTTGATGTGACGCCGCTGAGCCTCGGTATCGAGACCAAGGGTGGCGTGATGACCAAGTTGATCGAGCGCAACACCACCATCCCGACCAAGCGGTCGGAGACCTTCACCACCGCAGACGACAACCAGCCGTCGGTGCAGATCCAGGTCTACCAGGGTGAGCGGGAAATCGCCGCACACAACAAGATGCTCGGTTCGTTCGAGCTGACCGGTATCCCGCCGGCGCCGCGCGGCGTCCCGCAGATCGAGGTGACCTTCGACATCGACGCCAACGGCATCGTGCACGTCACCGCCAAGGACAAGGGCA
>CAZZHX010000155.1:0-7182 GCA_964653535.1 uncultured Mycobacterium sp. | reverse complement strand
AGAAGGAAAGACCCGAGGAAAAACACCGTCGCGGCGTTGTTCTTGATCCGCCGCGCGACGCTGACGGGTGCGAACGCCAACGCTTTGACCGGCCGGTCGAGAATGTCAACCGTCATCCGTTGACCTTCCCGCCGGCGATCGCCCGAGCGAAGGCATTGACGATGAATGTCAGGACGAAGAGCGCGAAGCCGGCCGCGATGTAGGCCCCTGTGGGTAACGGTTCGCTGAATTCCGCAGCGGCGGAGGCGATCTTGGACGCGAAGGTGTAGCCCCCGTCAAACAGCGACCAATTGCCGGCCCGCGCCGCCGACCTCAAGATGATCAACACCGCCACGGTTTCTCCCAGCGCGCGGCCCAATCCCAGCATTGACGCCGCGATGATGCCGCTGCGGCCAAACGGCAGTACGGTCATCCGCACCACCTCCCACTTCGTCGCGCCCAGCGCCTGCGCCGCCTCCATCTGTATGCGGGGGGTCTGCCGGAATACTTCTCGCGACACCGAGGTGACGATCGGCAAGATCATGACCGACAGCACAATGGCCGCGGTGAAGATGGTGCCGCCGCCCGCCAAGGACACGTTGCCGTGCTTGAACAGGAACAGCCAGCTCAGATGCCGATTGAGAAATTCCGCGAAAGGCTCAAGTTTCGGCGCGAGCACGAAAATTCCCCACAGGCCGAAAATGATCGACGGCACGGCGGCCAGAAGGTCGACTATGGCAGCGAATGGGCGACCGAACCGCTTCGGCGCGTAGTGCGTCAGAAAGACGGCGATTCCGACCGCCACCGGTACGGCCAGCAGCAAGGAACTGACCGAGCTGAGCACCGTGACCATGAAAAGGTCACGAATCCCGAACGCCAGGTTGTGCGGGTCGGTGGTGCGGAACTCGGCGCTGGTGAAGAAGTTGGCGTGGTTCGCCCGCAAGGACGGGACCGCCCGGATGAGCAAGAAGACGGCGATCAGCAGGATCGCTGTGATGACGGTCGTACCGGCGGCGGCGGCGAGCGCCCTGAACAGTCGGTCTCCGCGGCCCGTCGCGGACGACACCACCGACTTCCATGCGGATCGTTTGACGGGTGACGGGCCGGCAACCGTTCCTGGGGTCACTGCCACCTCAGATCACCTGATTGCGTTGACCGAACTCGACAGTCTCGGCCTCAAGGAGTCCGGGATGGGGACGTACCCGTTGTCGGCCAAACCGTCCTGACCCGCGCCGATCGCGCTCCGCAGGAATGCCCTCACTGCCGTGCCCACCTGCGACTCCGGATACTTCGAGCAGACGATTTCGTAGGTGGCGAGCACGAGCGGATAGGAACCCGGTTGTGACGGCTTGTAGAACGAGTCGGCGTCGAGCACCAGATCGTCGCCCTCCCCGCGGATAGCGGCGCCGGAGATCGTCTTGGCGATCGAGTCGGCGCTGATCGCGACCGGATCGGGGCCCGCGGCGGTGATGGTCCTGACCATGTTCAGGTTGAGTGCTCTGGCGAACGACCATGCGTTGTAGGTGATCGAACCCTGGGTCGCTTTGACAGCCGCCGAGGTGCCGTCATTACCCTTCGCGCCCTCGCCGACGCCGCCGTTGAACGTTTTTCCGGCGCCCTTGCCCCACGCGCCGCCGGAGGCGGCGTCGAGATAGTGCTGGAAGTTATCGGTGGTCCCGGACTCGTCGCTGCGAAAGACGACGTGAATCTGCTCAGCCGGCAGGGGCGCTCCCGCGTTGAGCCCCTGGATCGCCGGATCGTTCCACGTGGTTACGGCTCCGTTGAAGATCTTGGCCATCGCCGCCGCGTCCAGGTTCAGCGAACTCAGCCCGGCGACGTTGTAGACGATCGCGATCGGGCTGAACACCACGGGCAGGTTCCACGCCGACGAACCGCACCGCGTCTGGGCTGCGGCATACTGATCGGTGGACAGTGGCGAGTCGGAACCACCGAAATCCGTTTGACCTCCTGTGAATTCACTGATACCGGCACCTGAGCCGTTGGCGGTGTAGTTCAACGTCTGGCCAGAACAGGCTTGTTCAAACGTCTTGACGAACCGGGTCATCGCATTGGTCTGGGACGTCGACCCACTGGCCTTGAGCGTTGTCTTCCCACCACAGCCTGCCGTCCCCGACGAGGCGCCCGTCGGAGCATTTCCTCCGGTCATGCTGTCGTTTCCACATCCCGACACCACCAGCACTCCGGCAGTCAGGACACTCAGCGCGGCGTTTCGGATGAGCGTCAATTCGATTCCTCACAGGGGGGTGACCAGTGCCGCCGCAGGTGGCTGCGGCGCGCCGACTGGTCGCCTCTCGCCCAGGTGAAGTTAACAGCAACAAAGTGAACGCCGGGCGAATTAATGCCGACGGATCCCGCGGATTCCTGGCGTTGATTCGAACATGATTTCGACCGTGCCCGCGCCCGTGACCGGCCCCCAGGCGCGAACTAGAACCTGTTCCAGAAGCGGCGCACGGCCCGCCCGGGGGACTTGCTACCGTGGCGGCTGACAACGTAGGCGAAGAGAGGCCGCGATGATCCTTGACAGGTTCCGTTTGGACGACAAAGTCGCCGTCATCACAGGTGGCGGCCGCGGCTTGGGTGCGGCCATCGCGCTGGCATTCGCGGAGGCGGGCGCCGACGTCCTCATCGCGTCGCGGACGGAGTCGCAACTAGAAGCCGTCGCCGAGCAGATCCGCGCGACCGGCCGCCGGGCCCATGTCGTCACCGCCGACCTATCGCATCCGGAGGCCACGGCGGAGCTTGCCGGTGCAGCCGTCGAGGCCTTCGGGAAGCTGGACATCGTGGTCAACAACGTCGGCGGAACCATGCCGAACACGCTGCTGACCACGTCGACCAAGGACTTCAAGGACGCATTCACCTTCAATGTCGCCACCGCCCATGCGCTGACGGTCGCGGCGGTGCCGTTGATGCTCGAGCACTCCGGTGGCGGCAGCATCATCAACATCACTTCGACGATGGGCCGGATGGCGGGGCGGGGATTCGCCGCCTACGGCACCGCCAAGGCCGCGCTGTCGCACTACACGAGGCTGGCGGCGCTCGACCTCTGCCCCCGCATCCGGGTCAACGCGATCGCACCCGGCTCGATCCTCACCTCCGCCCTCGACGTGGTTGCCTCCAACGATGAGCTGCGGGCACCGATGGAAAAGGCGACACCGATGAGACGCCTCGGCGATCCCGTCGATATCGCTGCCGCGGCGGTGTATCTGGCCTCCCCGGCCGGCTGTTTCCTGACCGGCACCACGCTGGAGGTCGACGGCGGCCTCACCCACCCCAATCTCGACATCCCCGTCCCGGACCTGTAAGGAGACCGCCATGGCGATACCCGTCGTCCACCTCGGCACCGGCAACGTCGGCATTCATGCCCTCCGAGCGCTCATCACCAACCCGGCGTTCGAACTCACCGGCGTCTGGGTTTCATCGGAGGCCAAAGTCGGCAAGGACGCCGCAGAGCTTGCGGGACTGGCGGAGTCGACCGGCGTACTCGCCAGCACCGACCTGGATGCGGTGCTGGCCACCGGCCCCCAGTGCGCGGTCTACACCGCGATGGCCGACAACCGCCTGCCCGAGGCGCTGGAAGACTACCGGCGGATTCTCTCCGCCGGCATCAATGTCGTGGGCAGCGGGCCGGTCTTTCTGCAGTACCCGTGGCAGGTGATCCCCAACGAGCTCATCACACCGATCGAAGACGCGGCACGCGAAGGACATGCGAGCGTCTTCGTCAATGGTATCGACCCGGGCTTCGCCAACGACCTGCTGCCGATGGCGCTGGCCGGGACCTGTCAGAGCATTCAGCAGATCCGCTGCATGGAGATCATCGACTACGCCACCTACGACAGCGCCACCGTCATGTTCGACGTCATGGGCTTCGGTAAGCCGCTCGATGAGATCCCCATGCTGCTGGTGCCCACCGTGCTGAGCATGGGGTGGGGATCGGTGGTGCGGCAAATCGCCGCGGGCCTCGGCGTCACGCTCGACGAGCCGCTCGCCGAATGGTACGAGCGGAAACCCGCACCGGACGACTTCGACATCGCGTCGGGCCACATCGCCAAAGGCACCGCCGCAGCGCTGCGGTTCACAGTGTCCGGCTTGGTTAAGGGCGACCCCGTCGTCGTCCTCGAACACGTCACCCGGTTGCGCGAAGACCTCTGCCCCGACTGGCCGCAACCCGCGCAGCCGGGCGGCTCCTACCGCATCGAGGTCACCGGCGAACCGACCTACGCGATGGACCTTCAGCAGAGCAGTCCCAACGGCGACCACAACCACGCCGGGCTCGTCGCCACCGCGATGCGCCTCGTGAATGCGATCCCGGCGGTCGTCGACGCCAAGCCGGGCATCGTGACCACGCTCGACCTTCCGCTGGTGACCGGCAAGGGCCTCTACGTTCCCGGATGAGCCACCTGTATTTCGCGTACGGGTCGAACCTGTGCGTAAAACAGATGGCGCGGCGCTGCCCCGATGCCGAAGATCCGCGACCGGCGGTGCTGCCCGATCATGACTGGCTGATCAACGAACGTGGCGTTGCCACGGTTGAGCCGTTGACCGGCACCCAGGTGCACGGTGTGCTTTGGCGGGTGTCTGATGATGACCTGGCTGCGCTGGACGGCGCCGAGGGCGTTCCGTTGCGATACCGGCGGGACCGTCTTGTCGTCCATGCCAGCGAGGGTGCGGTGCCGGCCTGGGTCTACATCGACCACCGGGCGACGCCTGGCCCGCCCCGGCCGGGCTACCTGCAGGGCGTCATCGACGCCGCCGTGCATCACGGGCTGCCACAACGCTGGATCGACTTCCTGCGCCGCTGGGATCCCGCCCGCTGGCCGCGCCCGACCTCCCTCGGGGCATCCGGGCAGGCGCCACAATCGCTGTCGGCGTTGCTGGGCGAGCCCGGCGTGACCGAGGACAGCCGGCTGAGGTCGCGCTTCGGATTCCTCGCCATCCACGGCGGCGGGTTGGAGGAGATGACCGACGTCATCGCCGAACGCGCAGCCGACGCGGCGGATGCCTCGGTGTACATCGTGCGCCACCCCGACCGTTACCCGCATCATCTGCCATCGGTCATGTTCGACCCGGACGAGTCGCCCCGACTGGCCGAGTTCCTCGACCACGTCGATGTCGCGGTGTCGCTCCACGGCTACGGCCGGATCGGCCGCGGCGTGCACCTTCTGGCCGGCGGTCGTAACCGCGCCTTGGCCACCCACCTGGCCCGGCACGTCCGAGTGAGCGGCTACCGGGTGATCACCGACCTCGACGACATCCCGCCCGAACTGCGCGGCATGCATCCGCGGAACCCGGTCAACCGGATGCGCCACCGCGGGGCGCAACTCGAGCTGCCGGCTCGGGTCAGGGGCCTCAGCCCCCGCAGTCCGCTCCCTGGCGATGACGGCTTGTCGCCGGTCACCAGCGCACTGGTGCAGGGGTTGGCGGACGCGGCTCGTTGTTGGCAACTGTCCTGATGAACTGAACGGAGTGGTTGGTGACCAAGGATTTTCGATTCGGGCTGAGCATACGGTTCATCAAGTCGCGCACCGCGCTGCAAGATCTCGCGAAGCGAGCCGAGGATCTCGGGTTCCACATTCTCTGCGTACCCGACCATTTGGGTGCAGCCGCCCCGTTTCCGACGCTCACCGTGGCGGCGTTGGCGACGACCACGATGAAACTGAGCATGTACGTACTCAACGCGGCCTTCTACAAGCCGGCCTTGTTGAGCCGGGACCTGGAAGCATTGGACCGGATCAGTGACGGGCGCCTGGAGATCGGGCTGGGCACCGGGTACGTCCGGGAAGAGTTCGAGGCCGCCGAGTTGCCGTACCCCAGCGCGCGGGCACGGGTCGACTACCTCGAACACATGACGACGTATCTGAAGGAACACCACCCCACAGCGCCGATCCTGATCGCCGGCAATGGCGACCGGGTGTTGACGCTGGCTGCTCGGCACGCCGACATCATCGGGCTGACCGGTGCCAAAGTCCGCGAGGCCGACGACCCGTTGACCGAACGCATTGAGTTCGTCCGCGACGCCGCGGGTGATCGGTTCGATGCGTTGGAGTTGAACCTGGTGATCACGGCCGTGCCGGCGATGGGCGAGAGCATGCCCAATCTGACGATGGCGCGTCATTACGCACCGGGAATGTCCGACAAGGAGATCCTGGCCATGCACTCGGTGCTCACGGGATCCCCCCGCGAGATGGCCGACACCCTGCTCGAGTACCGCGCCACGTACGGCGTGACGTCCTTCACCGTGCAGGACAACCACCTCGACGGCTTTGCGCAGGTGATCGACGCGCTGCGCTGAGTCGGTCGTGTTCGGCGTCGCCCGGGCCCGGCGAATCAGCGACCCCCGAGCCACAGCGCGAGAACGGCGGCCTGGCTGTGGTCGACGCCGCGGGTCGCGGTGAGGAGCACCAGGTCACCTGAACGGGCGAGTTCCTGGAGGTGCTCGACGGCCGCGCGGCGCTCCGGCAACGTCAACTCCGCCAGATAGCGGCGCCGAAACTCGGCAAACTTCTCGGGGTCGTGGGCGTACCACTTTCGCAGTTCGGTCGACGGTGCGACATCGCGCAACCATTCGCTGAAGTCCAACTGGTCTTTGCGGATACCGCGCGGCCAGACACGATCCACCAACACCCGTGCGCCGCTGGAGGGCGAAACCTCTTCGTATACCCGGCAATAGGAGACATGACCGCTCATGGTTCGCTCCTCGTCCGCCCCGTCGGCGAGTCTACTCCGCCACAGGGCGACCACACCGCCCGCTAGACTGGTACCCGCCGCACCGACCATCAACCCGACCAGGACCCCGGAACGGAACCGATACCGCTCGAACGGCTAGGTTTTACCCAGGTGTGTACGGACGTCCACGCCCCCGTAGCTCAGGGGATAGAGCACGGCTCTCCTAAAGCCGGTGTCACAGGTTCGAATCCTGTCGGGGGCACCACGCGAATGTAATATGTCGGCTGATGGTTGACATTCCTGTGTCGGGTGATGCCTGACAGTGTTTCGACTGATGCTTGACAGTTGTTTCGGCTGATCCTTGACACTCCCTTCATGAGGGAGATCAGCGTGGTGGAGCAGAGGTATCAGGCGGTGTTGGCCGTCATTAGTGACGGGCTGTCGATTTCGCAGGTGGCGAGCAAAGTCGGGGTGTCGCGCAAGACGCGGCATTCGTGGTTGGCCCGCTAGCTGCCCGCC
>CAZZHX010000154.1:0-7201 GCA_964653535.1 uncultured Mycobacterium sp. | reverse complement strand
GGGGATCGGGCCGCATGCGGTCCCGCAGGAATTCGTCGCGCTCGTTCATGGGCTCCTCGGTGTGCCAGGCGATAGATCCAGTATCGGCCAGTATCCGCGACCGGGAAACCGCACGTCGGCACCGATTTACGACGCCGCCAGCGGGCCGCTAGACTGAGCAAAGTTGGCACGTCAGGCCGGTGTTGTCGTATTGTTCACCACTTGCCGAGACCTGTCTGCAGGCCGCCGTTCAACGTCGCACGGACGAACACACCCAACCAGCCCTGCCTTCGGGAGCATCCTGTCGGCACGCTGGAACGCTGGAACGCTGAAAGGGTCAGGTGCGTATGACGCCCACGCGCGTCGGGTTGTACAACCCCGCGTTCGAACACGATTCGTGCGGGGTGGCCATGGTCGTGGATATGCATGGCCGCCGCAGCCGCGACATCGTGGACAAAGCGATCACCGCCCTGGTCAACCTGGAACATCGCGGCGCCCAGGGGGCCGAGCCGCGCAGCGGTGACGGCGCGGGAATCCTGATCCAGGTCCCCGACGCCTTCCTGCGCGAGATCGTCGACTTCGAACTGCCCGCCCCCGGCAGCTACGCGACCGGGATCGCCTTCCTGCCACAGTCGTCGAGGGACGCGGCCGCCGCCTGCGCGGCGGTGGAGAAGATCGCCGAGGCCGAGGGGCTGCAGGTGCTGGGCTGGCGCGATGTGCCCACCGACGACAGTTCGCTGGGCGCGCTGGCCCGCGACGCGATGCCGACCTTCCGACAGATTTTCCTGGCGGGCGCCTCCGACATGACGCTGGAGCGGCGCTGCTACGTCGTCCGTAAACGCGCCGAGCACGAACTCGGAACCAAGGGCCCCGGCCAGGACGGGCCCGGACGCGAAACCGTCTACTTTCCCAGCCTGTCCGGCCGTACCTTCGTCTACAAGGGCATGCTGACCACCCCGCAGCTCAAGGCGTTCTACCTAGACCTGCAAGACGATCGGCTCACCAGCGCGCTGGGAATCGTGCACTCCAGGTTCTCCACCAACACCTTCCCGTCGTGGCCGCTGGCGCACCCCTTCCGCCGCATCGCCCACAACGGCGAGATCAACACGGTCACCGGTAACGAGAACTGGATGCGGGCCCGCGAGGCGTTGATCAAGACCGACGTGTTCGGGTCGGAAGCCGATGTGGCGAAGCTATTCCCGATCTGCACACCGGGCGCCTCCGACACCGCGCGTTTCGACGAAGCGCTCGAACTGCTCCACCTAGGCGGGCGCAGCCTGGCCCACGCCGTGCTGATGATGATCCCCGAGGCGTGGGAGCGCCACGAAAGCATGGACCCCGCGCGCCGGGCCTTCTACCAGTACCACTCGTCGTTGATGGAACCGTGGGACGGCCCCGCCTCGATGACGTTCACCGACGGCACCATCGTGGGCGCCGTCCTCGACCGAAACGGCCTGCGCCCCTCGCGAATCTGGATCACCGAGGACGGCCTGGTGGTGATGGCCTCCGAGGCCGGGGTGCTCGATCTGGACCCTGCCACGGTGGTCCGGCGGATGCGGTTGCAGCCGGGCAGGATGTTCCTGGTCGACACCACGCTCGGCCGCATCGTCGACGACGCCGAGATCAAGGCGGAACTGGCTGCCGAACACCCCTACCAGCAGTGGCTCGACGAGGGCCTGATCCCGCTCGAGGACCTGCCCCAGGGCAAGTACGTGCGGATGGTCCACGAGCGCGTCGTCAAGCGGCAGTTGGCCTTCGGGTACACCTACGAGGAACTCAACCTGCTGGTGGCGCCGATGGTGCGCACCGGCGCCGAACCGCTCGGTTCGATGGGCACCGACACCCCGGTCGCTGTGCTCTCGGAGCGACCGCGGATGCTCTACGACTACTTCCAGCAGCTCTTCGCGCAGGTGACCAACCCGCCCCTGGACGCCATCCGCGAGGAGGTGGTGACCAGCTTGCAGGGCACCACAGGCGGCGAGGGCGACCTGCTGACGCCGACCCCGCAATCGTGCCATCAGATCGTGCTGTCGCAACCGATTCTGCGCAACGACGAGCTCGCCAAACTGGTCAACCTCGACCCGAAGGACAAGATCAAGGGGCGCCCGCACGGCATGCGGTCCAAGGTGATCCGCTGCCTCTACCCGGTCGCCCGGGGTGGCGCCGGCCTGGCGGCCGCGCTGGCGGAGATCCGCGCCGCGTCGTCGGCCGCCATCGCCGACGGAGCGCGCGTCATCATCCTGTCCGATCGCGAATCCGACGGGCGGATGGCCCCCATCCCGTCGCTGCTCGCGGTGGCGGCGGTGCACCACCATCTGGTGCGCGACCGCACCCGCACCCACGTCGGCCTAGTGGTGGAGACCGGCGATGCCCGCGAGGTGCACCACATGGCCGCGCTAATCGGCTTCGGCGCCGCGGCGATCAACCCCTACCTGGTGTTCGAGTCGATCGAGGACATGCTCGAGCGAGGCGTCTTGGACGGCGTGTTCGACGGCGGCGCCACCGAGGCCAACGTAGCGAAGGCGATCAACAACTACGTCAAGGCAGCCGGCAAGGGTGTGCTGAAAGTGATGTCCAAGATGGGCATCTCGACGCTGGCCTCCTACACCGGCGCGCAGTTGTTCCAGGCGGTCGGCATCTCCCAGGAGGTGCTCGACGAGTACTTCACGGGGCTGTACTGCCCCATCGGCGGGATCGGCCTGGACGACATCGCCGCCGACGTCGCCGCCCGCCACCGGCTGGCCTACCTCGACCGACGGGACGAGCGCGCGCACCGCGAACTCGAGGTGGGCGGCGAGTACCAGTGGCGTCGCGAGGGCGAGTACCACCTGTTCAACCCGGAGACCGTGTTCCGGTTGCAGCACGCCACCCGCACCGGCCAGTACGACATCTTCAAGGAGTACACGCAACTGGTCGACGACCAGAGCGAGCGGATGGCCTCCCTGCGCGGGCTGTTCAAGTTCCGCACCGGTGCGCGTCGCCCCATTCCCCTCGACCAGGTGGAGCCGGCCAGCGAGATCGTCAAGCGCTTCTCGACGGGTGCGATGAGCTACGGCTCGATTTCCGCCGAGGCACACGAGACCCTGGCTATCGCGATGAACCGGTTGGGCGCCCGCTCCAACAGCGGTGAGGGCGGCGAGGACGTCAAGCGTTTCGACCGCGACCCGAACGGGGACTGGCGCCGCAGCGCGATCAAGCAGGTCGCCTCCGGCCGGTTCGGGGTGACGGCCCACTACCTGACGAACTGCACCGACATCCAGATCAAGATGGCCCAGGGCGCCAAACCCGGCGAGGGAGGCCAACTCCCGGGACACAAGGTGTACCCGTGGGTCGCCGACGTCCGCCACTCGACTCCCGGCGTGGGCCTGATCTCGCCGCCGCCCCACCACGACATCTACTCCATCGAGGATCTGGCGCAGCTGATCCACGACCTGAAGAACGCGAACCCGGCCGCGCGGGTGCACGTGAAGCTCGTCTCGGAGAACGGTGTCGGCACCGTGGCCGCCGGCGTCTCCAAGGCCCACGCCGACGTGGTGCTGATTTCCGGCCACGACGGCGGCACCGGCGCCACCCCGCTGACGTCGATGAAGCACGCCGGCGCGCCGTGGGAGCTGGGGCTCGCCGAGACCCAGCAGACGTTGCTACTCAACGGATTACGCGACCGGATCGTAGTCCAGGTGGACGGCCAGCTCAAGACCGGCCGCGACGTGATGGTCGCCGCACTACTGGGCGCCGAGGAATTCGGCTTCGCCACCGCCCCCCTGGTGGTGGTCGGCTG
Source organism: uncultured Mycobacterium sp. (assembly GCA_964653535.1). Classification (GTDB taxonomy): domain Bacteria; phylum Actinomycetota; class Actinomycetes; order Mycobacteriales; family Mycobacteriaceae; genus Mycobacterium. The sequence goes on along the minus strand of CAZZHX010000154.1, from coordinate 3,444 downwards.
CATCATGATGCGGGTGTGTCACCTGGACACCTGCCCCGTTGGCGTGGCCACCCAGAACCCGCTGCTGCGGGAGCGGTTCACCGGCAAGCCGGAGTTCGTGGAGAACTTCTTCATGTTCATCGCCGAAGAGGTGCGCGAGTACCTGGCCCAACTGGGATTCCGCACGCTCAACGAGGCGGTCGGGCAGGTGGGGTCGCTGGACACCGCGCTCGCCCAGGCGCACTGGAAGGCCCACAAACTGGACCTCGCGCCGGTGCTGCACGAGCCGGATTCGGCCTTCATGAACCAAGACCTCTACTGCAGCTCCCGCCAGGATCACGGCCTGGACAAGGCGCTCGACCAGCAGTTGATCGTGATGAGCCGAGAGGCACTCGATTCCGGCGTGCCCGTGAGTTTTTCGATGGCCATCAGCAACGTCAACCGCACGGTGGGAACCATGCTGGGCCATGAGCTGACGAAAGCCTATGGCGGCCAGGGCCTGCCGGACGGGACCATTGACATCACCTTCGAGGGATCGGCGGGCAACAGCTTCGGCGCCTTCGTGCCGCGCGGGATCACCCTGCGGGTATTCGGCGACGCCAACGACTACGTCGGCAAGGGCCTGTCCGGTGGGTGGATCGTGGTGCGGCCGTCGAACAGCGCGCCGCCGGATTACGTGGCCGAGGACAACATCATCGGCGGCAACGTAATCCTGTTCGGCGCGACCAGCGGCCAGGTCTTCCTTCGGGGCGTGGTCGGCGAGCGCTTCGCCGTCCGCAACTCCGGCGCCCACGCGGTGGTCGAGGGCGTCGGCGATCACGGCTGCGAATACATGACCGGCGGCAAGGTGGTGATCCTCGGCCCCACCGGACGCAACTTCGCGGCCGGCATGTCCGGCGGCGTCGCGTACGTCTACGACCCGGACGGGGAATTGGCCACCAACCTCAACACCGAGATGGTCGACCTGGAGACCCTTGACGACGCCGATGCCGACTGGCTGCAGGGCATGATCCGCGCGCACGTCGACGCCACTGAATCGGCAGTGGGAAAGCGGATCCTGGCTGACTGGGACGCCCAGCATCGCCACTTCGCCAAGGTGATGCCGCGGGACTATAAGCGGGTGCTGCAGGCGATCGCCGAGGCCGAACGCGATGGCGCCGATGTTGACAAGGCGATCATGGCGGCCACCCATGGCTGACCCGACCGGCTTCCTCAAGCACACGCACCGGGAGCTCCCGACGCGCCGGCCGGTCCCGTTGCGGCTGCGCGACTGGAACGAGGTCTACGTCGAGTTCGACGGCGAGACGCTGCGCGATCAGGCCACTCGATGCATGGACTGCGGTATTCCGTTCTGCCATAACGGGTGTCCGCTGGGAAACCTGATCCCGGAGTGGAATGATCTTGTTCGCCGCGGCAATTGGCGCGATGCCGTCGAGCGCCTGCACGCCACCAACAATTTTCCGGACTTCACCGGACGGCTGTGTCCCGCGCCGTGTGAGCCCGCGTGCGTGCTGGGCATCAACCAGGATCCGGTGACAATCAAGCAGATCGAGCTGGAGATCATCGAGCACGCCTTCGACGACGGCACGGTGGTGCCGTTGCCGCCGGACACGCTCACCGGGAAGACGGTGGCCGTCGTCGGTTCGGGCCCGGCGGGCCTGGCCACCGCCCAGCAGCTGACCCGCGCTGGCCACCGCGTCACCGTGTTCGAGCGGGAGGACCGCATCGGTGGGCTGCTGCGCTACGGCATCCCGGAATTCAAAATGGAAAAGCGCATCCTCGACCGGCGCCTGGACCAGATGCGGGCCGAGGGCACCGAGTTCCGCGCCGGTGTGGACGTCGGGGTCGACGTCACGGCCGCGCAACTGCGCGAGGAGTTCGACGCGGTGGTGCTGGCCGGTGGGGCGACGGCGTGGCGCGATCTGGCTATTCCGGGCCGCGACCTCGACGGCATCCATCAGGCGATGGAGTTCTTGCCATGGGGCAACCGGCAGGCGCTGGGCGAACTCGACGCCGCGGCCACCGACGAGAACGGACAGCCGCTGCTGACCGCGCACGGCAAGAAGGTGGTCATCATCGGCGGGGGTGACACCGGGGCCGACTGCCTGGGCACCGTGCACCGGCAGGGCGCGGCCTCGGTGCACCAGTTCGAGATCATGCCGCGGCCACCGGAGGTGCGCGCGGCGTCCACCCCGTGGCCGACCTACCCGCTGGTGTACCGGGTGTCGTCGGCCCACGAAGAGGGCGGCGAGCGGGTGTTCTCGGTCAACACCGAAGAGTTCCTCGGCGAGGACGGGCACGTAAGGGCGCTGCGGGCGCATGAAGTCACCGTGCAGGGCGGCAGGTTCGTCAAGGTCGACGGCTCGGAGTTCGACCTCGAGGCGGATCTGGTGTTGCTGGCGATGGGATTCGTCGGGCCGCAGACCGACGGCCTGCTGAGCGACCTCGGTGTCACGCTCACCGACCGCGGCAACGTCGCCCGCGGCGCCGACTTCGACACCTCGGTCCCCGGCGTCTTCGTCGCCGGGGACATGGGTCGCGGCCAGTCGCTGATCGTCTGGGCGATAGCCGAGGGCAGGGCTGCCGCGGCGGCCGTGGACACCTACCTGATGGGCTCCACCGCCCTGCCGGCACCCGTCAGGCCGACGACGGCATCGCTCCAATAGCCACAAGCGCCTCACACGTCACGCAGGTCACAAAACGGTCACGGCTGGGGTGTCCCAGCGCGTCCACGCCACCGGTCTGCGGATCGCTGTGTCTAATGGAATTTCGTGGCCCACATCAACCCGGCAGCTCCGCCGCGGGTCGTTCTGAAGACCTGGTCATGGCTGCGCCATCCGCTGAAAAGCCGCGGCTTCCCCGCCAAGCACGAACGCCTGGTCACCGCCGAAGAACTCATGCATTTCGCCTGAATCAATCGAGCGCCTCGCCGACGAGTTCACACCTTGATCACGGATAGCGCGGGACACGCGCGGGCAATCTGGTCGAAATCGGCATCCTGTGTGATGACGGGGAGCCCGTGCTCGATCGCGGTTGCCGCGATAAGAGCGTCGGTAATCTTTACGGCCCGCTGTACGCCGGCGGCGCGGCAGTCCGCGACGAGTCGGGCCCACGAAACCATCACCGCTTCACTAACCGGGATCGGATCGGCCGCGCGCGCCAGAGCGAGGGTGTCGGCGCGTCGTGATCGAGTCTGTGAATCACCCGCATTGAGGACCCCGAGCTGGAGCTCACCGATTGTGATGACCGACAGTGCGACCCGTTCAGGCAGCTTCGAGATGGCGCGGCCGCTCTCGCGTGCGATGAAGACCGACGTGTCCAGTAGGCCTACGTCGAATCCGGCCTCGGTCACAGGTCGTCGAGGGTCTGGCCGGCAAGGTCGTCGAGTTCCGCCGCCAAGCGCGCATCGGCCGAGCGTTCGGCCAGCTCGTTGCCCAAACGGTCTCCTGACAGCCAGCGGGCGCG
>CAZZHX010000153.1:0-7295 GCA_964653535.1 uncultured Mycobacterium sp. | reverse complement strand
CCATGGTGGACCGACAGGATCGCCTTCATCATGCCGATGGCCCCGGCGGCCGCCTGGGTGTGTCCGAAGTTGGTCTTGGAGGCACCGAGCACGCACGCGTTACCCTTGCCGTATACCTCTGCGGTGCTTGCGTATTCGATGGGGTCGCCGACCGAAGTTCCGGTGCCGTGCGCCTCGACCATCCCGACGGTGCCGGCATCGACGCCGGCCGCCGAGAGCGCCGCGCGATACACCGCGGACTGCGCCTCACCCGAGGGCATGGCGATGTTCATCGTGTGGCCGTCCTGGTTTGCGGCCGTGCCGCGGATCACGCCCAGGATCCGGTCGCCGTCGCGCTTCGCGTCGGGCAGTCGCTTGAGCAGCAATACCACGCAGCCCTCGCCGGAGACGAACCCGTCGGCCTTGACGTCGAACGCATGACAGTGCCCGGTGCCCGACAGCATGCCCCCCGCTGAGGCGGAGGCCGACCTGCGCGGCTCCATCATCACATTGACGCCGCCGGCGAACGCCAGCTCGCTCTCGCCGTCGTTCAGGCTGCGGCAGGCCTGATGGATGGCGTACAGGCCCGATGAGCATGCGGTGTCGACGGTGGACGCGGGGCCGTGCAGGCCGAGCGCGTAGGACACCCGCCCAGACGCCATGCAGGAGATCGTGCCGGGGTTGCCGTATGGCCCGTCGAAGGCATCGGTGGCGGCGTGGACGAATTGGTAGTCGCCGTAGTTCAGCCCGATGAAGACGCCGGTCTGCTTGTCGATCGTGTCCTTGGTGAGGCCGGCGTGTTCCATAGCCTCCCAAGAGGTCTCCATCAGCAGCCGGTGCTGGGGGTCCATCGCCGTGGCTTCTTTTTCGGTGATGCCGAAGAACTCGGGGTCGAAGTCGCCCACATTGTCTAGGAACGAGCCCCACTTGCAGACCGACCGCCCGGGGACGCCCGGCTCGGGGTCGTAGTAGTAGTCGACGTCCCAGCGGTCGCCGGGCACCTCCTCGACGAAGTCATCCCCGCGCAGCAACGCCTCCCAGAACTGGTCCGGGGAGCCGATGCCCCCAGGCAGCCGACATGCCATGCCGATGACAGCTACCGGCGTCACTCCTGGCCTGTCCACTTGGCGTTCACCTCTCCCTGCCTGTGCCACTTGTTCCTATCACCATGGCGTGCCCCACATACGCGCTTTGAAAAAATCAGTGCTGAGTTTTTCCGGTTTGACGGTGTTTGCCGTCTCACTGCTGAGTACCGCTCACTTCGCTCGCGAAAATCGTTCTCCGCATCGACCCCGACTTTCGCGGGTGGTGTGCCCGCCGGCGCGGCGAGTTACCCTGACACGCTGGGAAAAATTCATCATTTCCCATCTTGAAAATTAGCATGGCGTCTGGGCCTCCACCGGCACCAAAAGTGTGACTCAACCGACAGCGATCCTGGCCCTTCGTGACCACCTTGATATGACGATGTTATCGCCGCAGCCAGGTACCCCGCCGGACTAGAAGTCTTGTGCGCCAGCGATGTCCGTGATTTTCGCTCTGAGCAGAGCGATGTCGTCACACAGCGATCTCGGGGTGGTTACCGTGTGGTCACGGCGTGCCCTTCGGGCCGTCTCTGGGCCGTCTCGGTGAGCACGGTGATCGCTTGGTTGTTGACACCACAAATAAGCGTTTCCGCTGCATCGACAATACCTGGTAAGCAAAGTTAAGCCGCGCATTTCCAATCAGCGTGTCAAAATTGACGGAATTCGTGTCGTAATAGCTTATGACGGCCATCACACACCGCGGCGAAGCACGGCCTCGCTTCACTCGCCCCGCCGCGATCGAACGGCATTGACTTCGCAATCGGCCGCTCCTAGCGTCGTGCCCATGCGTACCCGTGTCTCCGACATGCTCGGCGTTGAGTTCCCCATCTGCGCGTTCAGTCACTGCCGGGATGTGGTCGCCGCGGTGACCAACGCCGGCGGGCTCGGGGTGCTGGGCGCGGTCGCCCACAGCCCCAAGCGGCTGGAGAGCGAGCTCACCTGGATCGAGGAGAGGACCGGTGGCAAGCCCTACGGGGTCGATCTGCTGTTGCCGCCGAAGTATGTCGGCGCCGAACAGGGCGGGATCGACGCGAATCAGGCTCGCGACCTGCTACCTGAGGAACACCGCGCGTTCGTCGACGACCTCCTGGTCCGCTACGGCGTCCCGGCCCCGGCCGAGCAGTCGCGGCAGGTGTCCGGGGGGCTCAACGTCTCGCCCAAGGGCTACGAGCCGCTGCTGGAGGTGGCCTTCGCCCACGACATCCGGCTGATCGCCAGCGCCCTGGGGCCGCCCCCGGCCGACCTCGTCGAGCGTGCCCACTCCCGGGACGTGCTGGTGGCGGCCCTGGCCGGCACCACGCGGCATGCGCAGCGGCATGCGGCGGCCGGCGTCGACCTGATCGTTGCGCAAGGCACCGAGGCCGGTGGACACACCGGCGAGGTGTCGACCATGGTCTTGGTCCCGGAGGTGGTCGACGCGGTTGCGCCGATCCCCGTGCTGGCCGCCGGCGGAATCGCCCGCGGTCGCCAGATCGCCGCCGCGCTGGCGCTGGGTGCCGAGGGCGTGTGGTGCGGGTCGGTGTGGCTGACCACCGACGAGGCCGAAACGGTTCCCGCCGTGAAGGAGAAGTTCCTGGCCGCGGGCTCGTCGGACACCGTGCGGTCGCGGTCGCTGACGGGCAAGCCCGCGCGGATGCTGCGCACGTCCTGGACCGACGAGTGGGAGCGGCAGGACACCCCGGCCCCATTGGGGATGCCGCTGCAGAGCGCGTTGGTCGCCGAGTCGCAGCTGCGCATCAATCAGGCGGCCGCTCAGGATGGGGGTGCGGCCCGCGACCTGGCGACCTACTTCGTCGGGCAGGTGGTCGGCTCACTGACACGGATCCGCCCGACGCGGGCGGTGGTGCTCGACATGGTCGAGGAGTTCATCGACACCATCGGCAGGCTCGAGGGCCTGGTCGAACGGTGAGGAATCCGTAAAAATCAGGAAATATCGGGCCCGAATGTTTGACCATGTCGGACCTCTCAGGCATCATCGTCTGAGTAAGCACCTCGTTAGGTGAGGCGTCTACACGAATACAGGCCACTGACCCCGAACGTCGAAAGACGCCCCGGGTCAGGACAGCTCCTCCCGGATTAAGGGTTGAGCCCAGGTGGCTTCCGGACAACCGGACACGTCGTGTGGTGCCGAAGCTCTGACGAGAGGGGTGCGGCTGTCCGGTGTTCGCCGGTTTCCCTCCCCGTCTGCATGCAGATCGTGTGTGACACTGCACGCGTGTGACCGTGAAGGAGGTGAGGGACCATGAGTTCCAGCGATAGTCCGGACCGAAGTCCGAATCGTGTCTCGTCCCGATCCAGCCTCCGGCGCAACACTTTTCGCTGAGTCTTCGCTGAGTTGTTGCAACGTTCTCGGATCGGAACCGCGATGGGACGGGACACGTCAATCCAGTCAGTCCTTGTTTCAACTTCCGTCTAGGAGACGATCATGAACGCATTTCTGTACGACCCCGTAGTGACCGAACTGGTGACCGCCCCTGCCGTCGGCTCCACTGTCTTCCAAGCCCCCGCACTGCGGGTGGTGCGCGACGGCGAGGTCGTGGCCCGGCCCGCTGCGGTCACGCGCCGGATCGAGATCAGGTCCTTCTTCGTGGGCGACCCGCTGGTGGACGGTGCGGCTCGCCTGCTGAGCATCCCGATGCGCCACCTGTACGCGGCGCTGTGGCGGGTTGGTCTGCTTGAGATCCGGGCCTGAGCGTGCTGGACGGCGATCACGCGCCACTCCAAGGGGCTACCCGGCCTCAGGCATGGACCTGAGCGTGGCCTGGGGCACGGTAGCCCCTTGGAGTGGTCACCGCCGCCCTTGCGGCATTCCGTAGAATCGGGTCAGCGGCGTCGATCCGGCCATCACCGGGGAGCCTTCGGAAGAACGGCCGGTACGGCCCAGTAGAACCGAACGGGTAGGCCCGTCACAGCCATAAAAGAGCGGCCACGCGTCAGCGCGGCAAGCGGGGTGGTACCGCGGCGCTCGCGCAGATCGCGCGGTCGTCGTCCCTGGCCGGAGACACTGGGGCGCAGGAGATGACGCACATCGTGACCGACTCGATCACCGACAGGGCCTACCCGAAGGTGGGGTCGCCGGACTTCCCCGCGCTCGAACTCGAGGTGCTCGACTACTGGGCCCGCGACGACACCTTCCGGGCCAGCATCGCGCGCCGCGACGGCGCCCCGGAATACGTGTTCTACGACGGGCCCCCGTTTGCCAACGGGTTGCCGCACTATGGGCACCTGCTCACCGGTTACGTCAAAGACATCGTCCCGCGGTACCGCACCATGCGCGGCGACAAGGTGGAGCGCCGTTTCGGCTGGGACACCCACGGGCTGCCCGCGGAACTGGAAGTCGAACGGCAGCTGGGCATCACGGACAAATCCCAGATCGACGACATGGGGATCGCCGCGTTCAACGATGCCTGCCGAGCGTCGGTGTTGCGCTACACCGACGAGTGGCAGGCCTACGTCACCCGCCAGGCACGCTGGGTCGATTTCGACCACGACTACAAGACTCTCGACCTGCCCTACATGGAATCGGTGATCTGGGCGTTCCGCCAGCTGTGGGACAAGGGCCTGGCCTACGAGGGCTACCGGGTGCTGCCGTACTGCTGGCGCGACGAAACACCGCTGTCCAATCACGAATTGCGAATGGACGACGACATCTACCAGAGCCGCCAGGACCCAGCCCTGACGGTGGGCTTCCGGGTGGTCGGGGGAGCGCTGGATGGCGCGCACCTGCTGGTGTGGACGACCACGCCATGGACCCTGCCGTCGAACCTGGCGGTCGCCGTCAACCCGGATGTCGCCTATGTCGAGGTCCGTGCGGGCGAGCACCGGTTCGTGATGGCGCAGGCGCGCCTGGGGGCCTACACGCGCGAACTGGGCGACGAGCCCGACGTTGTGGCCACCTATCGCGGGGCGGAGCTTCTGGGTATCCGCTACGTGCCGCCGTTTGCGTATTTCATGGACACCGACCCGGGGCGGGCCCAGGCCTTTCAGGTGCTGGCGGGCGACTTCGTCACCACCGAGGACGGCACCGGGATCGTCCACCTGGCGCCGGCCTATGGCGAGGACGACATGGCGACCACCGACAAGGTCGGCATCGCGCCCGTCACGCCGGTCGACGCCAAGGGCCGCTTCGACGCGACGGTGCCGGATTACCAGGGACAGCGCGTGTTCGACGCCAACCCGCACATCATCCGGGACCTGAAGAACCGCAGCGGTCCGGCCGCGGCGAACGGTGCGGTGCTGCTGCGGCACGAGACCTACGACCACCCGTACCCGCACTGCTGGCGGTGCCGCAACCCGCTGATCTACCGGGCGGTGTCGTCGTGGTTCGTCCGCGTCACCGAATTCCGCGACCGCATGGTCGAACTCAACCAACAGATCACCTGGTATCCGGAGCACGTCAAAGACGGCCAGTTCGGTAAGTGGCTACAGGGCGCCCGCGACTGGTCGATTTCGCGAAACCGGTACTGGGGAACCCCGATTCCGGTGTGGAAGTCCGACGATCCGGCCTATCCCCGGATCGACGTCTACGGGAGCCTGGACGACCTGGAGCGCGACTTCGGCGTGCGGCCCACCAATCTGCACCGGCCCTACATCGACGAGCTCACCCGGCCCAACCCCGACGACCCGACCGGTCGCAGCACGATGCGGCGCATCGCCGACGTGCTCGACGTGTGGTTCGACTCGGGCTCGATGCCGTACGCCCAGGTGCACTATCCCTTCGAAAACGCCGACTGGTTCGAGGCGCACAATCCGGGCGACTTCATCGTCGAATACATCGGGCAGACCCGCGGCTGGTTCTACACGCTGCACGTGCTGGCCACCGCGCTGTTCGACCGGCCGGCGTTCAAAACCTGCGTGTCGCATGGGATCGTGCTGGGCTCCGACGGCCAGAAGATGAGCAAGTCGTTGCGCAACTACCCCGACGTCTCCGAGGTGTTCGACCGCGACGGCTCCGACGCCATGCGGTGGTTTCTCATGGCGTCGCCGATACTGCGCGGCGGCAACCTCATCGTCACCGAGCAGGCCATCCGGGAAGGCGTGCGGCAGGTCCAGTTGCCGCTGTGGAACGCCTACAGCTTCCTGGCGCTCTACGCCCCGAAAGTGGGCACCTGGCGCACCGATTCGACACACGTGCTGGACCGCTACATCCTGGCTAAGCTCGCCGCGCTGCGCGACGACCTCACCGCCGAGATGGACACCTGCGACATCTCTCGGGCCTGCGAGCATCTGCGCTTGTTCACCGAGGCGTTGACCAATTGGTATGTGCGGCGATCCCGTTCGCGGTTCTGGCAGGAGGATGTCGACGCCATCGACACCCTGCACACCGTGCTCGAGGTGACCGCGCGACTGGCGGCTCCGCTGCTCCCGTCGGTCACCGAGATCATCTGGCGCGGTCTCACCGGCGGGCGCTCGGTGCACATGACGGACTGGCCGGCCGACGGCGTCGTCCCCGCGGACGCCGAGCTGGTGGCCACGATGGACCAGGTCCGCGACGTGTGTTCGGCCGCGTCGTCGCTGCGGAAGGCCAAGCAGCTGCGGGTTCGCCTGCCGCTTCCCAAGCTGACTGTGGCTGTGGATGATCCGGGGCGCCTCGCGCCGTTCGCCGACTTGATCGCCGAAGAACTCAACGTTAAAAGCGTCGAGCTGACCGACGCGATTGACGCCTACGGGCGCTTCGAGTTGACCGTCGATGCCAAGGTGGCCGGGCCGCGGCTGGGCAAGGACGTGCAGGCCGCCATCAAGGCCGTCAAGGCCGGCGAGGGTGTCGTCAACGCGGACGGCACGTTGACCGCGGGGTCGGCGGTTCTGCAACCCGGTGAGTTCAGCTCACGGCTGGTGGCCGCGGATCCGGAATTCACCGCAGAGCTGGCCCACGGCGCGGGGCTGGTGATTCTGGACGGCAATGTCACGCCGGAACTGGAGGCGGAGGGGTGGGCGAAGGACCGCATCCGCGAACTGCAGGAGCTACGCAAGGCGACGGGGCTGGACGTCTCGGACCGCATTCGCGTGGTGATGGCGGTGCCCGCCGAGCGCCTCGCGTGGGCGCGCACTCATAGTGGGCTGATAGCGGGGGAGATCCTGGCGACCAGTTTCGAGTTGGGCGATCCGGGGCCGGAAGCCGCGGAGATCGGCGACGGCGTCCGGGTGACAATCGCCCGCGCGTAACTCCCTCGCGAGTGTGCAATTGCCGACGCGTTTCCGGCGTGTCGCGTCGGGAATTGCACAGTAGGGGGG
>CAZZHX010000152.1:0-7378 GCA_964653535.1 uncultured Mycobacterium sp. | reverse complement strand
ACCACCAGGTGTTCGACCAGACCAGCGTCGATCAGCAGTAAGGCGGCTCTCCGCATCTGATAGGGGTCTGGCGCTGGCCGACATCGTGTCGTGTCGGCGATTGATTGGGTGCCGACGCCCCGGTGAACTGGGTGTTCTTCAGGCATCCAGGTCAAGGAACGCGGGCATGGTTGACGGTAGTTCACTGCTGCTCGATCTCGATGGTGTGGTCGTCGAGTCGGTGCGGCGTAGTGAGGACGGGACCCGACTGGTGGTGGTGGGCACCGCCGCGCAGTGGGGTCTGCCCCGAGTGCGGGGAGCGCTCCACCACGTCCACCACCCGACACGGCGCTGCCGTGACCGGGTTTCGCCAGCTCTACCGGACCACCGTCTACCAGTGATAGGACCACCTGCACCGGAAATGGAAAATGCCAGACCTGCGGACGAGTGAGGATCTCGACACTCAGACGGTACCCAACTGACCGTCAGGTGATGCGTTAAGCTCGAGCCTAAAATCGGTCTGAGCAGGGTTGGGACCGCGACCGGGCCCACCGCCGTGGTGCCGATCCCTGAGCTGGCCAGGTTGGAGCCCGACGAATGCGAGAGGGGGCGAAACGTCATGACCGCTGCCGCCGCACCGGCCGCCGCGTCCGCCGCCGACACCGCATCCGCTGTGTCCGCCGCGGCCGCGGCCGCTGCCGGACCCGCGTCCGCGGCAACCGTCGCCAAGCCGGCCACCACCCGGGCGACGATCCTCATCGGACAGCGGATGGCCGATATGCTGTTGCCTGCGGCTGCGCCGATCGAGACCTACATCGACAACACCGTCGCCGCGCTGGCCGAAATCCTGCAGGACGCACCGCCCAGTGCCCTGGCCGGCTTCGACTTTTCCGCACAGGGGACGTGGACGTTTGCCCGCCCAGGGGCCCCGCCGCTCAAGCCCGACCAGTCACTCGACGACGCCGCCGTCGTAGACGGATCCCTCCTGACCCTGGTGGCTGCGAGCCGCACAGAGCGTTACCGTCCGCTGGTCGAGGACGTCATCGACGCGATCGCCGTCCTCAATGAATCACCGCAGTTCGACTGGGTGGCGCTGCATCGGTGGATCCGGCTGGCGATCCCCGTCGTCGCCCTGGCGGTCGCCGTGATCGCCGTCATCGGCTGGGCACGCACCGGGCACCCGCTGTGGTGGCCGTTGGGGTTGGGCATCGGCGGCGGCGTCGCGCTCATGGTCAGCTGGGCGGCCCGGAGGTACTACCAGAACCCCGATATCGCGGAGAGTCTCCTCGCCGCGGCGTACCCCCTGATCGCCGTCGCCGTCGCGCTGGCGATCCCGGCCCCGGTCGGCGGTCACGCGGTCGGTCCGCCGCAGTACGCGGCCGGCGCCGCCACCGTCGTGTTGTTGACGTTGGCGACGCGCGGCGGACCCCGTCGGCGGATCGAGCTCGCATCCTTCACTGCGGTCGCCGCGCTCGCGGTCGCCGTGGCCGCGCTCCTGGTCGGCTTCGGCGGTCAACACTGGGTGCCGGCCGGGGCGGTTGCCTTCGGGCTGTTCACCGTCACCGGCGCCGCCAAGCTGACCGTGGCGGTCGCACGGTTCGCCCTGCCCCCCGTCCCGGCTCCCGGCGAGACCGTCGACAACGAGGAGTTGCTCGACCCCGTGGCGGGAACCGAGATCGATCTCGACCGGCAGACGCCGACGTGGCGGGCCGTCATCGAGTCGGCGCCGGACTCCGCCGTGCACCTCAGCGAGCGCAGCAAGCTGGCCGCGCAGTTGCTCATCGGGTTCGTGGCCGCCGGCGTGCTGGTGTTCGCGGCCGGGGCGATCGCCGTGGTGGTGCGCGGCCACTTCTTCATCCCGAGCCTGGTGGTGGCCGGGCTCGTCGCGGCGGTGTGCGGGTTCCGGTCGCGTCTCTACGCGGAGCGCTGGTGCGGATGGGCGCTGCTGGCCGCGGCGGTCGCCGTTCCGATCGGGGTGATGATCAGGTTGAGCCTGTGGTATCCGCACAGCGCCTGGATCTTCCTGACGATCCTGGTGGCGGCCGGGCTGGTGGCGCTGGCCGTCGTGGGTGCGGTGGCGAGGATCGGTCGCATCTCCCCAGTGGGCAAGCGGATCCTGGAACTGCTCGACGGCACCCTGGTCGCCTCGATCATTCCGATGCTGCTGTGGATCACCAGCGTCTACGACATCGTTCGCAATATCCGATTCTGAGGATCCACCGCCGGGAGATCGTGCCATGACTGAATCGTTGACCGTCGATCCCGTTCGTCTGGCGGCTGCGGGTGCCGCACTACGGGAATTGTCTTTCCCGGATGCCCCGTCGCCGATTGACGCGACCGGAACCGATTCCATCTCGATGGCGATCGGTGAAACGATGCCGATCATCGAATCGCCGGTCATGGAGGGCCTGCCTGCCGTCAAGGACGCCGTCATGAGATCCGGATCCAACATCGTCGCGGCGGCGCGCGCGTACACCGACGCCGACCGGCGGTTGGGCACCTTCGTCGGCGCGGGTCAGCATGTGGGCGACGCTGTGGCCGGCCCACGGGACTCCCTGGCGGGGGCGGCGAACACGCCCGGGGCGGGCCTGGCGGTGGGTCCCGCCAGTGCGGCGCAGCCCGGCCAGACAGCGGCGCAAACCGGTCAGGTCGCGGTTGTGGCCGCGTCTGCCGCGCAGGGACTGCAGCAAGGCGTCCAAGTCGTCATGCAGGGCGTGCAACAAGTCGCGGGAAGCGCGTCGCGCGGCGGCGGGACGCCCGCGCACCTGGCCGCGCAGGGCCGATCGGTCGACGAAGCACCGGCGACCGACCGCGGAGGACCGCTCGAGACGTCCGCCGACGGCGCGGCCCCTGGAGACCAGACCCAGGAGGGCGTTCCCCTCCAGTCGCCGACTGCGGGCCGACCGGCGACGACATCGTCGGGCGTCGAGGTCTGAGCGCGTCCTATCCCGACAGATTCCACTAGCCTGAGCGGCGCAACGAAGATAAGCTCGCTGGAGTCTGGGGCATACTTCGTATCCCTTGGGCCGCGCACAAACCAGCTTTCGGTAATCAAGGAGACAATTTTTGGCCGACGGTGGATTCGATCGGATTCGATCGATGAAAATAAAATCGGGCAGCGGTCCAATGATTTTGCTGACCGACATATTGGCTGTCAGTGACGCGATGAAAAATGTGGCCGCCTTCGCAACCGGCAATTTCACGGTCGCTGGGGCAATTGACACGGTCGCGGACGTGGCCGTTGTGGCGTCGCAATTCCAAATTTTGTATAAGACCATGGAAAAATTTCAGGGAGGCATCCTTGTCGGGGGCGGCGTTATCTACAAAACGATAGCGGTGGTCACGGCGGTCGAAGCCGCCAACGGCTTCGGCCCCCCTGATACGGGACAAGCGTTCACCACTGGCGCTTCAAACTTCGACGCGGTCCGCGGATTCCTGATCAGTGCGGACCCCAACCCGTCCCAGTGGTCCGGATCAGCAGCCGATGTGTACGCGGCCCGGAACGACGATCAGAAGGGTTTCGCGGCGCGGGTAGCGGAGTTGGACCGTGAGATTGCCATCCTGATGGGCCTTCAGGCCGGCCAAGTCGAGAAAGTTCGTAACGGACTCGCGGGCGTCAAAGTGACCCTCGGGGCCGCAGCAATCATTGTCGGTGCCTTAGTCGGATCGGCCATAGCGAGCGGGGACTTCGCTGGTACTGCGGTGACAAAGTTCGTCAACGCGACTTGCACGGCCGCGTTTTTGACAGTCCTAGGCCTACTCAGCTACGCGGTAACTGAGGGCTGCCTCAACGCTAATTCCGCCCAAGACGCGATAGCCTCCTACGAGAAGGTAGCCAAGGACGCCGGGGCGACGATCGGAGCGGGCCCGATGGTGAAGGCGGCGTCCCCGGCGGTGGGGTCCGCCGCGGCGCCGGCAGCGTCCGCAGCTCCGGCGGCCTCTGCGGCTCCCGCCTCCTCTCCCGGCGCGGCCCCGGCGGCCTCTGCGGCGCCGGCAGCGTCCGCGGCTCCCGCGGGTGCGTCATCGAGCCTCAATCAGGTGGGTGCCGCAGTGGGGATGGCCATGCAGATGGAGCCGGCCCTCGCCCAGGCCGCCACCCAGGGGATGCAGTCGGTGCAGCAGTTCGCCCAGATGGCCGCCCAGTCTGCCCAATCCGGCCGTCACGCCAAGGACCCCACCGCCGAGCCAGGCCCGCCTTCCGGACCGGCCGCCGCGGAACCCGACACGGCCGGCGAGACCTCAGCCGGTGCGGTCGCCGGTTCCGGTCGCGCACCCGTGGACGCAGCAGCCGCCGGTCCAGCCTCGATAGCCGGCCCGCCGGCAGGCGGGGCTGAGCGCCCCCTCTAGCGACCCCCCTCCCCCCGAGTCAGCGAGGAGAACCCATGAAGGACCTGAACGTCGATCCGCCGTACCTCCATCAGTTGGCCGGCGCACAGCGGCAGGCCGCGGCCGACGTGGGACATGCGACCGCATCGACCGATCGGGTCGGTGCAGCGCTCTGGACGACCCATGGTGTGTACACCGCTCAGGGCAATCTCGCCTTCGGGAAGGCCGTACAAGCGCGAAAGGCGGCGGGCGAGGCCATGGGGAGGCTCTCCGATTTCCTAGCCGACCAACTGGACAATGCAGGCACGACCTACACCCGTGCCGATCACCAGCAGGGCGACAAGATCTCCCGGTCGGCCCCGGAGTCGACAGTCGGCGGAAATCCCCCTGTCGATCCGGGCGGCGTCACAAACGGGGCTGCAATGTCGGAGAGTTGACAATGTCGGAGAAGTCGAGCCCGAATAACCAAGCGGAGTTCGCGTACCGCGTACATCGGCGCGCCCCAGCCCAGAGTTCGTAACACGACGTCCCGGTCGGTTTATTATTCTGGCCAGGTAGTCAGGGCCCGCGCCCGCCGTACCAGCGACCCACGAAGACCCAGATGACGTATCCAAAGGAACCATTTGATCATTTTTTGAATAATTTATGGGGTTATTTGGATCCCAATGGAGGTCGTGGTTCTTCTCATAGTAGCGCTGTTAGTGATGTAATATCAGAAGGCCATGGAGGGTTGGCGAATAACCCGAAGCTGTCAAACAAACGGCCGCCATCGATGCCAAAATTTGACGAACATTCGGTAGACGCAGACGTCCTGAAAAAAGAATTTGGCGAGAATGACGACGTCCTAGCGGATGTTATGGGATTTAAAGATGATTCTGATGCTTCTCTGCTTGATCCCGAGTCGAAGAAATCGGGCTTCTTCTCGTGGCGGGGATCTCGATTGGCCGTCGAGCAATTGTTATCCCTCGGTGATTTGGTCAAAAATATTATGGATCTCAGCGGTGTGGATTCTGCGGGCACTGCGGGGATGTCGGGCACCAATGCGGTCGCGACGGCGCTTGATGTGAGTACGTCCGCCCTGTCTACTGCCGCTCTGCCTCACCTCTTGGGGGCTATCCGATTAAAGACCTACGCCGGTGAAAAATATGATGACGAGGTAGTGGAGAAAGGTCTGTGTACGGCAAATTATCACCTTGTGATGTTATCTTTCGGCACAAACTGGCTGAGCCTCGGTGAGGCGGTCGTTAACGTTTGTGAGCAACTGGCGGGTTATGGTATTCCGGTGCGTGGTGAAGGGTTCATCGCGAGCGCTGGGGGAGTCGACGCGACGAGTTACGCCCTCCGGCAGGCCCGTCCTGATCCGTACCTGTGGTCTGGCTTAGCGGCCGATCTCTACGGCGGCAACACTGGTCGGCAAGCGGCCGACGCGGGGGCGGTCGCCGATGTGCTGCGCGAGCTTGCTGGTATTACCGCAGCACAAGCCGATACCGTCACGCACATGCGGATAGCGTTCGCGTCGGTGAAAATGGCTCTCCTGGGGGCGGCAACCGTGTATTCGACCGTGATACTGCCATCGGTGTTCGCGGCGGCCGCGGCTGCCGATGTGCCAAGCCCAGATCCCGGCGCGACGATCGCAGCCTTCTATGCGGCGAAGAAATTAAGTTTACGGTACCTCCGAATATCTATGGTGACAGCGGTAATGGGAGCAGTATCGATCATCGGTTATCTGATTTATTACGGCAGTGAAACCAGTAGAGCTGTGGACCGTGCGATGGAGAAATTGAACAGGCTCGCGATGCAGGCGGCTAGCGCCCCGGATCCGACGGCGACCCAACTCACCTCGTCAGGGTCGTCGCCCGTCCTAACAGTCAACCCCGACCATCTGGCCAGTCTCGCCCGGCAGCAGCAAACAGCCGCGCAATCCCTGGGATCAGCCGTCGCACACCTTGACACCGCAGTTGCCGACATGTGGAAAACCCACGGCCCGTACGTCGGCATCGGTAACAGCGCGATGGGTGGTGCTGTGGCGGTACTCAACGCTGCCTGCGACGTCATGCAGGGTGTGTGCGACACCCAGGCGGCGAACACCAACGACGCCGCGACGACGTACACGAACGTCGACCAGGAGCAGGGCCGCGACCTCGACAATCAGGTGTTGCCCGGCTGATCAGACCGTGGCGCGCTCGGCGCACGGTCCAATCTCGCGCCCACTAACGCTGAGGCTGAGCGGCAGCGCGCAGAAGGACCGACCTCACAGACAGGCGCGCCCGCCGTCGATCACGATGTCCGAGCCCGTCACGTAGCTGGACGCGTCGCTCGCCAGATAGATGTAGAGACCGACAAGTTCGTCGGGCCGGCCGACCCGACCGAGCGGGATCGTCGACGCTGGGCGCCGGTCATTGTCGGTCGGCGATTCGGTCGCGCGGCGGAAGTAGCCCGGGCTGACGCTGTTGACGCGGATGTCGTGGGGCGCGAGTTCCACGGCCAGCGAGCGGGTGAGCTGGACGAGGGCGGCCTCGGCGATGCGCGGATGCCCCGCCTGCCGGGTGACGTCGCCGCGGTGCGGCATCGAGGTGGTGGTGATGATGGACCCGCCCCGGCCTTCCCGCGTCATCGCCGTGGCCGCCGCCTGGGCGGTGAGGAAGACACTCGTGACGCCCGCCTGCTGGAGGCGCTGGAACTCTGCCAACCCCATGTCCAGGAGTCCGTTGACTGCTCCGAGGCCCGGGTTGCAGACCACGATGTCGACGCCACCGAACTCCGCGGTCACCCGTCCGAGCAGGGCGGTCGCCTCCGCTGGGTCGGCCGGATCGAAGCCCAGGGGTAGGACCGTGCCGGCTCCGGCCGCCGCGATGTCGGCGACGAGCGCGTCCAGTGTCCGCGGGTCCCGGTCGGCGACGGCCACCTGCGCGCCGGCCTGACGGTACGCCAGCGCCACGACACGACCGAGGTCGCCAGACGCCCCGGTCACCAGGGCCCTCTTGCCGTGCAGGGCGAACATGTCCACCCCGATGCGCCGGTGTTCCCGACCCCCTCCGTGCGGTGCCGGGCCGCGTTCCGGCGGCGCCGCCGG
>CAZZHX010000151.1:0-7577 GCA_964653535.1 uncultured Mycobacterium sp. | reverse complement strand
CCCGCCGCTGACGGTTGAGGTGCTCGCCGATCTGCAGGCCGGGCTGCTCGACGACGACACCGCCGCCCGGGTGCGCAGGCGGGTCCGCGCCGACCCGGACGCCGAACGCGTGCTGCGGGCCCTGCAGCGGGTGCGCCGCGACATCGCTGACCTCGCTGGCGCCCCCGTCACTGACCCGGCGGCCGACCCGGCGTCGATACCGCGTGCGCATTTCGCGCGGCCGCGTGCCCGCCGGGCCCGCGCGATCGCCGCCGTGGCGGGCGTGTGCGCGGCGCTGGCCGCGGGCGCCATCGGCACGGTGGCCCTGCTGCGCTTCCCGACACCCGTCGCGGGACCCGGCGCGACATCCCCGACGGCGCAGCACATCACGGTCTCGCAGCCGCCTTCCGAGACGGGCGGGGCGATCCCGCTCACGCAGGCCGAGATCTGGGGCCTGCTGAGCCGCGCGCCCGACTACGGCGGCGTGCTCGGCGACCCGTCCCGCCGCGCGTCGTGCCTCGGCGGCCTCGGCTATCCGGCGTCGACGCCGATCCTGGGCGCACGGCCGGTCGCGATCGACGCCCACCCCGGCGTGCTGTTGGTGATGGCGGCCGACACGGCCGACACCCTGGCGGTGTTCGCCGTGGCGTCGACCTGCAGCGCCGCCGACACCGGGCTGCTGGCCAGCACCGAGGTCCCCCGCCCCTAGTGTGTCTGGGCGCCCGCGGGAACAGGCGCGCCTACGCTGGCGTTGGTAGGTATCCGTAGGACCCCCGTTCGAAAGGCCCGCATGACCGCCGACACCGTCCACGACGTGATCATCATCGGCTCTGGTCCCGCCGGATACACCGCGGCGCTCTACACGGCGCGGGCGCAGCTCGCCCCGCTGGTGTTCGAGGGCACCGAGTACGGTGGCGCGCTGATGACAACGACCGAGGTGGAGAACTATCCGGGGTTCCGCGACGGCATCATGGGGCCGGAGTTGATGGACCAGATGCGTGAGCAGGCACTGCGCTTCGGCGCCGACCTGCGCACCGACGACGTCGAGTCGGTCTCGCTGGACGGGCCGGTCAAGTCGGTGGTGACCGGCTCCGGTGAGACCCACCGGGCGCGGTCGGTCATTCTGGCGATGGGCGCCGCGGCGCGCTACCTCGGGGTTCCCGGGGAGCAGGAGTTATTGGGCCGCGGGGTGAGCTCGTGCGCCACCTGCGACGGATTCTTCTTCCGCGACCAGGACATCGCCGTCGTCGGCGGCGGTGACTCGGCGATGGAGGAGGCGACGTTCCTGACGCGATTCGCCCGCAGCGTGACGCTGGTGCACCGCCGCGACGAGTTCCGGGCGTCGAGGATCATGCTCGACCGCGCGCGCACCAACGACAAGATCACCTTCGCCACCAACCAGGCGGTGCTCGCCGTCGAGGGCACCGAGACGGTCACCGGGCTGCGGTTGCGCAACACCGTCACCGGGAAGGAGACGACGCTGCCGGTGACGGGGGTGTTCGTGGCGATCGGTCACGAGCCGCGATCGGCGCTGGTGCGCGACGCCGTCGACATCGACCCGAACGGGTACGTGCGGGTGCGGGCACCCAGCACGGCCACCTCCCTGGAGGGTGTGTTCGCCGCCGGGGACCTCGTCGACCACACCTACCGCCAGGCCGTCACCGCCGCCGGAACGGGCTGTGCCGCAGCCATCGACGCCGAGCGCTGGCTGGCCGACTCTGAACGCCCCGGAGCGGCCGCGTCCGGCTCCGCCGCGCACAATCGGGCAGTAACGACATCGTGATTGGAGCACCGCAATGACCGACGCTGACAAAAGTTCCCAGCCGGGTTCCCACCAACCTGGCGCCACCATCGACGTCTCCGATGCGTCCTTCCGCACCGAGGTGCTGTCGAGCACAACGCCGGTGCTGGTTGACTTCTGGGCGTCATGGTGTGGGCCCTGCAAGATGGTCGCGCCGGTCCTCGAGGAGATCGCCGCCGAGGGTGCGGGCCGTCTCACCGTCGCCAAGGTCGACGTCGACGCCAACCCCGAGACGGCCCGCGAGTTCCAGGTGGTGTCGATCCCCACGATGATCCTGTTCAAAGACGGCCACCCGGTGAAGCGGATCGTCGGCGCCAAGGGCAAGGCGGCGCTGTTGCGCGAACTTTCCGACGCCGTACCCAATCTCACCTGATCGGCCTGGGTTTTTCCGGAAATCGGTGGGGTCTGCGACAATAACGGGTGGCTGATGTCCAGCCGTCAGTCCGTCTTTTCTTCCCCGGAAGGCCCCCGGCATGTCCGATCCGCGCCGCGAACACGGGGGCCCGCTGCGCTGCGGTGACCGCGGCGCGGCCGTGGTGGAGATCCGGCTCACGCTGGCCTCGCTCGGCCTCCTGGAGAATCCCGAGGAAGACCTCAACACCGGGCGGCATGTAGCGCTCGACTTCTTCGATGCCGAACTCGACCAGGCGGTGCGCGCGTTCCAGCAGCGGCGTGCACTGCTGGTGGACGGCATCGTCGGCGAGACCACCTTCCGGGCGTTGAAAGAGGCCTCCTACCGGCTCGGGGCGCGCACGCTCTACCACCAGTTCGGCGCTCCGCTTTACGGCGACGACGTCGCCACCCTGCAGGCGCGGCTGCAGGACCTCGGCTTCTACTCCGACCTGGTCGACGGCGATTTCGGGCTGCAGACCCACAACGCCCTGATGTCGTATCAGCGCGAGTCCGGGCTCGCCTCCGACGGGATCTGCGGCCCGGAGACCCTGCGGTCGTTGTATTTTCTGAGTTCGCGGGTCAGTGGCGGCTCACCGCACGCCATTCGCGAAGAGGAGCGGGTCCGCCGGTCGGGTCCCAAACTGTCGGGCAAGCGGATCATCATCGACCCGGGCCGGGGCGGCCCCGACCACGGTCTGATCGCCCACGGCCCGAACGGGCCCCTCAGCGAGGCGGAGATCCTGTGGGACTTGGCGAGTCGCCTCGAGGGACGGATGACCGCGATCGGCATGGAAACGTTCCTGTCGCGGCCGGCCAACCGCGGTCCCTCGGACTCCGTGCGCGCCGCGATCGCCAACAGCGTCGGCGCTGATCTGATGATCAGCCTGCGCTGTGAGGCTCAGGCGAGCTCGTTCGCCAGCGGTATCGCCACCTTCCACTTCGGCAACGCGCACGGTTCGGTGTCCACCATCGGACACAACCTCGCCGACTTCATTCAGCGTGAAGTGGTGGCCCGCACACGCTTACCCGACTGCCGGACGCACGGCCGCACCTGGGACCTGCTGCGGTTGACGCGGATGCCGACGGTTCAGGTCGACGTCGGATACATCACCAACCCACACGATCGCGCGGCACTGATGACGGTGCAGACCCGAGACGCCATCGCCGAGGGCATCCTTGCCGCAGTCAAGCGCCTCTACCTGCTGGGTAAAAACGACCGCCCCACAGGCACATTCACCTTCGCCGAACTGCTGGCCCACGAGATGGCGGCCGAGCGCACCACCCGGCTGGGCGGCTCTTAAACCCACGCTGCCGGCGCCCGCCCCGACGGGCTGTTGCAGCTGGGCGGTTTCCAGCAGGCGCTCCAGCGCGGCCTCCACATCGGCCTTCCAGCCGAGCCCCTTGTCCAGCTCCAGTCGCAGTCGCGGGAAGTACGGATGCGGCGCCACCACCACAAACCCCGCCGCCTCGAGGAAGTCGGCGTCGATGATGCAGTGCTCCACCGAACAGTCACCCAGGGCTTCCAACACCGGCCACACGTCCGGGCCCGCCAGGGCGAGCTCATGCAACTCTGCCGCCGCCGGCGTCCGGCCGAACGCCTCAAGCGCCCGCACCCCGCGCCGCATCAGCTCGTCGACGACCCGCGCGATGAGTGCGCGCGGCAGGTCCTCGGCGGCCTGCCCGGGTTCGATTCCCATCGACGTCAGCAGCACCGCGTCGGCGGACACCGGCCCGGTGGGAAACCGTTGCGCCCGCGGCACCGCCCCCGGCGGGGCGTACAGGATGTAGCCGAGGCACTGCTGCTCAGCCCCGGGGTCGTCGGCGGCGACCCCCACGTCATCAGCGGCAGCGCCGGGGTCTCGGTCAGCCACCTGGATCGCGACCTGGCCGCAGCACCCCCACTCCAGCATCACCATCGACAGCCACGCCTCTTTTTCGAATTCGGGGTCGGCGAGGTGGCCCTGGTCATCGAGGATGGCGGGGTCGACCTCCCAGAAAACGCACCGGCGTGCGTGCTTGGGAAGGTGCTCGAACGCCTCGAGCCGCAACGGCATGATGCGAGCGGACACTAGCCTCCTGGCCTCCGTGCGGTACTGCAGCCGATGTGAGTCGGCACCCTAAGGATAGGAGAGTTGCCCACGCTCAGGCCAGCTTTAGCGAGACGGACGGGCCGGGGGCGCCCAGGCGCGCCGCCGCCGCAGGTAGGGCGCACGAAATCCCCTGCCGCGCAACGGTTTTCCGGATTTTGCCGCGTGCGTCCGCGCCCGGGACGATTCGCTCACACCCCCGGAGCGTCACAGTGACGTAATTACGCTCGTGGGTGGGGTCGCGGTGTGGTTACGGTGTGGCCTCGGTAATCATGCCGACGATGCGCTGTAGGTCGTCGACCGACCCGAACTCCACCACGATCTTGCCCTTGCGCTTGCCCAGGCTGACACTCACCCGGGTGTCGAGGGCGTTCGACAGTCGCTCGGCGACGTCCTGCAGGCCGGGCATGCGGATCGGCTTGCGACGCGGGGGTGCGGGGGCGGTACCCCCGCTGCGGTTAGCCAGTGTGACGGCCTCCTCCGTCGCGCGCACCGACATCCCCTCGGCGACGATCCGGCTGGCCAGTGCTTCCTGCGCCTCCGGCCCGGCCTCCAACGCCAGCAGCGCCCGCGCGTGACCAGCCGACAGGACGCCCGCGGCCACGCGCCGCTGGACCGGGATGGGCAACTTGAGCAGGCGGATCATGTTCGAGATGAGCGGCCTCGAGCGACCAATGCGAGACGCCAGTTCGTCATGGGTGACACCGAACTCATCAAGCAGTTGCTGGTAGGCCGCCGCCTCTTCCAGCGGGTTCAGTTGCGCCCGATGGATGTTCTCCAGCAGGGCGTCGCGCAGGAGATTGTCGTCGTCGGTCTCGCGGACAATCGCCGGGATGGCGGTCAGGCCCACCTGCTGGGCGGCCCGCCACCGCCGCTCCCCCATCACGAGCTGGTACCGCACGCCAGTCGCAGCCCCGGGGACCGCCCGCACCACGATCGGTTGCAGGAGACCGAACTCGCGAATGGAGTGCACCAGTTCCGACAGCGCCTCCTCGTCGAACACCTGCCGCGGCTGGCGCGGGTTGGGTTCGACGTCGGCCGGGGAGATTTCCCGGTAGACGGCGCCGACCCCCGAGCCGACCCCCGCGTCGTCCGGCGCACGGCCCCCGATCAACACGTCGGCCGCGGCGTCCCCCATGCGGGGCCCCAGCGTCGCCGGCCCCGAGTCGCTGGCGGCCGGGCCTGTCGGGATGAGCGAAGCCAGCCCTCGGCCGAGGCCGCCCTTTTTGCGTGACGGCTGCGTCATGGTTTTCCCTTCAGGAGTGGCGCGTGGCGCCGGTGGCGAGTTCGCGGCTGGCGTCGAGGTAACTCATCGCCCCCCGCGAGCCCGGGTCGTAATCGATGATGGTCATGCTGTAGCCGGGCGCCTCGGAGACTTTGACGCTGCGCGGGATCACCGCCCGCAGAACCTTATCCCCGAAGTGCCGTCGTACCTCCTCGGCGACCTGGTCGGCGAGCTTGGTGCGCCCGTCGTGCATGGTAAGGATCACGGTGGTGACCTCGAGTCCGGGGTTGAGGTGGGCCTTCACCATCTCGATGTTGCGCATCAACTGCGACACGCCCTCGAGCGCGTAGTACTCGCACTGGATCGGGATCAACACCTCGGGCGCGGCCACGAGCGCGTTGATCGTGAGCAGCCCGAGCGACGGCGGGCAGTCGATGAACACGTAGTCGAAGTCGAACTTGTCGAGCGCGACGAGTGCGGTCCGCAGGCGATTCTCCCGCGCCACCATGCTCACCAGTTCGATCTCTGCGCCGGCCAGGTCGATCGTCGCGGGAAGACAGAACAGCCGCGGGCTGTGCGGGCTCGCCCGTATCGCCTCATCGAGGGTGACCTCGCCGAGGAGCACCTCGTAGGACGACGGGGTCCCCGCATGACGGTCGGCGATGCCTAGTGCGGTGCTCGCGTTGCCCTGGGGATCGAGATCGATGACGAGGGTCTTGAGTCCCTGGATGGCGAGCGCGGCCGCGAGGTTGACCGCCGTCGTCGTCTTGCCGACACCGCCTTTCTGGTTCGCGACGGTGAACACGCGGCGGTGGGCAGGTCGGGGCAGCGGCTCGTAGGTGGTGTGCAGGACCCGCATGGCGCGCTCCGCAGCGGCGCCGATCGGGGTGTCCAATTCGGGGGATGTTTCACGTGAAACATGACCGGAAGCGTCGTGGGATGGACTCATCGCGTTCTGCCCGCCCGGCGCCGTACCGGGGCCCGCCGCGCGACGACCGCGGTCGCGGGGGGCTGCACATACTCCGCACCGCACGTCACCACACCGATCTCGACGGCCCCCGCCGCCTCCATCGCCCTGCGGTGTGCCGCGATCTCGCTGGCCGCGCGCTCCCCCTTGATTGCGACCATGCGTCCGCCCGGTCGTAGCAACGGCATACTCCACTTCGTCAGCTTGTCCAATGCTGCCACCGCTCGCGACACCGCAACGTCCCTCTCGCCCAGCCGATCGCGCACCCAGCGGTCCTCGGCTCGCCCGCGCACCACCTCGACGGCCAACCCTAGTCGCCCGGTCACCTCGGTGAGAAATTCGCTCCGCCGCAGCAAGGGCTCGAGCAGCACAACGTCGAGGTCGGGCCGCGCGATGGCCAAGGGAATCCCCGGCAACCCGGCTCCGCTCCCGATGTCGATCACTCGCTCTCCCGGTTGGAGAAGTTCCGCCAGCGCCACGCTGTTGAGAATGTGGCGGTCCCAGAGGCGGTCTACTTCATTCGGCCCGATCAGCCCGCGGGCCACGCCCGCGTCGGCCAGCTCGTCGGCGTAGCGCAGGGCCACCTTGAGCCGCGGACCAAAAATCGCGGCAGCCGCCTCGGTCCCGTTATGTTTCACGTGAAACATCCTTTGCCCGCTGGGCGCCGGAACTACATGGCTGTAACTCTTCGCCGAGCTCCCGGTCAGTCGGGCAGCACAACGACGCGGCGCGCCGGTTCGACACCCTCGCTCTCGCTATGCACCCCAGGGACCGCCGCCACGGCGTCGTGCACGATCTTGCGCTCAAACGGCGTCATCGGGGACAGTGCCTCGCGCTCCCCTGACTCCAACACCCGCCGCGCAACCTTGTCGCCGAGGGCCGCCAGTTCCTCGCGCCGCCCCCGCCGCCAGTTCGCGACGTCGAGCATCAGGCGGCTACGTTCTCCGGTCTTTTGATGCACCGCCAGCCGCGTCAGCTCCTGCAACGCATCGAGCACCTCGCCGGTGCGGCCGACCAACTTGTTCAGGTCGTCGCTGCCGTCGATGCTCACGATCGCGCGGTTGCCCTCGACGTCGAGGTCGATGTCGCCGTCGAAGTCGAGCAGATCCAGCAGCTCCTCCAGAT
>CAZZHX010000150.1:7044-7589 GCA_964653535.1 uncultured Mycobacterium sp. | reverse complement strand
AATCACTCCGCGCACTGTCTGACTCATGCGCATCAACCTACTGCGTCGGTGTAGCGTCGCTCAGCGTGACCGAGACCGCCGCTGAGACGTCGACCGAAACCACGAAGGAATTCACCGGGCGCATCGCCGCGGCCCTCGACGGCGCCGGCCTGGCGCTGTTGCTGAGCATCGGACACCAGAGCGGCCTGCTGGATGCCCTCGCCGGGCTGCCACCGTCGACCAGCGCGCAGATCGCCGAGGCCGCCGGCCTGCACGAGCGCTACGTCCGGGAGTGGCTGGCCGGCATGACAACCGGGCGCGTCGTCGACTACCGCCCCGGAAGCGAACCCGGCGCCGGCCGCTACGTGCTGCCGCCGCACCGCGCGGCCGTGTTGACCCGCGCGGCCGGGCCGGACAACCTCGCCCTGGTGTCGCTGCTCATCCCGCAGCTCGCCGGCGTCGAGCAGAAGATCATCGGCTGCTTCCGCGACGGCGGAGGCCTGCACTACAGCGAGTTTCCCCGCTTCCACGAAGTGATGGCCGAGCAGAGCGCCGTCGTCTACGAC
>CAZZHX010000150.1:0-7034 GCA_964653535.1 uncultured Mycobacterium sp. | reverse complement strand
ACACCGCGCTCGTCGACACCGTGCTGCCGTTGGTCGACGGACTGGTCGACCGGCTGCGCGCCGGGGCCGACGTCGCCGACTTCGGCTGCGGCAGCGGCCACGCGATCAACGTCATGGCGAAGGCGTTTCCGGCGAGCCGGTTCACCGGCATCGACTTCTCCGCCGAAGCCATTGCGGCCGGCGCCCGGGAGGCAGCCAGCCTCGGCCTGACGAACGCGTCCTTCGAAAGCCACAACCTGGCGGAGCTCAATAAGGAGGCCGCCTACGACGTCATCACCGTGTTCGACGCCATCCACGACCAGGCGCAGCCGGCCCGGGTGCTGGCCAATATCCAGCGCGCTTTGCGCTCGGACGGGGTGTTCCTGATGGCCGACATCAGGGCGTCGAGCCGGCTCGAGGAGAACGTCGGCGTTCCGATGAGCACCTACCTCTACACGACGTCGTTGATGCATTGCATGACGGTGTCGCTGGCCGCCGACGGCGCCGGGCTGGGCGCCGCCTGGGGGACGCAACTGGCCGTATCGATGCTCGTCGACGCCGGTTTCGACGACGTGCGGGTCGCCGAGATCGACTCCGACCCGCTGAACAATTACTACATCGCCAGGAAATGACCCCAGCCCCGGGAGCCCTGGCTGCGATCACGGACTGGCCGGTCCCGGCCGCGGCCGCCGCGGTGATCGGACCCGACGGGGTGCTGGCGTGCCACGGCGACACCGGGCAGGTGTTCGCGCTCGCCTCGGTGACCAAGCCGCTGGTGGCGCGGGCCGTGCAGGTCGCGGTCGAGGAGGGCGTCGTCGACCTCGACTCCCCGGCCGGCCCGCCCGGAGCCACGATCCGGCACCTGCTGGCGCACGCGTCGGGCCTGGCGATGCACTCCGACGAAGTGCTGGCCCAGCCCGGCACCCGGCGCATGTACTCCAACTACGGCTTCACCGTGCTGGCCGAGACCGTACAGCGGGAGTCGGGCATCGAATTCGGCCGCTACCTGCAGGAGGCGGTGTGCGAACCGTTGGGCATGGCGGCGACGCGCCTCGAGGGCGGCGCGCCCGAAGCCGGGTTCGGGGGAACCTCGACCGTGGCGGACCTGGCGGCGTTCGCGGGCGACCTGCTGCGTCCCGCGACGGTGTCGGCGCAGCTGCATGCCGAGGCGACGACGGTGCAGTTTCCCGGCCTGGACGGGGTGCTGCCCGGCTACGGGGTGCAGCGACCCAACGACTGGGGGCTGGGATTCGAGCTCCGCGACACCAAGTCACCGCACTGGACGGGGTCGCTCAACTCCGCCCGGACGTACGGCCACTTCGGCCAGTCGGGGGGCTTCATCTGGGCCGATCCCGACGCGGACCTGGCGGTGGTGGTGCTCACAAACCGCGACTTCGGGACGTGGGCTTTGCAGCCGTGGCCAGCGCTTTCCGACGCCGTGCTCGCCGAATTCGGCTCAGGAAAAAACAGACACTAGCGCAACATGGGTAACAAGAGGCACAATAGACACGCACGACACATAAATTGATACCTATCCCGCTCGCGGGTCCACCAGGTCGTTGGGGAAGACGTCCCTCGTGGAACCGAAGGAGCAGGAAATGCATACGTCGAATCAATTCGCCGACGTGGCTACCGGCGTGGTGTACGTCCACGCCTCGCCCGCCGCTGTTTGCCCGCATGTCGAGTGGGCCCTGTCGTCGACCCTGCAGGCCCAGGCCAACCTGAAGTGGACGCCGCAGCCGGCGATGCCCGGGCAGTTGCGCGCCGTCACCAACTGGTTGGGGCCGGTCGGCACCGGTGCCAGGCTGGCCAGTGCCCTGCGCTCCTGGTCGGTGCTGCGGTTCGAGGTCACTGAGGACCCCAGCCCGGGAGTCGACGGCCAGCGGTTCAGCCACACGCCGCAGCTTGGTCTGTGGAGCGGGGCGATGAGCGCCAACGGCGACGTCATGGTCGGCGAGATGCGGTTGCGGTCGATGATGGTGCACGGCGCCGACATGCTGGCCGCGGAGCTCGACTCCGTGCTGGGCACGCCGTGGGACGAGGCGCTGGAGTCCTATCGCGACGGCGGCGACGCCGGCGAAGTGGCCTGGCTCAGCCAGGGCGTCGGCTAGCCAGCGCGCCAGGTCACATCTGCCACGGGCGCCTCTGGCCGGGAAGCATGCCTCGAAGTGCCCGCCTCTGCGCGACTAGGCCTGCAACGTCGTAGTCGCTCAGAGGCGGGCACTTCGTCACTCGGGTCCGCTGCAGAGACTGGTGTGGCCAGTGTGACAACGCCGCCGCTCGCGGAGAAAATCGGGAAAGCTACAGCGGAATGTTCTTGTGGCGCCCTCGCCGAGCGGGCGCCGCGGCCAGCGCCTCGGTCAGCTTGCTGCGGGTGTGCGCGGGGTCGATCTTCTCGTCCACGACACCGATCTCGATCGCGCTGTCGACACCCCCGGCGAGCCGTTCGTGCTCGGCGGCCAGTTCGTTGTGCAGTGCCTCGCGTTCGTCGTCGGGCGCGGCGGCCAGCTTCCTCTTGTGCAGGATCCCCACCGCGGCCTTGGCGCCCATCACCGCCACCTCGGCGTCCGGCCAGGCGAACACCTTGGTGGCATTCAGGGAGCGTGAGTTCATCGCGATGTAGGCCCCGCCGTAGGTCTTGCGGGTGACCAGCGTGACCCGCGGAACGGTGCACTCACCGAAGGCGTGCAGCAGCTTGGCGCCGCGGCGTACCACGCCTCCCCATTCCTGATCGACACCCGGCAGGTAGCCTGGAACGTCGACGATCACCACGAGCGGGATCCCGAACGCGTCACACATCCGCACGAAACGCGCTGCCTTCTCGGCGCTTTCGGAGTTCAGGCAGCCGCCGAGGCGCAGCGGGTTGTTGGCCAGCACGCCGACGGTCCGGCCGGACAGTCGACTCAGCCCGACCACCATCGACGGTGCCCAATTGGCCTGGAACTCGTCGAACGGCGTGTCCTGGTCCAGGATCGCGGCCACGATCGGACGCACCTCGTAGGCGCGCCGTGACGACTCCGGCAGCAGCGCGTGGATGTCGGTGTCTCCGGCCTCGGCCTTGCTGCGGTCGAAATGCCCCTGCTGGCAGAACAATCCGATCAACCGTCGCGCGCGGGCGTAGGAGTCGGGCTCGTCGTCGGCGACGATGTGGCACACCCCAGACTTCTTGTGGTGGGTTTCGGGTCCGCCGAGCGAGGCCATGTCGACGTCCTCGCCGGTGACGCTGCGCACCACGTCGGGTCCGGTGACGAACACCCGGCTGTCGGGCGCCATGATGATCACGTCAGTCAGCGCCGGGCCGTACGCCGCGCCTCCGGCCGCGAAGCCGACCACCACAGAAATCTGCGGGATGGAGCCCGACGCACGGATCATGGCCTCGAACACCAAGCCGACACCGTGCAATGCCTTCACACCCTCGGCCAGCCGGGCCCCGCCCGAGTGCCAGATGCCCACGATCGGGCTCTGCTCGTCGATCGCGAGGTCGTAGGCGCTGACGATGTGCCCGCAGCCCTCGATGCCCATGGCGCCGCCCATCACGGTGCCGTCTGTGCAGAAGGCGATGGTGCGCACGCCGTTGACGGTGCCGGCCGCCGACAGCACGCCGGAACGGTCCCGCTCCTGCAGCAGCTCGACGCTGCCGTCATCGAAGAAGGCACTCAGACGCAGCAGCGGGTCGCGGGGGTCGACCGACTCGCCAACCGTCTCGGGGGCAATGGCTGTCATGGCGGTGTCTCCTGTTCCGAGGGTGCTCAGTAACGTCCGAAGGCGATTGCGACGTTGTGTCCGCCGAATCCGAACGAGTTGTTGAGCGCGTACTGGTAGTCGCCCGGTCGCGGCTTGCCCGCCACCACATCGAGATCGATTTCCGGGTCGAGGTTTTCGAGGTTCAACGTCGGCGGGACCACCTGGTCGCGCAACGCGAGCACGGTCAGGATCGACTCCACCGCGCCGACGGCGCCGACCGAGTGGCCGAGCGCCGATTTGGGTGCGTACACCGCCGGTTTGTGGCCGCACAGCGCGTTGTTGATGGCCTTACCCTCGGCGAGGTCACCGACCTGTGTCCCGGTTGCATGGGCGTTGATGTGGTCGATGTCGCTCGGGGCGAGGCCCGCGAACTCGATGGCGCGCGTGATCGCGTGGCCGGCCCGTGTCCCGTTGGGGTCCGGGGCCACCATGTGGAAGCCGTCGGAGGTGACGCTGGCTCCCATGATCCGGGCCAGGATGTTCGCGCCGCGCGCCTTGGCGCCCTCCTCGGTTTCGATCAGCATGAGGGCGCCGCCCTCGCCGAACACGAAGCCGTCGCGGTTCTTGTCGAACGGGCGGCAGGCGCCGGCGGGGTTGTCGTTGTTCGTGGACAACACAATGCGCATCTGAGCGAACGCGGCGATCGGCACCGCCTCGATCCGCGTTTCCACGCCACCGCAGATCGCGGCGTCGGCCTCGCCGAGGATGAGCTGTTGCCACGCCCGGGCGATGGCCTCCGAGCCGGACGCGCAGGCCGAAATCGACGTCATCACACCGGCTTTGGCCTTTCGTTCCAGCCCTACGGCCGCGGCGGCGCCGTTGGGCATGAACTTCTGCACGGCCAAGGGGGAAACCGCCCTCATACCGCCAGTGCGCATCTCGTCGTAGCTGAAGACCAGTTCCTCGGCCGAACCCAGGCCCGTGCCGATGGATACCGCCAGTCGGTCGGTGTCGAGCTCCGGAGAACCGGCGTTGTCCCACAGCCGCCGGCTCAGGACGGTCGACATCTTCTGCAGGTAGCTCAACCGACGCAACTCGACGCGCGTCAGCTGGTCGTCGAAATCCTCCAGCAGGTGCCCACCGATTCGCACCGGCAGCTGGTACTCCTCGATGAATGGATCCTCGAGCCTGCGGATCCCACTTTGGCTGTCGAGCAGGAGCTTCCAGGTGGTATCCGCGTCGGTCGCCACTGCGGTCGTCATGGCGATGCCAGTGACGACGACGGTCGGGAGCGTTTTCCCGGTGACCAATTTCCTCATTGGCGTGGCGAACGGTCCTTCCGTGCCTAGTACCGACCGAAGGCGATCGCCACGTTGTGGCCGCCGAACCCGAACGAATTGTTGATCGCGTAGTTGAGTTCGCCGTACCGGGGCTCACCGGCCACCACGTCGAGGTCGATCTCGGGGTCCGGGGTCTCGTAGTTCAGCGTCGGCGGGATGACACCGTCCCGCAGGGACAGCACGGTCAGGACCGACTCCAGCGCGCCAACCGCCCCGATCGAGTGGCCGAGCGCCGACTTCGGCGCATACACCGCGGCGTTTTCGCAACCGGCGACACGGATGGCGTTGGCCTCCGCGCTGTCCCCGATCGGCGTCGCCGTCCCGTGCGCGTTGACGTGATCGATGTCCTTGGCGGACAAGCCCGCCAGTTCCAGCGCCCGCGTCATCGCCCGCCCGGCGCGCACGCCGTCGGCGGCCGGAGCCACCATGTGGAACGCGTCGGAGGTGATGCCGGCACCCAGTAACCGGGCCAGCGGCGTGGCGCCGCGGGCCTTGGCGTGCTCCTCGGTCTCGATGAGCATCAGGGCACCGGCCTCGCCGAACACGAAGCCGTCGCGGTCCTTGTCGAACGGCCGCGATGCGCGCTCGGGCTCGTCGTTGCGGGTCGACATGGCACGCATCATGGAGAACGCCGCGATGGGCAGCGCCTCGATGGGACCCTCGACGCCGCCGCAGACCACTACGTCCGCGTCGCCCATGACGATGTGGCGCCATGCGTGCGCGATCGCCTCGGAGCCCGACGCGCAGGCCGACACCGGGGTCATCACCCCAGCGCGGGCGCCCAGCTGCAGCCCCACGACCGCCGCGGCGCCGTTGGGCATGATCATCTGCACGGCGAGCGGTGACACCTTGCGGGGACCGCCCTCGTTCATCAGGTCGTAGCTTTCGACGATCCGCTCGGCGCCGCCCAGGCCGGTGCCGACGACGACCGCGAAACGGTCCGGATCGACTTCAGGGCTGCCGGCGCTGTCCCAGAGCTGACCGCTGAGCAGCTTGCTCAGCCGCTGGACGTAGGACATCCGCCGCATGTCGAGTCGACTCATGTGCTCGTCGATCGACTCCTTGAGGTGGCCGCCGATCTTCACGGGCAGGTCCCACTTGGTGACGAAGTCGTCCTCAAGGACGCGGATGCCGCTCTCGCCTGCGAGCAGACCCTTCCAGGTGCTCTCGATGTCGGGCGCGAGGCACGTGGTCGCCGTGACGGCGGTTACCACAACATTGGGGTAACCGCCGTTGGCGGTGGACGCTTTGGTCACTTGGTCTCCGATTCGAGCCTTGCCTGGACGTTGGCGACGGCCTCGGGGTTGTCCGTCTCGAGCTTGGAGCGCAGAACCTGAGCGGCCTCGGGGTTCTCTTCCTCGAGCTTTTGGATGTAGGTGACGACGTCACCGACGGTCCGCAGACCGGCGAGGTCCTCGTCGGGGATCTTCACGCCGTACTTGTCCTCGGTCTGCACGGCGATCTCCACCATCGACAGCGAGTCGATGTCCAGGTCGTCGACGAACGACTTCTCCGGGGTGACCTCGGAGGGCTCGATGCCGGTGACCTCCTCGATGATCTCGGCGATACCGGCGATGATTTCTTGCTGACTGACGGGCACAGCGGCTTCCCTTCGTAATGTTTCTAGTAATCTGTTGTGTGATGCATATTCGTTGTGTCGTAAATGGATTCGCGCTATCTCGATGTGTACTGGATAAGTCCGGCGTTACAGTCCAGCCAACGCCTCCAGGTCTGCGGGTGACTTGACGGCGTGGGCCGTCACTCCCCGAAGTTCTCGCTTGGCGATCCCGGTGAGGGTGCCCGCGGGGGGAAACTCGACGATCGCCGTGACGTCGCGCGCGCGCATGGTCGCGGTGCACATATCCCAGCGCACCGGCCGGATGAGTTGAGCGACCAGCTTCTCCATCGCCTCGGCCGCCGACTCGACGGGCTTGCCGTCGCAGTTGGACAACACCGTGGCGGTGGGCTCGGCCGTGGCGACGGCGGCCGCGGCGGCGGCGTAGCCGTCGAGGGCCGGGGCCATGTATTTGG
>CAZZHX010000149.1:0-7756 GCA_964653535.1 uncultured Mycobacterium sp. | reverse complement strand
ATCCGCCACCGGCTGTACCCGGGCCCGCTGGTCGACGTGATCGCCGCCGGCGGCGCGGGTGCGGGATCGGGATCAGGGCGCGGCTCCAACCGGACGGCGGTGCGTAACTGGCTGACCGTCGCGGCGCCCGCCAACTGCTCGTAGTGGGCATCCGAGCCCGCCCCCGCGCCCGCGGCAATCACCCCGAGTTGATCGAGTGACAGCCGGCCCTGGCGCATGCCGGCCGCGCACCGCGGGAACTCCTGCAGCCGGCGCGCGACCGTGGTGATGGTGTGCGCGGTGGTCGAGGACAACCCCAGCTTCCAGGCCACCAACGCCGCCACCGAGCGGGCCCCGGTGACCCCGCACAACTCCTCGCGCTCGATCTGCGCGGCGATCTCCACGATCCGACCGTCGATAGCGTTGCGCTGACCGGCCAACTCCGCCAACTCCTCAAACAACACCCCCAAGCGATCCCCGGCACAATTCACGGCCGGCGCCTCGGGGGACTCCACGGTCAACGACATACCCACATCATGGCAACGGGGTACGACAAAAACCGGTGACCCGGATCGGCCGGTACCGTGGGGCTGGTGGGACGGCAACCTTCAGCGCGCAGGCGGGCAAAGAAAGCCGGCGCTACCGCCACCTACGCCAGGCGCAAACGCCACCGGATTCTGGCCTGGCTAGCCGCGATTACCGTCGCCGGCGTCGTGGGGCTAGTGATCGTGGCCGCGGTGATCCTGCTGCGCAGGCCCGAGGCGCAACGCAGCGCGGTGCCGCCCGGCGTGCTGCCGACACCGTCGTCGGCCACTAACCCGCACAAGCCGCGACCCGCGTCCCAGGACGCGTCCTGCCCGGACGTGTTGCTGCTCGCCGTGCCCGGAACCTGGGAGTCCTCGCCGCAAGACGACCCCCTCAACCCGGAGCAGTTCCCGAATGCGTTGCTGCGCAAGGTCACCGGCCCGATTTCCCAGCAGTTCCCGTCGTCGCGGGTGCAGACGTTCACCGTTCCCTACACGGCGCAGTTCCGCAATCCGGTCGTCGCCGGGGACACACAGATGTCCTACAACGACAGCCGGGCCGAGGGCACGCGGGCGGCGGTGGGGGAATTGACTGACATGAACACCCGGTGCCCGTTGACGAGCTACGTGCTGGTGGGTTTCTCCCAGGGCGCGGTGATCGTCGGCGATATCGCCAGCGACATCGGCAACGGCCGCGGACCTGTCGACGACGACCTGGTGCTCGGCGTGATGTTGATTGCCGACGGCCGGCGCCAGCCTCAGGTGGGCAACGACATCGGGCCCGCACCCCGGGCCAGGGCGCCGAGGTCACCCTGCACGAGGTGCCGGTGCTGGCGGGCCTCGGGCTGACCATGACCGGCCCGCGGCCGGGCGGTTTCGGCGCGCTCAACGACAAGACCGACGAGATCTGCGCGCCGGGCGACCTGATCTGCGCCTCCCCGAACGAGGCGTTCAGCGTGACCCAGCTGCCAAGCACCCTGAACACGCTCGCCGGCGGCGCCGGCCAGCCGGTGCACGCCCTGTACGCGACGACGCAGTGCTGGAGCATGGGCGGCCGGCCGGCCACCGACTGGACGCTGAACTGGGCCAACGGGCTGATCGAGAACGCGCCACACCCCCAGCACCGGTGACCGGGACCCCGGAACGGGTCCGGACACATCAGGCCAGCAGCGGGGCTGCGGGCGCGATCGGCGGTACCTTGTCATTTGGGTGATTTGGCGTGCCGCGAGCCCTCCCGCTAACATTAAGAGTATTTTAAGAGTAGTCGGGCCTAGGCTGCCCCCGAACTGGTCTGACAGGAGAGCGGTATGGCGTACCACAACCCATTCATCATGGATGGGAGGATCAGGTTCCCGGATAACACGAACCTGGTCCGTCACGTCGAGAAGTGGGCGAAGGTGCGCGGCGACAAGTTGGCGTACCGGTTCCTCGACTACTCCACCGAACGTGACGGTGTGGCACGCGACATCTCCTGGTCGGACTTCGGCACTCGCAACCGGGCGATGGGCGCCCGCCTGCAGCAGGTCACCGCACCCGGTGACCGCATCGCCATCCTGTGCCCGCAGAACCTCCACTACCTGATCGCGTTCTTCGGCGCGCTGTACGCGGGCCGGATCGCGGTGCCGCTGTTCGACCCGGCCGAGCCGGGGCACGTCGGGCGGCTGCACGCCGTCCTCGACGACTGCGAGCCCAGCACCATCCTGACCACCACCGACGCCGCCGAGGGTGTACGCAAGTTCATCCGTGCGCGCTCGGCCAAGGAGCGGCCCCGCGTGATCGCCGTCGACGCGGTACCCGACGAGGTCGCCTCCACCTGGGTGGAGCCCGAGTGCCACAAGGGCACGATCGCCTACCTGCAGTACACCTCGGGTTCCACGCGCACACCGACCGGCGTGCAGATCACCCACACGAACCTCCCCACCAATGTGTTGCAGGTGCTGCACAGCCTCGAGGGCCGCGACGTCGACCGCGGCCTGTCGTGGCTGCCGTTCTTCCACGACATGGGGCTCATCACGGCGCTCTTGGCGCCGGTGCTTGGCCATAACTTCACGTTCATGACGCCGGCCGCGTTCGTGCGGCGCCCCGGCCGGTGGATCCGGGAGATGGCCCGCAAGCCCGAGGACGCCCCCGACTCCGAAGTGATCACCGTCGCACCGAATTTCGCCTTCGAGCACGCCGCCATGCGCGGCGTGCCCAAGGACGGAGAGCCACCGCTGGACCTGAGCAACGTCAAGGCGATCCTGAACGGCAGCGAGCCCGTGTCCCCGGCGTCGATGCGCAAGTTCTACGAGGCGTTCGCGCCGTACGGCCTGCGCGATACGGCGGTCAAGCCGTCCTACGGCCTGGCCGAGGCGACACTGTTCGTCTCCACCACCCCGATGGCCGAGACGCCCACCATCATCTCGGTCGACCGCGAGGAGCTCAACAACCAGCGGTTCGTCGAGGTGACGCCGGGTGCGCCGAACGCCGTCGCACAGGTCTCCGCCGGAGTCGTCGGTGTCGACGAGTGGGCGACGATCGTCGACCCCGAGACCGCAAGCGAGCTCCCGGACGGTCACATCGGCGAAATCTGGTTGCACGGAAACAATCTCGGCACCGGCTACTGGGGCAAGGAGGAGGAGACCAACGAGGTCTTCCGCAACATCCTCAAGTCGCGGGTCAGCCCGTCGCACGCCGAGGGCGCCGAGGACGACGGGCTGTGGGTGCGCACCGGCGACTTCGGCACCTTCCACAAGGGGCACCTCTACATCGCGGGCCGCATCAAGGATCTGGTGATCATCGACGGCCGCAACCACTACCCGCAGG
Source organism: uncultured Mycobacterium sp. (assembly GCA_964653535.1). Lineage (GTDB taxonomy): Bacteria > Actinomycetota > Actinomycetes > Mycobacteriales > Mycobacteriaceae > Mycobacterium. The sequence goes on along the minus strand of CAZZHX010000149.1, from coordinate 4,448 downwards.
ACCTCGAGTACTCGGCACAGGAAGCCAGCCGGGCGCTGCGCACCGGCTACGTGGCCGCCTTCTCTGTCCCGGCCAACCAACTGCCGCAGGAGGTGTTCGACAACCCGCACACCGGCCTCACCTACGACGCTGACGATGGCTCCGAGCAGTTGGTGATTGTCGCCGAACGCGCCGCCGGCACGCACAAGCTCGACTACCAGCCCATCGCCGACGACATCCGGGCGGCCATCGCCGTGCGCCACGGGGTGACCGTGCGCGACCTCCTGCTGGTGCAGGCGGGTGCGATTCCGCGCACGTCCAGCGGCAAGATCGGGCACCGCGCCTGCCGCGCCGCCTACCTGGACGGCAGCCTGCGCAGCGGCGTCAGTTCCCCCGATGCGTTCGCCAAATCCTCGGATTGAATCCCGACGCACCCATGGCTGACAACGATCTCGACCGGGCCCACGAACCCGACGCCCTCCCCGCCGTCATCACACCTGAGCTGACGGTGCCCGAGATGCGCCGGTGGCTGCGCACCTGGGTGGGCAGGGCCATCGACCGTTCGCCAGACGAGATCGACGAGTCGGTCCCGATGGTGGAGCTGGGCCTGTCGTCCCGCGACGCCGTCGCGATGGCCGCCGACATCGAGGACCTGACCGGTATCACGCTGTCGATCGCGGTGGCCTTCCAGCATCCGACCATCGAATCGCTGGCGACCCGGATCGTCGAGGGCGAACCCGAGTCCACGGCCGACGATCCCGAGGTGCTCGACTGGTCGCGCCCCGGGCCCGCCGAGCGGGTCGACATCGCGATCGTGGGCCTGGCCACCCGCCTGCCCGGCGACATGAACAGCCCCGAGGAGACGTGGCGGGCCCTGATGGAGGGCCGCGACGCCATCACCGAACTGCCCGAGGGCCGCTGGTCGGAATTCCTCGAGGAGCCCCGCCTCGCCGAGCGGATCAGCAAGGCCCGCACTCGCGGCGGCTACCTGTCCGACATCAAGGGTTTCGACTCGGAGTTCTTCGCGGTGGCCAAGACCGAGGCCGACAACATCGACCCGCAGCAGCGGATGGCGCTGGAGCTCACCTGGGAGGCGCTGGAGCAGGCCCGCATCCCGGCCTCCAGCCTGCGCGGCACGTCCGTCGGGGTATTCGTCGGCGTCTCGAACAACGACTACAGCTTCCTGGCGGTGTCCGACCCGGCCGTCGCCCACCCGTACGCGATCACCGGTACCGCCACCTCGATCATCGCCAACCGGGTGTCGTACTTCTACGACTTCCGCGGCCCTTCCATCGCGATCGACACCGCCTGCTCGAGCTCGCTGGTGGCGATCCACCAGGCCGTGCAGGCGCTGCGCAACGGCGAGGCCGACGTCGCGGTCGCCGGCGGGGTGAACGCGTTGATCACGCCCGTAGTGACGCTGGGCTTCGACGAGATCGGCCAGGTGCTGTCCCCGGACGGCCGGATCAAGTCGTTCTCGTCCGACGCCGACGGCTACACCCGCTCCGAGGGCGCCGGCATGCTGTTGCTCAAGCGGGTCGACGACGCACGCCGCGATGGCGACCAGATCCTGGCCGTGATCGCCGGCAGCGCCGTCAACCACGACGGGCGATCCAACGGCCTGATCGCGCCTAACCAGGACGCCCAAGCCGACGTCCTGCGCCGCGCCTACAAGGACGCCGGCATCGACCCGCGCAACGTCGACTACATCGAGGCGCACGGCACCGGGACCGTCCTGGGCGACCCGATCGAGGCCGAGGCGCTGGGCCGCGTCGTCGGCCGGGGACGCCCCGCCGACCGTCCAGCGCTGCTGGGTGCGGTGAAAACCAATGTGGGCCACCTGGAGTCGGCGGCCGGCGCGGCCAGCATGGCCAAGGTGGTGCTGGCACTGCACCACAACAAGCTGCCGCCGTCGATCAACTTCGCCGGCCCCAGCCCGTACATCGACTTCGACGCGATGCACCTCAAGGTGATCGACAAGCCCACCGACTGGCCGCGCTACGGCGGCTACGCGCTGGCCGGGGTGTCCAGCTTCGGCTTCGGCGGGGCCAACGCGCACGTGGTGGTGCGGGAGGTGTTGCCGCGCGACGTGATCGAGCGTGAGCCGGTGCCGGCCGAGGCGCCCGCGCCGGCGCAGGCGCAGGACCCGTCGCAGGACCAGGTGGACTCGGGCGTCGGGGCCCACTCGCTGAGGTTCGACGAGTACGGCGAGATCATCACCGACGACTACGACCACGAGGCCCACGGCGCCTACAGCGCCTACGGCTCCGGAGGCGCCGACGACGAGCCCGACCTGCCCGGCCTCACCGACGAGGCGCTTCGGCTCAAGGAGGTGGCGCTCGAAGAGCTTGCGGCACAAGAACTCCCGCCGCCGGTGATCCCGCTGGTGGTGTCGGCGTTCCTCACCTCGCGCAAGAAGGCGGCCGCCGCCGAGTTGGCCGATTGGATGGACAGCCCCGAAGGCCGGGCGTCGTCGCTGGAGTCGATCGGCCGGTCGCTGTCGCGGCGCAACCACGGCCGGTCGCGCGCGGTGGTTCTGGCCCACGACCACGACGAGGCCATCGCGGGCCTGCGGGCGGTGGCCGAGGGCAAGCAGCGTCCCGGAGTGTTCAGCGTCGACGGCCCGGTGACCAGCGGCGCGGTGTGGGTGTTGGCGGGGTTCGGCGCGCAGCACCGCAAGATGGGCAAGAGCCTGTACCTGCGCAACCCGGTGTTCGCGGAGTGGATCGATAAGGTCGACGCCCTGGTCCAGGACGAGTTGGGCTACTCGGTGGTCGAATTGATCCTCGACGACGAGCAGGACTACGGGATCGAGACCACCCAGGTCACGATCTTCGCGATTCAGATCGCGCTGGGTGAGCTGCTGCGCCACCACGGCGCCAAGCCGGGCGCGGTGATCGGGCAGTCGCTGGGTGAGGCCGCGTGCGCCTACTTCAGCGGCGGACTGTCGCTGCGCGACGCCACGCGAACCATCTGCTCGCGCTCGCACCTGATGGGCGAGGGCGAGGCCATGCTGTTCGGCGAGTACATCCGGCTGATGGCGCTCGTGGAGTACTCCGCCGACGAGATCGCGACGGTGTTCGCCGACTTCCCCGGCCTCGAGGTGTGCGTCTACGCCGCCCCCACCCAGACCGTCATCGGCGGCCCGCCCGAGCAGGTCGACGCGATCATCGCCCGCGCGGAGGCCGAGGGGAAGTTCGCCCGCAAGTTTGCCACCAAGGGCGCCAGCCACACCTCGCAGATGGATCCGCTGCTGGGCGAGCTGGCCGCGGAGTTGCAGGGCATCAAACCGATGAGCCCCACGGTCGGCCTGTACTCGACGGTCCACGACGGCGGCTACGTCAAGCCCGGCGCCGAGCCGATCCACGACGTCGACTACTGGAAGAAGGGCCTGCGCCACAGCGTCTACTTCACCCACGGCATCCGCAACGCCGTCGACAGCGGGCACACCACGTTCCTCGAGCTGGCCCCCAACCCGGTGGCGCTGATGCAGGTGGGGTTGACGACGGCCAGCGGCGGTCTGCACGACGCACAGCTGATCCCAACGCTGGCCCGCAAGCAGGACGAGGTCGAGTCGATGGTCTCGACCATGGCGCAGCTGTATGTCTACGGTCACGACCTCGACATCTGGACGCTGTTCCCGCGGAGTTCCGGCGGGCCTGCCGGGCCCTTCGATCCCGAGAGCTACGCCAACATCCCGCCGACCCGGTTCAAGCGCAAAGAGCACTGGCTCGACGCGCACCTGGCGAGCGCCTCCAACTCATTCCTCATGCCGGGCAGCCACATCCCGCTGCCCGACGGCCGCCACGTGTGGGAGTACACGCCGCGCGGGCTGACGGACCTGGTGTCGCTGGTGAAATCCGCTGCGGCCGAGGTGCTTCCGGGCGCGCGGGTGGCGGCGGCCGAGCAGCACGCGGTGCCCGGCGAAGGAGCCCGGCTGGTGACCACGCTGACCCGGCATCTGGGCGGCGCCTCGGTGCAGGTGCACTCCCGCGTCGACGAGTCCTTCACCCTGGTGTACGACGCGCTGGTCGCCCAGTCGGGCGCGGAAGCGGTGTTGCCGGGGGCGGTTCCGGCGGCCGATGCCAGCCCGGAGGCACTCACGGAGTCCCTCCCGGGGGCCCTCTCTGAGTCCAAAGCGGAACCCGAGGCGGGCACCCTCACCGACAGCCTCACCAACCGCTACATGCCGACTGGTATCCAGAAGTGGACGCCGGATTCCGGCGAGAGCATCGCGCAGCGGCTCGGTGCGATCGTCGGGTCGGCGATGGGCTATGAGCCCGAGGACCTTCCGTGGGAGGTGCCGCTGATCGAACTCGGCCTGGACTCACTGATGGCGGTGCGCATTAAGAATCGCGTCGAGTACGACTTCGATCTGCCGCCGATTCAGTTGACCGCGGTCCGCGACGCCAACCTCTACGCCGTCGAGAAGCTCATCGAGTACGCCATCGACAATCGCGAGGCGGTGT
>CAZZHX010000148.1:0-7938 GCA_964653535.1 uncultured Mycobacterium sp. | reverse complement strand
AGGCCTCCAGCATCGGCTGTTCGGGCGTGCCCAGCATGGGCAGTTGGTAGAAGTGGTCCATGACGAAAACCGAATCGAAGCCGGCCGATTCGGCCTCTTGCGCTTGGGCCACGACGGTGGGGAAGAGCTGCTCCACCCCGGTGCCGTAGGAGAAGTTGGGAATCTGGAAACCGAGTCGAATAGCCACGCCGTCCACCGTAATGCGGCGGCCGGGCTAGGTGAAACCGTTCAGCCGAAGTGCGCCAGGGCGCCGCGGCTGACGTGCAGCGTCTGGCCGGTGATGTGCCGGGCCGCGGGAGTAGTGAGGAAGAGCGCCAACCGCGCGACCTCCGCGGCGAACGTGGGAGTGGTGCGCGAAAGCCCGTCGTATCCGGGGTCGGCGCCGCGGCCGCCCGCCAGCGCGTTCACGGTGATACCACGGGCGCCGAAGACGCCCGCCTGCCCCGCCACCCAGCTGGAGAGGGCGGCTTTGACCGCTGCGTCGGGACTCCCGGGCGCCGCGTTGTCGGTGATCACGCTGATGATCGAGCCACCGGAGCGAAGGTGATCTCCGACCGTGTGCACCGTCAGTACCAACGACAACACAGAAGCGTCGAGCCCGTTGCGCCACGCGTTGGCGGTGTCGGCCGTCGAGTAGGTCCGCGGGTCGCCGACGTCCCAGGACGGGGCGGGCACGTTGACGATGGTGTCGAGCTCGCGGGGGAACAACCCGCGGGCCTCATCGAGGCTAGTCGGATCGGTGGTGTCGCACACGACCGCGTCCACGTCCAACTCCTTGGCCGCGATCTCCAGATCGCTGCGGCGGGCACCCACCAGCGTCACCTTGTGACCGTCTTCGCGGAAGCTCTCGGCTACGGCGCGCCCCACGTCCGTGTCGCCGCCGGCGACCAGTACCTCCATCGCCCGCCCTCCTCGTAGTCGACATTGGCTCCTAGTACTGCGCGAACTACGTTACTGGACAGTAGCTATCCAGCGAAATTCGCCACACGCTAACGTTCAGAGATGCGACAGGCCGCTGCGCGGTTCGGCTCAGTGATTCTTCTGGCGGGCCTCGCGGCGTGCAGTTCGACAACGTCTCATCCATCGCAGCCCCAGGCAGCGTCCCAGGCGTCGCCGTCCAGCGGATCGATCGTGGTGTTCGCCGCGGCCTCACTCAAGCCGGCATTCGCCCAGATCGTCGAGCGGTTCAAGACCGACAATCCCGGCCAGGGCGTCGAAGTCGACTACGCGGGGTCCTCCGAGCTCGCCACCCAGCTGACCCAGGGCGCGACGGCCGACGTGTTCGCGTCCGCGGACATCGCGCAGATGGACGTCGTCGCCACGGCCGGCCTGCTGACCGGCGAACCGACTAACTTTGCGTCCAACTCGCTGGTGATCGTCACCGCGCCGGGCAACCCGAAAAAAGTCGGCTCGTTCGCCGACCTCGCCAGGCCGGGGGTCAGTGTGGTCATCTGCCAGCGGCCGGTGCCGTGTGGGGTGGCCACGCAGCGCATCGAGGACGCCACGCACGTGCAGCTCACCCCGGTGAGCGAGGAACCCAGCGTCAGCGACGTCCTCAACAAGGTCACCACCGGGCAGGCCGATGCCGCTTTGGTCTACGTCACCGAGGCAATCAGCGCGGGTGACACGGTCACCACCGTCGCATTTCCCGAGGCCGCCGGCGCGGTCAACCGCTATCCGATCACCGTGCTCACAAAGGCGCCGCAGCGTGCGTTGGCGCAGAAGTTCGTGGCGCTGGTGACCTCGGACGCGGGCCGGAAGATCCTCGCCCACGCCGGCTTCGCCGCCCCCTGAGCCGCCACCGTGCACCGGCCGACGGACCTGCCCCGGTGGGTGTATCTGCCTGCGGCCGCGGGGATCACCCTCGTCGTGCTGCCTCTCGTCGCCATCGCACTGAAGGTCGATTGGCCGAATTTCTGCTCGCTGATCACCAGCGCGTCCTCGATGACGGCACTCCGGCTGAGCCTGCGAACCGCCGCCGCCAGCACCGCGTTATGCGTGCTGGTCGGCGTGCCGATGGCACTGGTGCTGGCGCGCAGTACGGCGCGCCCGGTCCGGTTGCTGCGCCCGCTGATCCTGCTGCCGCTGGTGCTGCCGCCGGTGGTGGGCGGCATCGCGTTGCTCTACGCGTTCGGCCGGATCGGACTGATCGGCCGATACCTGGAGGCCGGCGGGATCAGCATCGCGTTCAGCACCACTGCCGTGGTGCTGGCGCAAACCTTTGTGTCGCTGCCGTTTCTGGTGATCGCCCTGGAAGGGGCCGCCCGCAGCGCCGGAGCCGATTACGAGGTAGCGGCGGCGACCCTGGGCGCGCGACCCGGCACGGTCTGGTGGCGGGTGACCCTGCCGTTGCTGCTGCCGGGGGTCGTGTCAGGAGCGGTACTGGCGTTCGCCCGCTCGCTGGGGGAGTTCGGTGCGACGCTTACGTTCGCCGGGTCCCGGCAGGGCGTGACCCGGACCCTACCGCTGGAGATCTACCTGCAACGGGTGAGCGACCCGGACGCGGCCGTGGCGCTGTCGGTTCTGCTGGTCGCTGTCGCGGCGCTCGTGGTGCTGGGTATGGGGCACGCGGTGGGCCGGGTGTCCTCGTCATGGGTGACGGGTGACCGACCATGAGTGAGTTACACGTCCGCGCCGTCGTCGCCGACCGCCATCTCGAACTGGACTTCTCGGTCGCCGCGGGGGAGGTGCTCGCCGTGGTGGGACCCAACGGCGCCGGTAAGTCGACCGCCCTGCACGTCGTCGCCGGGCTGGTCCGTCCCGACGAGGGAGTCGTGCGGCTGGGGGACAGGGTGCTCACCGACACCGCGGCCGGAGTGTATGTGCCGACCCACGCCCGCCGGGCCGGGCTGCTCCTCCAGAACCCGCTGCTGTTCCCCCATCTGAGCGTGGCCGCCAACGTGGCCTTCGGCCCGCACAGTCGCCGCCGAACGCCTGCCGCGTTGCACGGGCGCCGAGCCGGGGAGAGGGGGACCGCGCTGCGCTGGCTGCGCGAGGTCGACGCCGAGCAGTTGGCCGACCGCAAACCCAGGCAGCTGTCCGGCGGCCAGGCCCAGCGGGTCGCGATAGCCCGCGCGCTGGCCGCCGAACCCGAGGTGTTGCTTCTCGACGAACCCCTGGCCGCCCTCGACGTCGCCGCCGCCGCGAGCATCCGCGCGGTGCTGCGCGCGGCCGTCGCCCGCACCGGCTGTGCGGTGATCTTGGTGACGCACGACCTGCCGGACGTGTTCACCCTGGCCGACCGGGTGATGGTCCTCGAGTCCGGGACGGTCGCCGAGATCGGACCGGTGACCGAAGTGCTCGGCGCGCCGCGCAGTCACTTCGGCGCCCGCATCGCCGGGGTGAACCTGGTGAGCGGGACCATCGACGCAGACGGCGTGCTGCATACCGCGGCCGACGTTCGCTGGCATGCCGCCCGGGGCGGCGGGCTCGCCCCCGGAGCGCGGGCGGTCGCGGTTTTTCCGCCCGCCGCAGTCGCCGTCTATCGGGAACGTCCGCACGGCAGCCCCCGCAACACCATCGCCGTCACGGTGGCCGATGTGGATGTTCGAGGTTCCGCGGTCCTGGTTAGAGGCGATACGCAGCCTGATGGCGCGCCTGGCCTGGCGGCGGCAATCACCGTCGACGCCGCGGCAGAGTTGCGGCTGGCGCCGGGCGAACGGGTGTGGCTGTCGGTCAAGGCTCACGAGGTGGCCTTGCACCCTGCGCCGTGATCACGCCCCGATAACAAGACGGCTCCGCCCGCACGGCATCCTTGCGTCGGCGCGGCTACACGGTAGGTTCGTCGCCATGGATCAGGTGGACCCGAAGAACAGCCGCAGGGGACCGTGGGCGGCGCTCATGATCGCTACCACGGCCACGGCCTGCGCAGTCGCGATCGCGTTCCCGGCGACCTCGAGCGCCGACCCTCAGCCCGCCCCGCCGGTGCCGCCGACCAGCACCGTGGCACCGGCGCCGGGACAGGCCTCACCTCCGGCCGACCCGAATGCGCCGCCAGCCGACCCGAATGCGCCGCTGCCGGTTGATTCGGGACGGCTCAGCAATCCCGTCGGCGGTTTCAGTTTCTTCCTTCCGGCGGGCTGGGTCGAGTCGGACGCGTCCCACCTGGACTATGGCTCCGAACTGCTGAGCAAGACCACCGGGCAGTCCTCGGTGCCCGGCCAGGCCCCTGCGGTGGCGAACGACACCAGGATCGTCATGGGCCGGCTGGACCAGAAGCTGTACGCGAACGCCGAACCCAACAACGCCAAGGCCGCGGTGCGTCTGGGCTCGGACATGGGCGAATTCTTCCTGCCGTATCCGGGCACCCGCATCAATCAGGAATCCGTCCCGCTCACCGGCGCCAACGGGATAACGGGGAGCGCGTCGTTCTACGAGGTGAAGTTCAGCGACGCCAGCAAGCCGAACGGCCAGATCTGGACGGGTGTCGTCGGCTCGCCCGCGGCGAACACGGCGAACGGCGGACCGCCCCAACGCTGGTTCGTGGTGTGGCTCGGGACCGCGAATAACCCGGTAGACCAGGGGGCCGCCAAGGCCCTGGCCGAGTCGATCGAGCCTTGGAGTGCACCTGCGGCTCCACCAGCGGGAGCACCCGAGCAGGCGACCCCGGTAGCGCCTGCGTCTCCGGCTCCCCTCGGAGTTGCGCCGACGCAGCCGCCCGCAGGGGACGTTCCCAACCCGGCCCCCAATCCGGCACTGGTGCCGCAGCGGACGTTGCCGCCGTCGTAAAGCTCCGGCGAGCTTAAGGCGGCCGGAGGGCGTATACAGGTGGCAGGGCCCAGCGGTCCCGTCTGGGTTGTTGCGCTTCCGACAAGGAGACCCGCATGGACGTCCTGGCCGCGACCGAATTCCTCGCCCGATCGACGACGTTCACCAGCGTCGGCATCATCGGCTACATCATCATCGGCGGCTTCGCCGGTTGGGCCGCCAGCAAGATCATGCGGGGCGGCGGGGCGGGCCTGCTGATGGACGTCGTGATCGGCGTCGTCGGCGCCATCATCGGGGGCTTCATCCTGAGCTTCTTCCTGAACACCGCCGGCGGCGGCTACTTCTTCACGTTCCTCACGGCGCTGCTCGGCTCAGTGATACTGCTGTGGGTAGTCGGCAAGGTCCGACAGCGGCGTTAATCCCCGGGTGATGCGCGCCTGGCAGGTGCGTCGGCCCGGGCCGATGAACACCGACCCGCTCGAGTGGGTCACCACCGAGCGGCCCCGCCCCGCGCCGTCGGAGTTGCTGGTGGCAGTGCGGGCGTGCGGGGTGTGCCGCACCGATCTGCACGTCACGGAGGGCGACCTGCCCGTGCACCGCGAGCGGGTGATCCCCGGCCACGAGGTGGTGGGCGAGGTCTTGGAGGTCGGCCCAGAAGTCGGCTCACACGCGGGCGGAGCCTTCCGGATCGGCGACCGCGTGGGCATCGCCTGGCTGCGTCACACCTGCGGCGCGTGCACCTACTGTCGGCGCGGCGACGAGAACCTATGCCCGGAATCTCGCTACACCGGTTGGGACGCCGACGGCGGATACGCCGAATTCGCCACGGTTGCCGCCTCCTTCGCGCATCGTCTGCCCGACGGATACAGCGACACCGAACTCGCGCCGCTGCTGTGCGCCGGGATCATCGGGTACCGCTCGCTGATGCGCGCCGACCTGCCACCGGGCGGGCGGTTGGGGTTGTACGGCTTCGGTGGCAGCGCCCACATCACCGCCCAGGTGGCGCTGGCGCAGGGAGCCGAGGTCCATGTGATGACCCGAGGGGCGCAGGCCCGCGAACTGGCATTGGCCCTCGGGGCGGCATCGGCCCAGGACGCCGCCGACCCGCCGCCGGTGCCATTGGACGCCGCGATCCTGTTCGCCCCGGTGGGGGATCTGGTGCTGCCCGCATGCGAGTCGCTGGACCGCGGCGGCACCCTGTCGATCGCTGGGATCCACCTGTCCGACATCCCGTCCCTGAACTACCAGCGGCACCTGTTCCAGGAGCGCCAGATCCGCTCAGTGACGTCGAACACGCGGGCCGACGCGAGGGCGTTCCTCGATTTCGCGGGGCAGCATCGCATCGAGGTCACCACGCCGGAGTACCCCCTGGACCAGGCGGATCGGGCCTTGAGCGATCTCGCAGCAGGGCGGATCGCCGGGGCAGCGGTGCTGCTGGTGTGAGTCAGGCCGACAGGTGCCAGACCAGCGCCGCGGCCAGGGCGCCGAGCCCGTTGAGCGCCCAGTGCAGCGCGATCGGCGCGATCAGGCTGCCGCTGCGGCGGCGCAACCAGCTGAAGACGAACCCGGCCGCCCCAGTGGCCAGCACCGCCGCCGTCACGCCCGCCGCCATGCCCACCACCCCGCCGCCGAACACCCGCGTCAAGCCGGCATTGCTGCTGGTCAAGCCCAGCGACGTGGCGACGTGCCACAGCCCGAACAGCAGCGAGCCCGCCAACGCGACCCCGCGGAACCCCCATGCCCGATGAAGCGCCCCGTGCAGCACGCCGCGGAAGGCCAGTTCCTCGGGGATCACGGTCTGCAGGGGGATGATGACCATCGAGGCGATCACGGCGCCGGAGTACCCCCAGAGTTGGGCGTAGCGGTGGTTGAGAAACATCGGCCGGGTCGCCGGGAGCAGCACCCCGACTGCGATCACCGCCGCCACGACGGCCACGGCGGCCAGCGCGTAGCCCAGCCCGGATTTCCAGTGTTCGCGGCCCAAGCCCAGGTCAACCCAGTCCATGCCATTGGCTCGCATCAGGAACACCAGTCCGACGGCGCCGGCGGGGACGACGGCGACGCTCGCCCACGGGGTGGTGAAATGCGCGACCAGATTGGTCAGCACCAGGGTGCCAACGACGACGGCGACGTCGAGGTGGGCCCGCAGGTGCCCCAGCACCGCCAGGTCAGCGGCGGCGGCGTCGGGCATCAGGCAAGTTTACCCGCGGTTCACGCGGGGAGGCTTCAGCGAGATTGCCGCTACGGTTGTGGTCGGCACCCGAAGCACAGCCACCACGGCACTCTCGGCGTTATGTGCGTTCCCGCAGCAGCCGTTCCGCGGTGCGGCGCCCGCTGACCAGCGCTCCCTGGATGGAGGCGGTGTCCCGGTGATCGCCGCACCACCACAATCCGTCGCCGAGGTCGACCGATCGGCGAACCCGCAACGGCGGGGGTTGGGCGGGCAGCGCTTCCCGGATTTCGTATCGCGTCAAGGACTCCCATTTCGTGCCGTCGGCGCCCAGGATGTCGGCGGCGTGGCGGCGGGTCACGCTCTCCGCCTGCGCCGCACCCTCGCGCGCCAGCAGCGCCGACGCGCAGATCAGATGGCGCCCCGGCGGCGCGTAGGTGGGCGCGGCCGCGCTGATCACCGCGGTGTTCACGACCGGCCCAGGGGGATCCGGGCGGCCGTCGACCCACAGCATCGGCAGCGTCGACGGCGCCTCGTCGGCGACCCACCAGTCGGTGACCACCCCGCGCATCGCCGGCGCGGGCTGACCGGTCAGCCCGGCCGCCGCGGTGGGATCGGTGGCCACCACCACCTCGGTGGCACCGACGACCGCGTCGGGCGACTGGACACGCCAATGCTTACCATGTCTTTCGATTTGAATCACTCTGCGGTGCAGCGTTATTCGGTCTCCTAAGGGTGCGGCGAGCTGGCGTGGCAGTGCCCGCATGCCGTCGGCCGGCAAGCCCGGCACCCCACGGGCGAACAAGCCCGCGAGCAGCAGGCTGAAGGCGGTGGAGGTGGCCCCGGTGTCGTCGAGCACAACACCGGTGAAGAAACGGTCGATCACGCGGCGCAGTTCGCCGTGCACTCCGCAACGGTCCAGGCTCTGTTTCACGGTGTCGTCGCGCTTCCCGGATTTAACTCTGCCCGGCCGTAATGCGGGCAATGCCCACCGCCCGAACGCCAACGCCTCGCGGGGTCGGATCATGCCCGAGGTCAGCATTCTTGGCACGGCGGCCGGT
>CAZZHX010000147.1:0-7953 GCA_964653535.1 uncultured Mycobacterium sp. | reverse complement strand
GGTGACGGGCCCATGGCCAAGAGCATGTCGGCGGTTCGCCGCGAGAGTTGCCAGCCCCCCGGGCATGGCGTGAACTCCATGGGGAACGTGACGTTCGGGTGGCTCTGTTGCGCGGTGTTGACGGTGACGGTGGCCATGACATGGGTCGGCGTCGTCTCCGACCACGCGATGTTGGTCGCGGCGAAACTCATTGGCAGGTAGCCGTTATCGCGTAGCGCGGTGATGAACTTGTCGATTGCGCCCGCGGTGTCCGGGGTTGCGCCCTCGATCAGGGGCGCCTTGTCCCCAGACGCGACGTTGGGGTCGGCCAGCCGGGCCAGCACCGCGGTGAGGGCGTCGGGACCGGGCGGAGCGGTGACCGTCGCGGAGGTCGCCGGGGCTGCCTGCGTGGCGGGCGGGGACGCGATCCTGGGCGGATTCGACGAGCAGGCCACGATCCCGAACGCCCCCAGCGCCGCGGCGGCGATCGTGACGGCGAACGGGCGCGCGATCATGGCGGCGAGCGGGCGCGTCCGGCGGCCCGGCGGTGCATGGTTCACAGCCGAGATGCCCCCGTCGTCCTCTGTCTGCGCGACTGTGGTCTCCGTGACTTTCCGGGCCCTTCCGATCAGGGGTGATTCCACCCGATTGACCCCGTTTACGGCCGAATTTACCAGCGTGGCGAAAGTCTTAACTTTTCGTGGGTAAGTGACTGCCCACATCCGTCGGCAATCGCCGGTAGCTTATGGAGTATCAATGCGCGACCCGGCTAAGGTCGTTAGGCGTTCGGTGTGGCTGTGCGATCGGTGTGAAGGGAGCGCAACATGGGTGGCTCAGAGCGTTCTGAAGCGTCCGGTACCCCCCGGGAGTCGGGCATGTCCAGCGCCGACGCCGCCGAACTGGAGGAACTGCGCCGCGAGGCGGCCGTGTTGCGCGAACAACTCGGGCGCGCGGCGACGCCGGCCGGCGGCACCCGCGCCGCGCGCGACGTGCAGCAACTGGAAGCCCGCATCGACTCGCTGGCGTCCCGCAACGCCAAATTGATGGACACCCTCAAGGAGGCCCGGCAGCAGCTGCTGGCGCTGCGCGAGGAAGTCGACCGGCTCGGCCAGCCGCCCAGCGGCTACGGGGTCCTGCTGGGCACCCACGCCGACGACACGGTCGACGTGTTCACCTCAGGCCGCAAGATGCGCCTGACCTGCTCGCCCAACATCGAGATGGAGTTGCTGCGCAAGGGCCAGACGGTGCGTCTCAACGAGGCGCTCACCGTCGTCGAGGCCGGCACCTTTGAGTCGGTGGGCGAGATCTGCTCGCTGCGCGAACTCCTGGCCGACGGACACCGGGCGCTCGTCATCGGCCACGCCGACGAAGAACGCATCGTGTGGCTGGCCGACCCGTTGGTCGCCGAGAATTTGCCCGACCGCGCGACCGACGTCGCCGACGAGGACAACGACGACAACGACGACACCCGGCCGCGCAAGCTGCGGCCCGGGGATTCGCTGCTGGTCGACACCAAGGCGGGCTACGCGTTCGAGCGCATCCCGAAGGCGGAGGTCGAGGACCTCGTCCTCGAAGAGGTGCCCGACGTGAGCTACGAGGACATCGGTGGCCTGACCCGCCAGATCGAGCAGATCCGCGACGCCGTCGAGTTGCCGTTCCTGCACAAGGAGCTCTACCGGGAATACTCACTGCGCCCACCCAAGGGGGTGCTGCTCTACGGCCCGCCCGGCTGCGGGAAGACCCTCATCGCCAAGGCGGTGGCCAACTCGCTGGCCAAGAAGATGGCCGAGGTGCGTGGCGACGACGCGCGTGAGGCGAAATCGTACTTCTTGAACATCAAGGGTCCCGAGCTGTTGAACAAGTTCGTGGGCGAGACCGAGCGCCACATCCGCCTGATCTTCCAGCGCGCCCGCGAGAAGGCGTCGGAGGGTACACCGGTGATCGTGTTCTTCGACGAGATGGACTCGATCTTCCGCACCCGCGGCACCGGCGTCTCCTCGGACGTCGAGACCACCGTCGTCCCGCAGCTACTCAGCGAGATCGACGGCGTGGAGGGGCTGGAGAACGTCATCGTGATCGGCGCCTCCAACCGCGAGGACATGATCGACCCCGCGATCCTGCGGCCCGGGCGGCTCGACGTGAAGATCAAAATCGAGCGGCCCGACGCCGAGGCGGCCCAGGACATCTTCTCGAAGTACCTGACCGTGGCGCTGCCGGTGCACGCCGACGACATCGCCGAGTTCGACGGCGACCGTTCCGCCTGCATCAAAGGCATGATCGAGAAGGTCGTCGACCGGATGTACGCCGAGATCGACGACAACCGTTTCCTCGAGGTCACCTACGCCAACGGCGACAAGGAAATCATGTACTTCAAGGACTTCAACTCCGGGGCCATGATCCAGAACGTCGTCGACCGGGCGAAGAAGAACGCCATCAAGGCGGTGCTCGAGACCGGGCAGCGCGGGTTGCGTATCCAGCACCTGCTCGACTCGATCGTCGACGAGTTCGCCGAGAACGAGGACCTGCCGAACACCACCAATCCCGATGACTGGGCACGCATCTCGGGTAAGAAGGGCGAACGGATCGTCTACATCCGCACCCTGGTCACCGGCAAGTCGTCGAGCGCATCGCGGGCCATCGACACCGAATCCAACCTGGGCCAGTACCTGTAGCCCCGTCCGCCGTGGCGCGTCAGTTCCGCACCAGCGAGTAGCTGTTGGTCAGGGTGTCCTGCAGCACCTCGGCGGGAGCGGTGGTGGTGTCCACCCGCAGTTCGCTGGCCAGTGTGCGCGCCTGATAGTTCCAGCCGACGGGTAACTCGAGTCGGCTGGCCAGCCCGGGCAGGTCGGCTCGCGACAGCGTGGGGTCGACGATCTGGCTCCAGGTCTGCATCACCCAGTGGTGTCCCCGGGGGTCGATCAGTTCGTAGATTTCCTCGCCGGCGTTGAAGATGAAGACGGTGTGGCGGCTCACCCTGTTGGGGATGTAGGGCGCGGGGTTCATCGACGACAACAGCACTGTCGCCTGCTGGATCATCTCGATCCCCCCGAATGTCTTCGTGATCCGCGGGCCCTGGGCGTGCTTTTCGATAGCGTTCATCAGCCAGTACCGGGGGCCGTTGAGAAGCACGGTGGCTGCGCCGTTTTCGACGGCGATGGCTTGCGCGTCCAGCGCGGACCACAGATCCGCGGGACAATCGTTCAGCGGGAAGCTGTTGTAGACGGCCGCCTGCGGGCCCGCCTCGCCGGGAGTCACCAGCATGACCTCTCCGTAACGCTGACCGGACAGGTCGGCCAATGGATCGCTGAACTCGTTGGCGGGCACACCGTGAAAGTAGCCACCGGGGTGGGTACCGTCAACCTGGCGCGCAGCGTCGCGATCAGCGCCGCCTAAGCTAAAGGGATGCAACGGATCATCGGCACCGAGGTCGAGTACGGCATCTCGTCCCCGTCAGACCCGGCCGCCAACCCGATCCTCACCTCGACGCAGGCGGTTCTTGCCTACGCCGCCGCCGCCGGGATCCCGCGCGCCAAGCGCACCCGCTGGGACTACGAGGTGGAGTCGCCGCTGCGAGACGCCCGGGGCTTCGACCTGAGCCGATCGGCCGGGCCGCCGCCGCTGATCGACGCCGACGAGGTCGGTGCGGCCAACATGATCCTGACCAACGGCGCCCGGCTCTACGTCGATCACGCGCACCCGGAGTACTCGGCCCCCGAGTGCACCGACGCGCTCGACGCGGTGATCTGGGACAAGGCCGGCGAGCGCGTCATGGAGGCCGCCGCCAGGCACGTCGCCAGCGTGCCGGGGGCCGCAAAGCTGCAGCTGTACAAGAACAACGTCGACGGCAAGGGCGCCTCGTACGGGACCCACGAGAACTACCTGATGTCCCGGCAGACCCCGTTCACGTCGATCATCGTCGGGCTCATCCCGTTTCTGGCGTCCCGTCAGGTGGTCACCGGCTCCGGTCGGGTGGGTGTCGGTGCTTCCGGCGACGAAGCCGGTTTCCAGTTGTCCCAGCGCTCGGACTACATCGAGGTCGAGGTCGGGCTGGAGACCACCCTCAAGCGCGGCATCATCAACACCCGCGACGAACCGCACGCCGACGCCGACCGCTACCGCCGGCTGCACGTCATCATCGGTGACGCCAACCTCGCCGAGACGTCGACCTACCTGAAGTTGGGCACCACGGCGCTGGTGCTCGACGTGATCGAACAGGGCCTGGCGCACGGGATAGACCTCAGCGATCTGACGCTGGCCAGGCCGGTGCACGCTGTACACGCGATCAGCCGCGATCCGTCGCTGCGGGTCGCCGTGGCCTTGGCCGACGGCCGCGAGATGACCGCCCTTGCGCTGCAACGGATTTACCTGGAGCGAGTGGCGAAGCTGGTGGACGCCCGCGATCCGGACCCGCGCGCGGCCGACATCGTCGCAACGTGGGCGCACGTGCTCGACCTGTTGGAGCGCGACCCGATGGAGTGCGCCGAGCTGCTGGACTGGCCGGCAAAACTGCGGCTACTGGAGGGCTTCCGGCAGCGCGAGAACCTGACCTGGTCGGCGCCGCGGCTGCACCTCGTCGACCTGCAGTACTCCGATGTGCGGCTGGACAAGGGCCTGTACAACCGGCTGGTCGCCCGCGGCTCGATGAAGCGCCTGGTCACCGAACAACAGGTGCTCGCCGCCGTCGACAATCCGCCCACCGACACCCGGGCCTATTTCCGCGGTGAGTGCCTGCGTCGGTTCGGCGCCGACATCGCCGCGGCCAGCTGGGATTCGGTGATCTTCGACCTCGGTGGCGATTCGTTGGTGCGTATTCCGACCCTCGAGCCGCTGCGGGGCAGCAAGGCGCACGTGGGGGCATTGCTCGATTCGGTGAACAGCGCGGCGGAACTGGTGGCGCAACTCACGGGCTGAGTCGCGGTCAGGTCGGGCGGCGTCGGCGTCGACCGGTAGGGTGAGCAAGGACCACGGGGCACGGAGCAGCAGGAGGCGGCCATGGCTCAGGAGCAGACCAAGCGGGGCGGCGGTGGCGACGGCGACGACGACGTCGACACCACGGCCGCGGGCCAGGAGCGCCGCGAGAAGCTGGCCGACGACACCGACGACCTGCTCGACGAGATCGACGACGTCCTTGAGGAGAACGCGGAGGACTTTGTCCGGGCGTATGTCCAAAAGGGCGGACAGTGACCTGGTCGTTCTCTGATCGCCGGTCTACCGACTTTTCCCATTCGGCCAATTCCGCGTTAAATCTCTCGTCGTTCGCCGACTTCCTTCGGCGCGAGGCGCCCGAGTTGTTGCCGGCCGGTGACGGTCTCCACTCGGGTGAACGGGCGGGCGATCTGCTGGCGCACGGCACCACGATCGTGGCCCTGAAATACCCCGGTGGCGTCGTCATCGCCGGCGACCGCCGCTCCACGCAGGGCAACATGATTGCCGGACGCGACGTCAAGAAGGTGTACATCACCGACGACTACACCGCCACCGGCATCGCCGGAACGGCCGCGATCGCCGTCGAGTTCGCCCGGCTGTACGCGGTCGAGCTGGAGCACTACGAAAAGCTCGAAGGCGTGCCGCTGACGTTCCCCGGCAAGGTCAACCGGCTGGCGACCATGGTGCGCGGTAACCTGGCCGCCGCGATGCAGGGACTGATCGCGCTGCCGCTGCTCGCCGGATACGACATCAACTCCCCCGACCCGCAGCGGGCGGGTCGCATCGTGTCGTTTGACGCCGCCGGCGGCTGGAACATGGAAGAGGAGGGCTATCAGTCGGTGGGGTCGGGTTCGATCTTCGCCAAGTCGTCCATGAAGAAGCTGTACTCGCGGGTCACCGACTCCGACTCCGCACTGCGGGTCGCTATCGAAGCGCTCTACGACGCCGCCGACGACGACTCCGCCACCGGCGGACCAGATCTGGTGCGCGGAATCTTTCCGACCGCGGTCACGATCGGCGCCGACGGTGCATCCGAGATGGCCGAAGAGCGCATCGCGGTGCTGGCGCGTGAGGTCATCGAAAGCCGGACATCCGCAGAGACTTTCAGCCCGCACCCCGACGCGTGGGACGAGTCGTGAGCTTTCCGTATTTCATCTCACCCGAGCAGGCGATGCGCGAGCGCAGCGAGCTTGCGCGCAAGGGCATCGCGCGCGGGCGCAGCGTGGTGGCGCTGACCTACGCCGACGGTGTCCTGTTCGTGGCCGACAATCCGTCGCGGTTGCTGCAGAAGATCAGCGAAATCTACGACCGGGTCGGTTTCGCGGCCGCGGGCAAGTTCAACGAGTTCGACAATCTGCGGCGCGGTGGCATCCAGTTCGCCGATACCCGCGGCTACGCCTACGCCCGCCGTGACGTCACGGGCCGTCAGTTGGCCAACGTCTATGCACAGACCCTGGGCGCCATCTTCACCGAGCAGGCTAAGCCCTATGAGGTCGAATTGTGCGTGGCCGAGGTTGCTCACCATGGCGAGTCGAAACCGCCGGAGCTGTACCGGATCACCTATGACGGGTCGATCGCCGACGAGCCGCAGTTCGTCGTGATGGGTGGCACCACCGAGCCGGTCACCGCCGCGCTCAAGGAGTCCTTCATCGAGAACGCCAGCTTGCCCGACGCCATCCGGATCGCGGTCACGGCGCTGCGGGCCGGCAGCGCCGAGTCGCCGGGCGCCGATCCGTCGCCGCTGGACACGACCAGCCTGGAGGTGGCCATTCTGGACGCCAACCGGCCGCGGCGCGCGTTCCGGCGGATCACCGGCGCCGCGCTGGACGCGTTGCTGCCGCAGCCGGACGCTCGCACCGGGGGCTCCGAACCCGACGGCGCCGACTCCGACGACAACTCCGACGACGAGTCCGGTGCCGGCTCCGGCGACGACTCCGACGACAACAAAGCCTCCGACTAGCCCCCTCGCTGGCAGCGGCGCTTTTGCGCCGAACCCGGCGTTCCCGCGACGGCGCCGACCGCAGCCAAGTACCCTTTACTACGTGCAGAGGCGAATCATGGGCATCGAGACCGAGTTCGGTGTCACCTGCACCTTTCACGGCCACCGTCGACTCAGCCCGGACGAGGTGGCGCGCTATCTGTTCCGCCGGGTGGTGTCGTGGGGTCGCAGCTCCAACGTTTTCCTGCGCAACGGTGCGCGGCTCTACCTGGACGTGGGCAGCCACCCGGAGTACGCCACCGCCGAATGCGACGGCCTGGTGCAGCTGGTCACCCACGACCGCGCGGGCGAATGGGTGTTGGAGGACCTGCTGATCGACGCCGAGCAGCGGCTCGCCGACGAGGGCATCGGCGGGGATATCTACCTGTTCAAGAACAACACCGATTCGGCGGGCAACTCCTACGGCTGTCACGAGAACTACCTGATCGTGCGGGCCGGTGAGTTCTCCCGTACCTCCGACGTGCTGCTGCCGTTCCTGGTGACCCGCCAGCTGATCTGCGGAGCCGGCAAGGTGCTGCAGACCCCCAAAGCCGCGACGTTCTGCCTGTCCCAGCGCGCCGAGCACATCTGGGAGGGGGTCTCGTCGGCGACCACCCGCAGCCGTCCGATCATCAACACGCGCGACGAGCCGCACGCCGACGCCGAGAAGTACCGGCGGCTGCACGTGATCGTCGGCGACTCCAACATGTGCGAGACGACGACGATGCTCAAGGTCGGTACCGCGTCGCTGGTGCTGGAGATGATCGAGGCCGGTGTGCCGTTCCGCGACTTCTCCCTGGACAACCCGATCCGTGCCATCCGGGAGGTCAGCCACGACACCACCGGTCGCCGGCCCGTCCGGCTGGCGGGCGGACGGCAGGCCAGCGCGCTCGACATCCAGCGCGAGTACTACAGCCGCGCCGTCGACCACCTGCAGACCCGCGAGCCCAGCCCGGAGGTCGAGCAGGTCGTCGACCTGTGGGGCCGTCAGCTCGACGCGGTGGAGAGCCAGGATTTCGCCAAGGTGGACACCGAGATCGACTGGGTGATCAAGCGCAAGCTGTTCCAGC
>CAZZHX010000146.1:0-7984 GCA_964653535.1 uncultured Mycobacterium sp. | reverse complement strand
TCCCGAACTGCTCTACGCGACGTTCCAGCTGGCGTTCGCGATCATCACAGCCGCGCTCGTCAGCGGCGCGATCGCCGACCGCGCCAAGTTCGCGGCCTGGATCGTGTTCGTCCCGGCATGGGCGATCGTGGTGTATTCGGTCGTCGCGCACTGGGTGTGGGGGCCGGGCGGCTGGCTGGCCAAGCTCGGCGTGCTCGACTACGCGGGGGGCCTAGTCGTCGAGGTCGTCTCCGGTGCCTCGGCCCTGGCCCTGGCGCTGGCGCTCGGGCCCCGCATCGGATTCAAGAAAGAGGCCTCGCGCCCCCACAGCCTGCCGCTCGTCCTGCTCGGTGTCGGTTTGCTGTGGTTCGGCTGGTTCGGCTTCAACGCCGGCTCCGCCCTGGCCGCCAACGGGCTCGCCGCGGCGATCTTCCTCAACACCCTCGTCGCGGGCTGCCTCGGCATGCTCGGCTGGCTTGCCGTCGAGCAGATCCGCGACGGGCGGCCCACCACGTTCGGCGCGGCGTCCGGCGTCGTCGCCGGCCTCGTCGCCATCACCCCGTCGTGCGGGACTGTCAACACGCTCGGCGCGACGGTCGTCGGCCTCGCCGCGGGTGTCATCTGCGCGTTCGCGGTGGCCGTGAAATTCCGGCTCAACTATGACGATTCGCTCGATGTGGTCGGTGTGCACTTCGTGGGCGGCGTTGTCGGGGTAGCACTGATCGGGCTGTTCGCGACGGCGGTCATGACGGCCGGCCCGCAGGGCCTGTTCTACGGTGGCGGCGTCGCCCTGTTGGGCAAGCAGGCGGTCGCGATCGTCGTCGTGGCCGTCTACGCGTTCACGGCCACATTCGTTCTGGGGAAGGCGATCGATCGAGTGGTCGGCTTCCGGATCAGCGCGGAGGACGAGACGACCGGTGTCGACCTGACACAGCACGCCGAAACCGCCTACGCCGAAGGCGTGCACGGCCACCTACCGTTACGCCGGCCGGGATCCGTCTAGCCCGTCGGAGGGCCCCCACCGCCCGACCCGCCGCACAGTGTGAATTTCACGACGCCGCAGCGGCGTGTTGCGTCGTGGATTGCACACTCACGGCGGTCGTCGCCCGGGAGCCGGCTAACCCGCCGGACGAGCCTGCGCCACGAGCCGGGCGTGCTCGTCCTCGTCGACGTCGCGGGCCTCCTCGATGAGTAGCACTGGGATGCCGTCCTCGATGCGGTAGGCCCGCCGCAGCCGCGGGTTGTACAGCGCATCCCCATCACCGCGACCCACCAGCAGTAGCGGCCCCCTGTCGGCCGGACAGACCAGGATGCTCAGCAGGGACTCGTCAATCACCGGCGGGCCCGGCCAGCCGGGTGCGGGCCGCCGGCGTCAACCGGCGGAACTCCTCGCTCTCGGCGTCGAAGTACCAGGCCTGGTTTCCCGCCTTGGGAATCCCGGCCGCACGCAGGGCGCTGGCAGTGGGGCGGTAAGTCGCGCTCAGCGTCATGTCCTTGCAGACATGGACCACATCCGGCCCCCGGCCGACGGGCAGGTTCGCGACGGCTTCGGTCAGGTCCGCCGCGGTGATGCTGGCGCCCGGCAGCAGGGTCACCGCCGACACCGCCAGGTGCCTATCGCCAATGGGCACGTCGTAAGTCACCGCGAGGTCGACACCGTTGATCAAACCCAATGCGTCGGTGACCGATTCGGCGTACACCGGTCCGTGAGCGGTTCGGATCACCGCGGCGCGCCGTCCCATCAACCAGTAGTCCCCGTCCTCGTCGCGGCGGAACAGGTACTCGGTGGACACCCAGGTGTCGCCCGGGGCGAAGACTCCCCGTTTGACCGACGCGGTCGGGTCGGTGTCACCGTTGGACGCCACCAGCAGGACCCCGACCTGGTTGGGATCGGCGAGCTGCACGAAGCCGCGGTCGTTCTCCAGGATCCAGTCGTGGCGGGGGTCGTAGGCGCCAAGCTCGATGCGATCGGCGCCCGGTAGCGGACGCCCCTTGCTGCCGATCTTGACGCCCGTGACGTTGGCCAGCACCGCCTGCCCGTCGGCGGTGGCGAAGAACTCGACGACGCGAGCGGGCGTGAACGCGTCGACGACACGTTCCCACAGCCCGGTCGGCATGCCCGAGCCGATGAACAGGCGCACCGAGTGGTTGCCGTGCAGCGCGAACGCGGGATCGTCGACGATCTCGCGCAGCATGGACCACGTGTAGGACACCACGGTGACGCCGTATTGCCGGACCTCCCGCACGAACCGGTCCGGGTCCAGCCCGCGGGACAGGGCGATGCGAGTGCCGCCGACCACGGCGCCGCCCAGGCTCACCAGCAGCGCCGATTCGTGGTGCAGCGGGGTCAGGCAGTACACGGTGTCGTCGCGCTCCAGGGCGGCCGTCGAGGCGGTACCGAAGGCCGACACGGCCCAGCGGTAGTTGGTGATCTGCTTGGCCTCCAGCTCGCCGCCGGGCGCGGTGAAGACGATGAACGCCAGATCCCGAGCCTGCGCGGGGTTCGGCCGGTACCAGGCCGGCAGCTCGACCAGATCCGGGTTGATCTGTTCCATGTCAATGACGTCGTTACCGTCGGGCAGGTTGAGTGCGCGCGACTCGCCGCCGCCCAGCACCAGGATCTGTCCGGGCAGATCGCGCGCCACGTCGAGATTCGCTGGGTCGGTGAGGATCTCGCCCACGCCGCCCAGACGAACCGCCTCGGTCAGGTCAGTGTCGGGCTTCATCATCACGGCGACGGCACCGAGCCGGGACAGGGCGGCGATGGCGACCATCGCGCTGGGCCGGGTCTCCATCAGGACGCCGACGTGGTCGCCCTGGCGCACCCCCACCTCGATCAGGCCGCGCACGACGTTGTCGATGCGTCGGTTGACGGCCTCGTAGGTGTGCACCCGCCCGTCGAACAGCAGGAACTCGCCCTGGGGCCCCTTCTTTGCCTGCTCTTCGATGATGCGGCCCAGCGAGATCCGGGTGTGATCGTTGATCTGTCCGAGCCGGACCAGGCGCGGGAATGTCCGGGCGGTCTCGATGGCGATCGTGCGCATGGACTTGTTGGCGGCGACCACCGCGTCGGCAGTGCCGCGCACCAGTCCCAGCGCCGCACCGGAGACCTCCCCGATGCCGTGCGCCAGCCGGGAGCTGAACGCGACGCCGCTGTCGGTCATTTCAGCGGGTTGATCGGCCATGAGGTCGATGCCGTCGGGCTTGTCGCCACCGGTGGAGATCCACTTCACCCACTCGGCGACGGTGGGCCAGCCCTGCTCGGCGGCCTTCGACCCGACGACCAATCCGAAATGTCCTGTTCGGATGATCTTTTCGTAGACTTCCGCGCTGGGCGACGCGCGCCTGATGCCCCGTACCGACGCGGGCTGCCCAATGTCGTCGACCGCGCCGACGAAGGCCAGCACCGGGCAGGTGATGTCGGTGAGCGTGACCAGCTGGCCGTCGATGGCGAAGCCGCCGGTCATCATGCGGTTGTGCGTGACGAACTGCTTGAGCAGCTCGGAGACGGCGGGACCGGACCAGGCGATCCAGCCTTCGCGTTCGAGGAATCTGCGCTGCTGTTCCCGGGGCAGCAGCGACTCCCGGTCGTGCAGCTGGCGCACGAAATCGACACGGGATTTCGCGGTCTTGAGAGGGTCCAGCAACTGAAAACCTGTGCGCGCCAACCAGCCCGGAATATCCATCCAGCTGAACACGTAGTCGGCCAGGAAATCGGCCGCGGCTGCGCCGATGTTCGCGGGGACGCCCATGGGCAGTGCGGCGAGGGTGTCCACCGGGGAGCCGAACGCCACGATACTGGCGATGTCCTTGGAGCGGCGATAGGCCGCGGCCTGGTAGCAGAACATCCCACCTTGGGAATACCCGACGACGTGCACGTCTTGACCGGTGGTGCGCTTCACCGTGGCGATGGCCTCGCTGAGCGCGACGATGTGGTCGGTGAGGGTGCGGTTCATGCCGCCCTCGACCTCGTCGGGTGACCCGAAGTCGATGACCCACGGGTCCACCCCGTTGTCGTGCAGGATTCCCACCGCGCCGTCCTCGCGGGTGACGTCCCACATGTTCGCCGACATCATCATCGGGTGGACCATCAGCACGGGCGGACGGGCCTTGGCCCGCCCGGGCCGACTGTCCGGGGGGAAATAGCGCCGCAGCTTGTACATGGGCACGATGTCGACGATCTGCGACGGCGACGGGACGCTGCCGGTTTCCAGGCCGCCCAATCGCATGACTTCGAGCCCGTTTTGCGCCGTGGCGATCAGGCGGTCGAACGGCCGCGTGACTGCCGACAAATTGAGATCCACCAACTGCTCCCTGCCTCGTGACAGCGTGCTCATCATGGCATATCAGGGTCTCCGGGGGTGCCGCCCGGGTTGACGGGACAATGATCCGGTGGCGCACCTGCTGGGGGCCGAGGCCGTCCACCTCCAGTATCCGACCGGGGTGGTGTTCGAGTCAGTCACGCTCGGGGTCAACGACGGCACCCGTGTCGGCATCGTGGGGCGCAATGGCGACGGCAAGTCCAGCCTGCTCGGGCTGCTGACCGGACAACTTCGGCCGGACTCCGGCCGGGTGACCCGGCGCGGTGGGTTGCGGGTCGGCGCACTGAGCCAGTCCGACGACCTGGATGCCGGCCAGACCGTGAGCGCGACGCTGGTCGGCGACCAGCCCGACCATCAGTGGGCCGGTGATGCGCGGGTCCGCGACGTGGTGGGCGGGCTGGTCTCCGACATCGCCTGGGACGCGACGATCGCCACGCTCAGCGGAGGTCAGCGCCAGCGGGTGCAGCTGGCCAGGCTGCTGATGGGCGAATGGGACGTGATCGCACTCGACGAGCCCACCAACCATCTCGACATCGAGGGCATCACCTGGCTGGCCGGTCACCTGCAGCAACGCTGGGCGCGCAACACCGGCGGGCTGCTGCTGGTGACCCACGACCGCTGGTTCCTCGACGAGGTCGCCACGGCCACCTGGGAGGTGCACGACGGGATCGTCGAGCCGTTCGAGGGCGGCTACGCGGCGTACGTGTTGCAGCGCGTCGAGCGCGACCGGATGGCCGCCTCCAGCGAAGCCAAGCGGCAGAACCTGATGCGCAAGGAGCTGGCCTGGCTGCGCCGCGGCGCGCCCGCGCGGACCTCGAAACCCCGATTCCGCATCGAGGCCGCCAACCGGTTGATCGCCGACGTGCCGCCGCTGCGCGACACCGTCGAGTTGGCCAAGCTGGCCACCGCGCGACTCGGCAAAGACGTCATCGACCTGCTCGACGTCTCGGTGTCGTTCGCGCCGGGCCGCCCGGTGCTGCGCGACGTCGAATGGCGGATCGCCCCGGGAGAGCGCACCGGGATCGTCGGGGCCAACGGCGCCGGAAAGTCCACCCTGCTGGGGCTGATCGCCGGCACCGTTGTGCCGGACTCCGGGCGCGTCAAGCGGGGAAAGACGGTCAGGCTGTCCCTACTCGACCAGCAGGGCGCGAGCCTGGCGGTGCTGGGCGACGAGAGGATTGCCGACCTGCTCGCCGGGCTGCGGAGCGGCTACCAGGTCGATGACGGCGAGGTGACCCCGACCCAGCTGCTGGAGCGGCTCGGGTTCGGCAGCGGGCAGCTGTCGGCGCGCGTCAGCGAGCTCTCCGGCGGCCAACGCCGACGTCTGCAGCTGATGCTCACCGTGCTCGCCGAGCCCAACGTGCTGCTGCTCGACGAACCGACCAACGACGTCGACACCGACATGCTGACCGCGATGGAGGACCTGCTCGACTCCTGGCCGGGCACCTTGATCGTCGTCTCCCACGACCGATACCTGCTGGAGCGGGTGACCGACCAGCAGTACGCGATCCTCGACGGCCGGTTGCGGCACCTGCCCGGGGGAATCGACGAATACCTGCGCCTGGTCGCCCACCCGACCGGCACGGCCCTCGGGCCGTCGGCGCCGCCCCCGGCCGGGCTACCCGAGGGCATGTCGGGGGCGGCGCGCCGGGCCACCGAGAAGGAGCTGGCCGCCGTCGACCGCCAGTTGGCCCGCCTGGCCGAGCGGATCACGGCCAAACACCTCGACCTCGCCGGGCACGACCAGGCTGACCACGTCGGCATCACCCGGCTCAGCCAGGAGTTGCGCGCCCTAGAGGAGGAGGTCGCCGCGTCAGAGAGCCGCTGGCTGGAACTGTCGGAGAGGCTCGATTGACCGTCAGTGCCAGCGCAGCAACACCAGTTCGGAACTGAGTCCCGGACCGAGCGCCAGCATCAGCCCAGGGCTGCCGGCGGGGGGCGGTTTGGCGATGGTGTCCCGCAGGACGTGCAGGACCGAGGCCGATGACAGATCCCCGATTTCCCCCAGGGAGCGCCATGTCAGCTCCAGCGCGTCAGTGGGCAGGTCGAGCCCGTCGGCGATCGCGTCGATCACTTTGGGGCCACCGGGGTGACACACCCACGCCGCGATGCCGTCCTTGGTCAGCCCGTGCGCGGCTAGGAAACCGATGACGTCGCCGGCCAGGTACCGGGTGATCACGCTCGGCAGTTCCGGGGACAGCACCGGCTGCGGCCCGGCAGAGTCGACGTTCCAGCCCATGATGTGCAGCGAATCCGGGTAGAGGCGACTGCGCGAGGCGACGATGTCGGGGCCACCCGCACTCAGCTGCTCGGCGCGGCGTTGCCCGACCGCCACCAGCGCGGCCGCGCCGTCCCCGAACAGGGCGCTCCCCACCAGTCCCGACACGGTCGGTTTGACCGCCGGGAAGGACAACGAACACAGCTCGACCGAGACCAGGACCGCGACGCCGTCGGGGTCGCCCTGCAGGTAGTCGTGCAGGCGGGCCACGCCCGCCGCGCCGGCGACGCAACCCAGGCCGTAGAGCGGCATCCGGCG
The DNA here is from genome assembly GCA_964653535.1 of uncultured Mycobacterium sp. Classification (GTDB taxonomy): domain Bacteria; phylum Actinomycetota; class Actinomycetes; order Mycobacteriales; family Mycobacteriaceae; genus Mycobacterium. The sequence continues at coordinate 1,147 of CAZZHX010000146.1, read as the reverse complement.
CACGTCCGGTCGCAGGCCGAGGCGGCCCGCGATCCGGGCATCCAACGACGGCACGGCGATCCCGGTGACAGTGGCCGTCACGATCAGGTCGATGTCACGGGGTTGCAGGCCCGCGTCGTCCAGTGCGCTCAGCAGCGCCTCACAGCCGAGTTCGACGGCGCTGTCGACAAAGATCTCGTTGGCCTCGCCGAAGTCGGTCAGCGACGAGTAGCGCTCGAGGGGCAGGACGAAGTGCCGGCTGTCGACCCTCGCCGCGTCGTGCAGACGCCGGACGATCTCCTCGTGCGGCTTGAGCGCCGGGAATTCCACCAACTGGTCGGTGATCTCCTGTTGGCTGTACCGGTGCGGCGGCACAACGCCGACGACCCCCGCGATGACGCTCATATTCCCACCCTTTGATGGCCCCGTTATCGCACAAGTCTAGGAGCTCCGGCCCGCCGCCGCAAAGATATTGTTATTCAACACTTGTATAATTCGCGGGTGCCGCTGGCCGCATAATCACGGCGAAAGCAGCGCATTCATTACTTTAGCCTTATTAGACGTCATCGTATTCGCCGGTGTTGAGGGCCATGGCGATCAACGCGTCGGGACCCAGAGAGTCGATCACGTCGTCACTGACGCCCGCATGCGGCGCCGTCCCGTCGGACTCGCCCGCCAGTACCAGCAGTTGGTCGAGCAATCCCGCTCGCCGAAGCTGCTGAGGGGAAACCTTTGCCAGGACGGTGCGGATCGTCTGGTCGTCGGCGTCGTCACCGCGGCGTTGCAGCAGGCGGTCACCGAGGTGCTCAGCCAGCGCCTGCGGGTTCGGGCAGTCGACCATGTCGGTCCGGGACACGGTCAGCCCGGTCTCGGCCGAGAGACTGTCGCGCAGGTCGCGGACCGCCAGCGAGTCAAGGCCGAGGTCCGCGAAGGCTCGCCCCGGGTCCACCGCGTCGCCCTCGGGATACCCCAACGCGGCGGCCACGTGCGAGGTGACCAACTCGACCAGGCGCCGGCGCCGTTCGTCGGGTTCCAGGCGGTGCAGACGATCGGCCAGTCCGGCGGGTGTGGTTGTGGCCGGGGTCTCGGCCTCATCACCGAGCCAAAAGTGCTGGCGCTCAAAGGCATACGTCGGGAGCGGGATCCTCCGCTCGCCGCCCAGCAACTT
>CAZZHX010000145.1:1637-8009 GCA_964653535.1 uncultured Mycobacterium sp. | reverse complement strand
GATCGTCGGCTGGACGCGGTCGACCCCGGTGACCTGTTCCGGCGCCGTCGTCGGGCATTCGCTCGGTGAGGCCGCGGCGGCCGTCGTCTCCGGGGCCTTGTCGCTGGAGGATGGGGTGTGCGTCATCTGCCGATGTGCACGGTTGCTGCAGCGCGTCTCCGGCAGCGGCGCCATGGCGTCGGTGGAACTGCCGGGCCAGGAGGTGCTGTCCGAGCTGTCCATCCGCGGAATCACCGATGTGGTGCTCTCGGTCGTGGCGTCGCCTACGTCGACCGTCGTCGGGGGCGACGCCCGAGCCATCCGCGACCTGGTCGTGGCTTGGCAGGAGCAGGGTGTGACGGCGCGCGAGGTGGCTCTGGACGAGGCCTTCGACGGGGGCTGGGACAGGGGCTGGGACGGGGCCGCCCATTCGCCGCAGGTGGATCCGATCCTCGACGAGCTAGTCGAAGCTCTGGCTGGGCTGGAACCCAGGGCGCCCGACGTGCCCTACTACTCCGCGACGCTGTGGAACCCGAGGGAGCGGCCGTCGTTCGACGCCGACTACTGGGCCGAAAACCTGCGGTACACAGTGCGATTCGCTGCGGCCGTGCAGGCGGCACTCAAAGATGGATTCCGGGTGTTCGGTGAGCTGTCACCGCAGCCACTGCTCACCGACGCCGTCCAGCAGAATGCCGCCGGGCTCGACATGCCCGTTGCCGCGCTGGCGGCGCGCGACCGGGCGACTGGACTCGGGTTGCGCGAGTTCGTCGCCGCCCTGCACAGCGCCGGCGCCGCCGTGGACTTCTCCGTCGTCTACCCGACCGGTCGTCTGGTGGATGCGCCGCTGGCCACCTGGACCCACCGCGAACTACTGCTCAGCCGAGAGGCGGGGGACCAGCCTCACGGCGCCTCGGTGCTGGCCGTCCATCCCCTGCTCGGAGCGCACGTGCGCCTGCGCGAAGAGCCGGTGCGCCACGTCTGGCAGGGCGATGTCGGCACCGGGGCGCAGCCGTGGCTGGGCGACCACCTGATTCACGACGTGGCCGCGCTGCCCGCCGCCGCCTACTGCGAGATGGCGTTGGCGGCGGCACGCGCCACCATCGGCGAGGTATCGGAGGTCTGCGACGTCAGGTTCGAGCAGGCGCTGCTGCTTGCTACCGATACTCAGGTCCTCTGCACGGCAACGGTTTCCGGTTCTGGTGTCCTCGATTTCATCGTCGACAGCGACGAGGAGGATGAGCTCGTCCGACGCGCGAGTGCGGTCCTGCGCGCCCCGGAGGAGCCTGGGCGGCCGCCCGCGTACAACATCGCGGCGCTGATCGCCGCACATCCATGCCGCGTGGACGGCGCCGAAGCGCGGAAGGCGTTCGACGCGGCGGGTATTCATTACGGTCCGGCTTTTTCGGGCCTGACCGCGACGCTGGTGGCACACGGAGTCCTCACCACGGTCCTGGCCGAGATTGCCGTGCCCGGGGTGATCCGCTCTGAGTTGTCGTCCTACGTCACGCACCCGGCGTTGCTCGACGCGTGCTTCCAGTCGGTGATCACCCATCCCGAGGCGCATCCCGAGGTGCAGCAGGCGGGCGCCGTCGGCCTGCTGGTGCCCGTGGGGGTCCGCAGGCTGCGCACCCACCAGGCGACCCGCGACGCGCACTACTGCCTCACCCGGATCACCTCCTCGCGGCCCGGGTTTTGTGAAGCCGACATCGAGGTGCTGGACGCGACGGGTGGGGTCCTGTTGACGGTCGAGGGGCTGCTGATGGCGTCCTGGTCCTCGGAGGAAGAACAGGCTCAGCGGCTGTTCAACGAGCGGTTGTTCACCATCGAGTGGGAGCCACGCGAACTGCCCGAGGCGCGACTCGACCAGCCTGGCTCCTGGCTGCTGCTCGCCGCGTCCGGCCAGCCGGCCGATCCGCTGATCTTCGGGCTGGACGCGGCTTTGAACGACGCCGACGCCTCCCGGTGCGCGACGGCGACCTTTCCGGCTGGGCCGCTGGACCCCGATGACTCCGATGATCTCGCCCGGTTGCGTTCGCTGCTGTCGGGCGCCGGGCTGGCCGGGGTGGTCGTGGTGACGCAGGCGCGCCCGGACGGCCCCGAGGGGTCCGCCGCGTGGCGGCGCGGGCGCGACCACGTCGCCCGCCTGTCGGCCGTCGCCCGTGAGCTGGCGGAGCTCGACGGCGAGCCGCCCCGGCTGTTCGTGGTGACCAGGAATGCGGCCAGCGTGGTGAGCGGCGATCTGGCCAACCTGGAACTGGCCGGGCTGCGCGGGCTGATGAGGGTGATCGACGCCGAGCACCCACACCTGGGCGCGACTCAGGTCGACGTCGACGCCGCGACCGACGCCGGCCGGATCGCGCTGCAGTTACGCAGCGGTTCGGACGAGGACGAGACCGCCTGGCGCGACGGCCAGTGGTACACCGCGCGGCTGCGTCCTGGCGTGCTGCGACCGGCCGATCGGCGCACCACCGTCGCCGGGCACGCCGGCGACGGCATGCGCCTGCAGATCCGCGCCCCGGGTGACCTGGAATCGCTGGAATTCGTCGCGGTCGATCGAGTGCCACCCGGGCCCGGGGAGATCGAGGTCGCGGTGGCCGCCTCCACCGTCAACGTCGCCGACGTGCTCGTCGCATTCGGCCGGTATCCCCCCTTCGAGGACTATCCGCAGACGTTGGGCGGCGACTTCGCCGGCATGGTGAGTGCCGTCGGACCCGGAGTCACCGGACACAAGGTCGGCGACCGGGTCGGCGGGCTGTCCCCGCACGGGTGCTGGGGCACGTTCGTCATCGCCGACGCCCGGCTCGCGATCACCCTCCCACCCCAGCTGCCGCTGGCGGACGCCGCTGCGGTGCCGACCGCGGCGGCGACCGCCTGGTACGGCCTGCACGACCTCGCGCGCATCACCCCGGCCGACAGGGTGCTGGTGCACTCCGCGACGGGTGGCGTCGGGCAGGCGGCCATCGCGATCGCCCGGTTGATGGGCTGCGAGATCTTCGCGACCGCGGGCAGCCCGCAGCGACGGCAACTGTTGCGGGACATGGGTATTGGGCACATCTATGACTCCCGCAGCACCGATTTCGCCGACGAGATCCGCCGCGACACCGACGGATACGGCGTCGACGTGGTGCTCAATTCGCTGCCCGGCGAAGCCCAGCGCGCGGGCATCGATCTGCTGGCCGTCGGCGGTCGCTTTGTCGAGCTGGGCACACGCGATATCTACCGCGACACCCGCCTCGGGCTGTTCCCGTTCCGCCGCAACCTGTCACTGTTCGCGGTGGACTTGGCGCTGTTGACCGTCAGCCACCCGCAGACCGTCGGGCGCCTGCTGGCGGGCGTCTACGAGCGCACGGCCGCCGGCGAACTGCCGCTGCCGCACACCACGCACTACCCGGTTCACGACGCTGCCGCCGCGATCCGCCTTGTCACCGACACCGGGCACATCGGCACGGTGGTGCTCGACATGCCGCGGGCGGGCAGCACCGTCGCCGTGGTGCCCCCCGAACAGGTGCGCCCGTTCCGGGCCGACGGCGCCTACATCATCACCGGCGGCACGGGTGAGCTCGGATTGTTCCTCGCCGGCGAGATGGCCTCGCGCGGAGGCGGATCGGGATGCGGGCGGATCGTGCTGAACTCCCGCTCCGAGCTCACGGCGCAGGCACGCCAGACCATCGAGCGACTGCGCGACGCCGGCGTCGATATCGCGGTGCACTGCGGTGACATCGCCGAGCTCGCGACGGTGCAGGGGCTGGTGGAGTGCGCGACGGCAACCGGATTGGCTGTGCGCGGAGTACTGCACGCGGCAGCGAGCTTCGAGAAAGCGCAGGGAGATGCTCCGGTGGATGCGCCGGTGACCCATCTCAACGACGAGCTTATCGACCGCTGCTGGGCACCGAACGTCTACGGCGCGTGGAACCTGCACGAGGCGACTGCCGGAGCGCCGCTGGACTGGTTCTGTGTGTTCTCCTCGGCGGCCGCGATGGTGGGCTCTCCGGGCCGGGGCGCCGACGCGGCGGCCAACAGTTGGCTGGACGCGTTCGCGCGCTGGCGCCGCGCCCGAGGGCTGCCGGGCACCGCGATCGCGTGGGGCGCCTGGGCCGAGGCGGGTCGGGCCCCGGCTGACGGCGCCGGCGTCGCGATCACGCCGACGGAGGGGTACCGCGCGCTCGAGGCGCTGCTGCGCTACGACCGGCCGTACTCCGGCTATGCGGCGATCATGGGTACGCCGCGGCTGTCCGCCTTGGCCCAGCGCAGCCGTTTCGCCGAGGCTTTCCGGTCGGTCAGGCACGGCCGGCCGGACCGGGGCACATTCCGCGCCGAACTGGCGTTGCGGCCCCGCGAGGAGTGGCCCTCGGCCGTTCTTCGGCTGGTGTCGGACCAGATCGGTGTGGTGCTGCGGCACGGAATCGATCCGGATCGGCGACTGTCCGACTATGGGTTGGACTCACTGGGTAACTTGGAGCTGCGCACCCAAATCGAGACGGAAACGGGAGTCCGCATCAGCCCCGCCATGATCACCACGGTCCGGGGGTTGGCAGACCATCTGTGCGACGAACTGGACAGGAGCCTGGGTCGAGGCGACTAGGCGGTGCGGGCGATCAGCAGCTTCACGACGCTGCATCCAAGCGGGTGAAGGCCTGATGCCGGTACTGCTCCACGCAGGCGGCGCGCCGGATCTTGCCGCTCGTGGTTGTGGGGATCGAGCCGGGTGCCACCGGGACGAGGTCGGTGACGGTCAGGCCGTGCACCTTCGACACCGCCGTGGTGACGTCGTTTTTGACCACGTCGAGCTCGTGGCGCGCATCCTTTTTCAGTTCGACGATGGTGACCAACGTCTCGGTCTCGTCCACCGGCACCGAGATCGCCGCGACGCGGCCGCCGGTGATGTCGCGAACCGTCGACTCGATGTCCTCGGGGTAGTGGTTGCGCCCATAGACGATCAGCATGTCCTTGATCCGGCCCACGATGAAGAGCTCGCCGTCGGAGACGAAGGCAAGGTCGCCGGTCTGCAGCCAGGGCCCCTTCGGTGTGCCGTTCGTGGGTGCGGTGAGCACGCCGCCGAACGTGCGGTGGCTGTCTTCGGTTTTCTTCCAGTAGCCTTCGGCCACGTTCTCGCCGTGGACCCAGATCTCCCCGACCGTGCATTCGGCGCATTCGGCGCGGGTGTCGGGGTCGACGATGCGTACCGCCGGCGACGTCGGCATGCCGTAGCTCAGCAGTGGTGCGCCGGCTTCCGCCGGACACCGTTGCGCGCTGCCCTCCGAGAGGAGCACCGGCTCGAAATGGGCGACTTTCGGCCCGCCGCCCGCGGTGCTGGTGGCGACGTAAACGGTCGCTTCCGCCAAGCCGTAGGTGGGGCGCATCATCTCGTCGCGAAAGTTCCACGGGGCGAATCGTGTGCAGAACCGGTCCAGCGTGGCGGGGTGGATCCGCTCGGCGCCGCTGATGACTCCCAGCACGTTGCCGAGGTCGACCCCCTCGAGGTCGGCATCTGATGTCTTTCGGGCTGCCAGTTCGAAGGCGAAGTTGGGCCCCGCGGAGAACACAGGGAGGGGTTTGGCCATCGAGTGGATCCACCGCGCCGGGCGTTGCAGGAACGCGACCGGGCTCGTCAAGTCGCCGAGGTAGCCGCCCAGGATGGGTGCGATGACGCCAAGGATCAGCCCCATGTCGTGGAAGAACGGCAGCCACGACACGATGACGGTGTTCCGCGGCGCCACGCCGTCGGACTCCGGAAAATAGGCCGCCATCAGCTGCTGGAAGTTGGCCGCAAGGTTCCGGTGGGAGATCATCACTCCCGCCGGAAGGCGGGTCGAGCCGGACGTGTACTGCAGGTATGCGGTGCTCGGTGCGGCGCCGATCCGCATGCTCGGCGCGCCCGGGTCGTCCAGATCCAGCGAATCGACGGCAATGACGGCCGGGGTGACGGCTGGGGCGCCGACCCCGTCGGGCTGGTGCTCGCAGAGCAGCGGGGCGACGGCGGACGTCGTCAGGACGACGGTGGGCTCCGTGTCCGTGAGCACGGCGGTGATCCGGTCGTCGCGCGAGCCGACCGCCGGAACCGGCAGGGGAACAGCGATCAAACCCGCCTGCATGGCGCCCAGGAGAGCCACGATGTAGGCAAGCCCTTGCGGAGCAAGTATCACCGCGCGGTCCCCGACTGCGCCGTGTCGCTTGATCTCGTGCGCCACGTTCAGTGTCCGCCGGTACAACTGGGCCCAGGTCAGGGTTTCGGTGACGCCCGCCCAATCCTGCTCGTAGTCGGTGTAGGAGAACGCGAGGTCGTCGGGCTGCAGGCCAGCGCGTTCCCGCAGCACGGAGACAACGGACGACGGGTGCACGGGCGTTAGGTTACCGGCACCCGGTCAGGTTGGCGGTCAGGTTAGCGATCAGGTT
>CAZZHX010000145.1:0-1537 GCA_964653535.1 uncultured Mycobacterium sp. | reverse complement strand
GATCAGGTTGGTAGCCCCTCGCGCGCGGCGTCCGCCCGGTAGCGGTCGGTCCACTCATCGGAGCGTTCATCGGCCTGGCGCTGCAGTACCGGTTCGGGTGCCAGGCGCGGGTCGAGGCCCAACGCGTCGAGGATGCCGGCGATCACGTCGGTCAGGTTGCGCCAGAGCACCGGGTAGGAGACGTCGATGGGTTTGACGTCCTCGTCGGCGAACCAGTTCCGCCAGCCCTCCTCCTGGGCGCGCAGCATGGTGACGACATGGGCGATCGCCCCGGCGTGGTAGGTGGCACGGGCATCGCGCACTGGATCGGGTCGTCCGCGCCACACGCGGGTCTGCACCGCCCGCCAGAACGAGACGGCCTGCGACACGACGTCCGGACGGTAGACGTGGATGAAGAGCGGGTCCTCGCCGACGACGTCGCGGATCGCGGCAAGCAGGCCGTCACCGCTGCGGTCCGGGAGATCGTGGGCGCGGCCGAGCAGCAGCGGCGTCTGGTTCCACATCAGCTTGCCGCCCCACACCCCGTTCGGCGTCCGCCCGATCGTACGGACGTAGTCGCGCCATATGCGGGCCGGCGCCTGGTCCGGCGTGCCGGGGTCGAGCGGATCGAGCAGGCGCAGGATCGACTCATCCTCGGCGCCGGCGAACCACTCCCGCGGCTGCGGCGCCTTGCCCGTGGCGGGCAGGTATTGGAAGAACTCCTGGGGCTCGCCTGCCACACCGGTTGCCCGCAGCGATTCGACCAGCAACGTGCTGCCGCAGCGCTGCGACGCCAGAACCAGGTACGACGAAGGAGTGTTCGCCACCTGGGAAGCCTATACGCGCGCCGGGCGGACCTTCGGGATGAGTCTCACGGGGTCGGGCAGCCGGCACGGCTCGCGTCGTCGAGGGCTTTCGGTGCCTCCTCGATCGCGGTGTGCAGGACGTCGAAGACGTGCGGGTCCCACGTCAGCGCCGTCTTCCAGTCCAGCCCTGCCGCGTCGGAGACGAAGATGCTGTGGGTGTCGTCGAAGGTGTAGCAGCGCCGGTGCGGCAGCACGGGGTCAGTGATGTCGACCGCCAGCGCGCTGCGCAGCGCCACCACTCCATCGTTGGGCCACACCGCCGTGTTCGCCGGCCCCGGCCTGGTGAACTTCGTCCCGGCGATCAGCGCCACCGGGATCTTGTCCAGCACGCCGGACTGTGCTTGGTTCCAGCCGTCCTTGCCCATCAGGTATGCCTGGTTGACTTCGCGACCGGATCCCGACACCAGTCGCAGGACCGCGACTTTGGAGGCCTTCATTGCGTTCTCGCAGAACTGATCGCCTGAGCAGGCGGCCAGCGGGAGGTTGTCGTTGGCGTAGTCCGACAGGTAGGTGCCCTGCCACGGCGTGCCGACGGTGGTGAGCGAGCGGATGTGCGTCGGGGAATTGGTGGTGGTCAGCACGCGAATTGCCGCGCGCGAGTACAACCCGCCCATCGAGTGGGCGACCAGGTCGACGTCGCCGACTCCTTTCTCGGTGTGCAGGTAGGTCAGGAACCGGGCGAGCATCTCGCC
>CAZZHX010000144.1:0-8039 GCA_964653535.1 uncultured Mycobacterium sp. | reverse complement strand
GGGCCGGGGGGCGCGACCAGCCCCGGTCGCGCCCCCCGGCCCGACGCACCGACGAGGCCGAAACGGTCCTGGGCCGCAACCCGGTGCTCGAATGCCTGCGCGCCGGCGTGCCGGCGACCGCGCTCTACGTCGCCCTCGGCTCCGAAGCCGACGAACGCCTCACCGAATCCGTTTCCCGAGCAGGTGATTCGGGGATTCCCATCCTCGAGTTACCGCGCACCGACCTCGACCGGATGGCCAACAATCACCTGCACCAGGGCATCGCGCTGCAGGTGCCGCCGTTCCGCTACACCCACCCCGACGACCTTCTGGCTATCGCGACGCAGTCGCCACCGGCGCTGTTGGTGGCGCTGGACAACATCTCCGACCCGCGCAACCTCGGCGCCATCGTGCGCTCGGTCGCCGCGTTTGGGGGCCACGGCGTCCTGATCCCGCAGCGACGGTCGGCGTCAGTGACGGCGGTGGCGTGGCGCACCAGCGCCGGTGCGGCGGCGCGCGTCCCGGTGGCCCGAGCCACGAATCTGACGCGAACACTGAAAGATTGGGCCAACAGCGGTGTGCGGGTGATTGGGCTGGACGCCGGTGGCGGCACCGTACTCGACGACCTCGACGCCAGCGACCCAGTGGTGGTGGTCGTCGGTTCGGAGGGCAAGGGCCTGTCGCGATTGGTCCGCCAGACCTGCGACGAGGTGGTGTCCATCCCGATGGCCGGCGATACCGAATCGCTGAACGCCTCGGTGGCCGCAGGCGTGGTGCTTGCCGAAATCGCGCGTCAGCGCAGGGGCTAGCAGAACGCCCTGATTCCGGTGCCGTCCGCTTCCAGACGATCGCGTACCGCGCGGGCTATCTGCACCGCCCCCGGCGAATCACCATGCACACACACCGACTCCACGCCGATCGGAACCTCGGTGCCATCGACTGCGGTCACCCGTCCCGCCGCCAGCATGGTCGCCACCCGATCGGCGATCGCGGCCGGGTCGTGCAGCACCGCGCCCGGCTCGCGACGGGAGACCAGCCGGCCGTCCGGCCCGTAGGCGCGGTCGGCGAAACCCTCGGCGACGGTGCGCAGGCCGCGGCGGGCGGCCTCAACGAAGAATGCCGACCCCGCCATGCCCAGCACGGGGAGTGTGGCGTCCACCAGGTGCACCGCCTCGGCGACCGCGGCGGCCTGCTCTGTGTTGGTGACAACCGTGTTGTACAGCGCACCATGGGGTTTGACGTAGGAGACGGCCGATCCCGATGCGTGCGCAAGAGCCTGCAACGCCCCGATCTGGTACACGACATCGGCGAGGAGGTCGTCAGCGGCGATGTCGATGAACCGCCGGCCGAAGCCGGCCAGGTCGCGATAGCTCACCTGGGCTCCGATCCGCACTCCGCGCCTGGCGGCCGCCCGGCAGACCCGCAGCAGGCCGGCCGGGTCTCCGGCGTGGAAGCCGCACGCGAGGTTGGCGCTGGTGACGATGTCGAGCATGGCGTCGTCGTCACCGAGCCGCCAGACACCGAAGCCCTCACCCAGGTCGGCATTGAGGTCGATTGCAGGCATCCACCCAGCTTATGGACCTCATGAGGACGCGTACCGCCGGCGCCCGGCGAACCAGCACAGCAGGTAGATCGCAAAGGAGATGCCCGCGACGAAGACCGAGACCGGAACGCCGGGCGCCAGGGATAGCACGACCCCGCCGACGGCGGAGACCTCGGCGAACGCCACCGAGACGGCCATGGCCGCCCCCGGGGAGGCCACCACCCGGGTGGCTGCGGCCGCCGGTGTGATCAGCAGGGACATCACCAGCAGCGCCCCGACGATCTGCACGGCCTGCGCGGCCACCACGCCGACCAGGATCGCGAACACGATGCCCAGCGCCCGCACGGGCACGCCGCGGGCCGCGGCCACCTCGGGGTCGACGGTTGCGAACAGTAGCGGTCGGTAGCACGTCGCCAGCACGGCGACGACCAGCAGACACACCAGCGCCAGCATTGCCAGTCCGGTGTATCCGACGCCCACGATCTGACCGGTCAGCAACGCGAAACTTGTTCCCGTTCGGCCCGGGTAGAGGTGGATGAACAGCACTGCGAGGCCCATTCCGAAGGCGAGGACCACCCCGATCGCCGAGTCGCGTTCGCGGGCGCGCTGACCCAGAACGCCGAACAACGCCGCCGCCAGCGCGCTGCCGATCAGCGCTCCCGCCCCCACCTGGAATCCGACCAGCAGCGCGAACGCGGCTCCGGTGAGGGACAATTCACTGGATCCGTGCACGGCGAACGACATCTGGCGCATCACGATGAACGGGCCGATCAGGCCGGCCGCCAGCCCGAGCAGGGCGGCGGCCAGCACGGCCTGCTGGACGAAGTCGTGGCCGAGCAGGCGGGCGGTGACGTCGAAGGAGAACAGATGCGCCAGCATGTCGCGGAGCGGTTGGTTCATCCGCCACACCCCGCATCGGGCGCGCCGAGGACCACGTAACGGTCCTTGATGCGCAACACCTGGATGTCGGCCTGGTACAGCGCCGACAGCGTCTCGGTGGTCATCACCTCGTCGACGCTTCCCACCGTGAACCGGCCGCCGGCCAGGTAGAGCACCCGGTCCACGTAGGGCAGGATCGGGTTGACCTCGTGGGTGACGACGATGACCGTGGTGCCGGCCTCCCGGCGCCGGCGGTCGATGAGCGCCGCCACCAGCTCCGCGTTGGCCGGGTCGAGGGCGAGCAGTGGCTCGTCACAGAGCAGCAGCATCGGCTCGTCGACCAGCGACTGGGCGATGCGTATGCGCTGCAACTCCCCGCCCGACATGACGCCGACTTCAACGTCAGCCAGGTGTTCGCCGTCGACCGAGCGCAATGCCCGCTGGACGGACGCGCGCCGACGGGCGCGGTCGCCGGATCGCAGCGTGATCGCGCCCCAGCGTCTCCCGTCGATACCCAGCCGGACCAGGTCGCGTCCCCGTAGCAGCACATCACGCTCGGCCGAATGGTGTTGCGGCACATAGCCGATGCGCCCGCTGCCCGAGGTGACCGGCCGTCCATCCACCACTGCGGCGCCGGCAGTGAGCGGCAGCTGACCCAGCAGCACCTTGAGCAACGACGTCTTGCCGCAGCCGTTGGGACCCAGGACCGCGATGAACTCCCCCGGCGAGGCCGTCAGGTCGAGGTGGTTCCAGAGCAGGCGATCGCCGAAAGCCAACTGGGCGTCCTGCAGCGACACCACATGGCCGCGGGGTTCGGTGGCCGCCACCGCGTCGTGTGTCACGGCCGCGCCGACCCACTCGACCGCAGCGCGGCCAGCAGCCGGGTCACCGTGTTGCGCTGCCAGGTGAGGTAATCCGTTCCCCCGGGAAGAGTTTCGGTTACGTCGGTCACGGGCACACCCGCCCGCCGCGCGGCATCCCGCAGGCCGTTGATCGCGGGGGTGGTGGTCTGCGGGTTGACCAGCACCGCCGCGACCTGCCGACCGTTGATCAGGTCGAGGGCGAAGGCCATGTCGGCTGGTGACGGGTCCGTTTCGTTCTCGGTGGCCGCCGTCAGCGTGGCCGGGGTGCGATCGTTCAGGCCGGACGCCTCCACCAGGTAGTGCGCGACGGACTCGGTCACGATGACACCGACGCCGGCGTACGTGGTGGCGATGGCGTGTTCGGATGCGGCGATGTCGTCGGCGTCGCGGCCGAATGCGTCGGCGCCTGCTCGGTAGGAGTCGGCGTCGGCCCGGTCGATGGCCGCCAATCGGTCGGCGATCGCGGAGGCGACCGACTTGGCGACGCGCAGGTCGTAGAAGACGTGCTCGTCTGGACGGTGCCCCGCGGGGCGCGTCGCGAACGATGTCGCGAACGAGTAGGCATCGATCCGTGTCACCGCCGGATGCCCGGCCAGCACCGTGTCCACCCACGGGTCGTAGCCGCCGCCGTTGTAGACGACCAGTGCCGCGTCGGTGAGGGCCGCGGCATCTGCGGGACTGGCCTGGTAGGAGTGCGGATCTTTATTCATTCCGGTCAGCAGAGAGGTGACGGTGAGGTGGGTGCCGGTGACGGCCCGCGCCACACTGCCCCACACGTCGGTCGAGGCCACCACGGTGGGCGCGCCCGCGGAACCCCCGCCGCCGCAGCCGGTGGTGACGGCCCCGCCGGCCACGAGAACCGCCAGCCACGCGGTCGCCGTAGCGGCGGTCACCCGTCGGGGTGACGGCGCCCTATTCACATCCGGTGTCCTCTCGCGCCCCAGCCCAATCGTCATGACAATCGTTTTCATTACAACAGGACGGCGTAACGAACGGGCGGGCGGCGCCCACGAAAACCCGCCGGGCGGGCGGTCTAACGGGTGTCGGCCGTGTCCCGGTCGCCGATCAGTAGCCGGACGGCGAGGTCCAGCCGTTTGCTGACGTCGGTCGCCGAGGCTCGCCGGGTAAGCCAGGCCAGCAGGTTCGACAGCCACACATCCGAGATCACCCGCGCGATGTAGTACTGGTCTGCGGTGGGTTCGTCAGTGGCCATCGCGCGCGCGAACATGCCATCGATGAGCTTCTCGACCTGGTCGACCTCGCTGGCGGCCGAGGCGTCGGCGAACACGTAGGCCCGTGTCATCGCCTCGGTCAGCAGGGGGTTGCGCTGCATGGCGCGGTTGAGCTTGCCGACCATGAAGTTGAGCCGCTGATAGGGGGTGGCGCCGGTGACCGTGGAGCGGTCGGTCTTGGCGTCGATCCGGGTGAACTCGCGGCCCAGCGCCGACACCAGCAGGTGGACCTTCGACGGGAAATACCGGTACAGGGTCCCCACCGCCACGTCGGCGCGGTCCGCCACGGCCCGCATCTGCACCGCCTCGTAACCGCCCTTGGAGGCGATCGCCATCGTGGCGTCGAGGATGCGCTTGCGGCGTTCCCGCTGCGCATCGGAGCCGAGTTCGGACTCGGCCAGCACCGCCACGTTCGCGACCGCCCGCGGCTGCGAGTCGGGGACAGGGCCCGAGGTCGTGTTCGCTGCCATGTGACGGCTTGCTCCTGTTCCGGACGGGGTATCCGCTGTCGACGCGACGGTCGAACGCTGGCACTATTAGAACACGTTCTAGTCGGCCGACGATATCGTCGAATCACACAAGCGCGGAGGACCTGACAGTGGTAGCGACCGTTACCGATGAGCAACTCGCCGCGCGTGCGCTGGTGCGGGACTGGGCCCGCAACCCGACGTCGGGGCCCGGCGGGACGGCCGCGATCCGCGCGACGGAGCGCGACTGGGACACCGGGGGCGGCGATGCCTGGCGGCCGGTTTTCGCCGCCTTCGCCGGCCTGGGGATCTTCGGGGTCGCGATCCCCGAGGAGGCCGGCGGGGCCGGCGGCAGCATCGAGGATCTGTGCGCCATGGTCGAGGAGGCTGCCAAAGCGCTGGTTCCCGGCCCGGTCGCGACCACCGCTCTGGCCACCCTGGTGGTCACCGACCCCGAACTGCTCGCCGCGCTGGCCGCAGGTGAACGCTTCGCCGGGTTGGCTCTCGGGGGCGACGTGCACATCGACAGTGAGACCGGGCGGGCGTCGGGCACGTTGCCGCTGGTGCTCGGCGCCGCGGACGGTGCCCTGCTGCTGGTGCCGGCCGACGGCCGATGGCTGCTGGTCGATACGGCCGGGGGCGGCGCGGCGATCGAGCCGCTGCGGGCCACGGACTTCTCCCAGCCGCTGGCCCGGGTCGTGTTGACGTCGGCCCCGGCCACCGTGATCGCCGGCCCGTCCTCGCGGGAGCGGGTCGAGGACCTGGCCGCGACCGTGCTGGCGGCCGAAGCGGCGGGGGTGACGCGGTGGTCGTTGGACACGGCCGTCGCCTACGCCAAGGTGCGCGAGCAGTTCGGTAAACCCATCGGCAGCTTCCAGGCCGTCAAGCACCTGTGTGCGGAGATGCTGTGCCGGGCCGAGCAGGCCGAGGTCGCGGCCGCCGACGCCGCGCGCGCGGCCGCCCATGCCTCGGAGGACGCTGATTCGGCTCAGTTCTCGATCGCGGCGGCGCTGGCCGCCGGCAGCGGAATCGCCGCCGCGAAAGCCAACGTCAAAGACTGCATCCAGGTGCTCGGTGGTATCGGCTGCACCTGGGAGCATGACGCCCACCTCTACCTGCGCCGGGCGCACGCCATCGGCGCGTTCCTCGGCGGGCCCGAGCGCTGGCTGCGTCGGGTCACCGCACTCACCGAGGCCGGGGTGCGCCGCCGCCTGAGTATCGACCTCTCCGACGTGGAGGATCTGCGTCCCGAGATCGCCGCGGCCGTCGGTGATGTCGCCGCGCTGCCCGAGGGGCAACGGCACGCAGCGTTGGCGACGGCAGGTCTGCAGGCTCCGCACTGGCCGCCGCCGCACGGCCGCGGGGCGTCGCCGGCCGAGCAGCTGCTGATCGACCAGGAGATGGCGGCGGCCGGCGTGGCGCGTCCGGACCTGGTGGTCGGCTGGTGGGTGGCGCCGACGATCCTCGAGCACGGCACGCCGCAACAGATCGAACGTTTCGTGTCAACGACCCTGCGGGGCGAATTCCTTTGGTGTCAACTGTTTTCCGAGCCGGAGGCAGGCTCGGATCTGGCGTCGCTGCGGACCAGGGCGGTGCGGGGTGACGGCGGCTGGCTGTTGAGCGGGCAGAAGGTGTGGACCTCGGCCGCGCATAAGGCGCGGTGGGGTGTGTGCCTGGCGCGCACCGACCCGGACGCGCCGAAACACAAGGGCATCACCTACTTCCTGGTGGACATGGCCTCGCCCGGGATCGAGATCCGGCCGCTGCGCGAGATCACTGGCCACTCGCTGTTCAACGAGGTTTTCCTGGACAACGTGTTCGTGCCTGATGACCTGGTTGTCGGCGGGGTGAACGACGGCTGGCGGCTGGCGCGCGCCACCCTGGCCTCCGAGCGGGTCGCGATGGCCAGCGGCACCGCCCTGGGCAACCCGATGGAGGAATTGCTCGACGTGCTCGCCCACCTGGATCTCGACGCCGCCCAGCAGGACCGGCTGGGGCGGTTGATCGTCGCCGCGCAGACCGGCGCGCTGCTCGACCAGCGGATCGCCCAGATGGCCGTCGGCGGGCAGGATCCCGGGGCGCAGTCCAGCGTCCGCAAGCTCATCGGGGTCCGCTACCGGCAGGCGCTGGCCGAGTACGCCATGGACGTCTGCGACGGCGCCGGCCTCGTCGACAACCAAGCGGTCTACGACTTCCTCAACTCCCGCTGCCTCACGATCGCCGGCGGCACCGAGCAGATCCTGCTCACCATCGCCGCGGAGCGACTCCTCGGCCTGCCGCGCTGACGGCGTGATCGGCGAGATTGCCGCCAAGGCTGTGGTTGGCCGGGATTGACGACCACGGGCGCAATCTCGGCGTGGCGACTAGTCGTAGGTCACGTCCACCGAATCGGACTCGGGGAGGGACTGGCAGGCCAGGATCAGGCCGTCGTCCAGGTCCTGCTGCTCCAGGACGTCATTGACCTCCATCCGGACCCTGCCTGCGCGCAGGGTGCAGGCGCAGGCGCCGCAATGCCCCTCCTTGCAGGAGAACGGGGCGTCTAAACCGTTGGCGAGCAACACATCGAGCAGCTTGGCGTTGCGCGGCCACGACACCGTGTGGGTTTCGCCATCCAACTCGACCACCGCGGTGGCGGGCGCCCCGCCGCCATCGCCCTCGCCCTTCGGGACCGTCACGGCCGCGAAAGGATCGGATTCCAGCGACCTGAACACCTCGATGTGAACCTGCGCGGCACCCACGCCGAGCGTGCGCAGCGCTTCGCGGGCCGCATCCATGAACGGCCCGGGACCACAGATGTACGCGGGCCGGTCGGCGTGGGGCGCGGCCAGCTTCGCCAACGCGGTGGGGCCCGGCAATCCCTGCACCGATTCCAACCAGTGCACCACGGTGAGCCGATCGGGATACTGCGCGGCAAGATCCCGCAGCGCCCCCGAGAAGATCACCGCACGGTCATCCCGGTTGGCGTAGATCAGCGCCACCTGCCCGCTGCCCTGCGACAGCGCCGACTTGCAGATCGACATGATCGGCGTGATCCCGCTGCCGGCGGCCAGCAGCAGGAAGTCGGCGTCCAGGGACC
>CAZZHX010000143.1:7331-8040 GCA_964653535.1 uncultured Mycobacterium sp. | reverse complement strand
CCGCCACCGAGAGCGAACTCTTCGCGATCCTCGACGACGAACTCGGCCACTGACGTGGCAGACGCCGACAAGTACGTCGATTACCTCAAACGACTGACGGCCGATTTGCGGCGGGCGCGGCGGCGTGTCGAGGAGCTGGAAGGCGAGCGGTCTGAGCCGATCGCGGTGGTGGGCATGGCGTGCCGTTACGCAGGCGGCGTCGATTCACCGGATGCGCTGTGGGACATGGTGATCGACGAACGCGATGCCGTGTCGGAGTTTCCCGCCGACCGCGGCTGGGACGTCGACGCCATCTACGACCCAGACCCCGATGCCCCGGGCAAGACCTACACGCGCAGGGGTAGCTTCGTCCACGATGCCGCGGACTTCGACGCCGCGTTCTTCGGCATCGGGCCCAGCGAGGCGCAGGCGATGGACCCCCAGCAACGACTGATGCTGGAGCTCTCCTGGGAGGCGCTGGAGCGTGCCGGGATTGACCCGACGCGGCTGCGGGGTTCGGCCACGGGGGTGTTCGCAGGCGTCATCCACGCCGGGTACGGCGGCCAGGTCAAGGGCGAGCTGGAGGGCTACGGCCTGACGGGCTCGACGCTCAGCGTCACCTCGGGCCGGGTGGCGTACGTGCTGGGGTTGGAGGGCCCCGCGGTGTCGGTGGACACAGCATGCTCGTCGTCGTTGGTCGCGATGCATCTGGCGGCGCAGTCGCTGCGGT
>CAZZHX010000143.1:0-7321 GCA_964653535.1 uncultured Mycobacterium sp. | reverse complement strand
GGGGAGTCGCAGCTGGCGCTGGCCGGCGGCGTGACCGTGATGGCGAGTCCCGCGGCGTTCGTCGAGTTCAGCCGCCAGCGGGCGCTGGCCCCCGACGGCCGGTGCAAGGTGTACGCCGCCGCGGCGGACGGCACCTCCTGGTCGGAGGGCGCCGGCGTGCTCGTGTTGGAGCGGCTCGCCGACGCGCGCCGCCTCGGGCACCCGGTGTTGGCGGTGCTGCGGGGATCGGCGGTCAATCAGGACGGTGCCTCCAACGGGCTGACGGCGCCCAACGGCCCGTCGCAGCAACGGGTGATCCGGGCCGCGCTGGCCAGCGCCGGGCTGTCCCCGGCCGACGTCGACGTGGTCGAGGGGCACGGCACCGGAACCCTCCTGGGCGATCCGATCGAGGCCCAGGCCCTACTGGCCACCTACGGGCAGGGCCGGCCCGCGGACCGGCCACTGTGGTTGGGATCGATCAAATCCAACATCGGTCACACCTCCGCCGGCGCCGGGGTAGCCGGGGTGATCAAGATGGTGCAGGCGATGCGGCACCGCCGGCTGCCGAGGACACTGCACGTGGATTCGCCGACGCCGCAGGTGGATTGGTCCGCCGGCGAGGTTCGCCTGCTGACCGAGGCGCGGGCGTGGCCGGACGGCGGTGCGCCGCGGCGCGCGGGGGTGTCGTCGTTCGGGATCAGCGGCACCAACGCCCACGTGATCATCGAAGAGGCCCCCCCGGAGACTCCCGCACCGCGGCACCGTGATTCCGCGCCGGTGGTGCCCTGGGTGCTGTCGGGCCGGTCCGCCGACGCGCTGTCGGATCAGGCCCGCCGGTTGGCGGAGCACCTCTCGGAGCACCGTGAAGCCGACTGCGACGTCATCGACGTGGGGTGGTCGCTGGCGGCGACGCGATCGATGTTCGAGCACCGGGCTGTGCTGGTGGGCTCCACCCGCGACCGGCTGACGGCGGGCCTCGCGGGTCTGGCCGCCGGCGATCCGGATTCGGGTGCGGTGACGGGCCGCGCACGGTCGACGGGCAAAACCGTCTTCATGTTTCCCGGGCAGGGCTCGCAATTGCTCGGGATGGGCGCGGCGCTGCACGACCGATTTCCCGTGTTCGCCCGGGCTCTGGACGAGGCCGCCGAGGCGCTCGATCCCCACCTGAGGTTGCCGTTGCGCACCGTGATGTGGGGGGACGACGCGGAACTGCTGCAGAGCACCGAATTCGCCCAGCCGGCGTTGGTCGCCATCGAGATCGCGTTGGCGGCGTTGTGGCGGTCCTGGGGCGTGCTGCCCGACGTGGTGATGGGCCACTCGGTGGGCGAGATCGCCGCGGCACACGTGGCAGGGGTGCTGTCGCTGGCCGACGCGGCGCGCCTGGTTGCCGCCCGGGGCCGGTTGATGGCCGCCCTGCCGGCGGGCGGGGTGATGGTGGCGGTCGCGGCCGCCGAAGCCGACGTGCTGCCCCTGTTGGGAGACGGTGTCGACCTCGCGGCGGTCAACGGCCCGCAGGCGGTGGTGCTCTCTGGGGAGCGGGGCGCGGTCGACGCCGCGGTGGAGCGGCTCGCCGCGTCAGGCCGGCGCGTGCACCGCCTGGCTGTCTCGCACGCGTTCCACTCGTCGCTGATGGACCCCATGATCGCGGAGTTCTCCGCCCTGGTGGCCGGTATCCCGGCGGGTGCGCCGCGAATCGAGCTGGTGGCCAATGTGTCCGGGCAACTGGCCGGGCCGGGGTACGGCTCGCCGGCGTACTGGGTTGACCACGTGCGCCGACCCGTGCGCTTTTACGACGGTGTCCTCGCGGCGGAGGCCGCGGGAGCCGGGCTGTTCGTCGAGGTCGGCCCCGGCGCCGCACTGACATCGTCCGTCGCCGGCGCCAGCGAGACGGCAGCGGTGGCGACTATGCCCAAGTCGAGCGACGATCACGAGGTCGACGCGCTGCTGCTGGCCGCGGGGCGGGTCTTCGCCGCCGGGGCGGACGTGGACTGGGCCGCGGCGTTCGACGGCCTGGACGCCCGGCGCGTGGACCTACCGACGTACGCCTTTCAACCGCGCCGGTATTGGCTGTCACCCGACGAGGTGGGCGGCCAGGCCATGGGCGCGTCGGGCTTGGCGGGGGCCGAGCACCCGCTGCTGGGCGCGGTGGTGGAGCGGCCCGACTCGGGCGGGGTGGTGCTGACGGGCCGGCTGTCGACGGCCATCCAGCCGTGGTTGGCCGACCACGCCGTCGCCGGCACGGTGCTGCTCCCGGGCGCGGCGTTCGTGGAACTCGTCGTGCGGGCCGCGGACGAGGCCGGCTGTTCGCTGATCGAGGAATTGACGCTGGCCGCCCCACTGGTGCTACCGACGACCGGTGCGGTGCGGATTCAGGTGATCGTGGGTGAGGCCGAAACCGCGGGATCGCGCTCGGTTGCGGTGTATTCGCTTCCTGCCCAGCAGGATTCGGGCTGGATTGTGCATGCCGAGGGCGCCCTGAGCGTGGCGCCGGCACCACCCGCGGCGGATCTGACGGTGTGGCCCCCGGTGGGCGCGGAGCCGGTCGACATGACCGGCGCCTACGACGGGCTGGAGGAGCGGGGTTACGGCTACGGCCCGGCGTTCCGGGGGCTGCGAGCCGTATGGCGCCGCGGGGACGAGGTGTTCGCCGACGTCGAGGTCCCCACCGACAGCGGGGTGACGGTCGGCGGCTTCGGAATCCATCCGGTGCTATTGGATGCGTCCCTGCACGCGCTGGGAGTGGCGGGCGAGGGGACGCAGGCCGTGCTGCCGTTCTCCTGGCAGGGGGTGTGCCTGCACGCGGCCGGGGCGTCGCGGGTCCGGGTGCGCTTGGCGCCCGCCGGACCGGGAGCGGTGTCGGTCGAGCTCGCCGACCCGGCCGGCTCGCCGGTGCTGACGGTGCGTGAACTCCTTACTCGCCCAGTGTCGATCGAGCAGTTGTCGGCTGCCACCGGGGCCGGGGGCGCAGCCGGGGGGACGGGCCTCTTCGAGGTCGCGTGGTCGCCGGTCACCCTGGAAGAGGACAGCCTCGAACGCGTCGACACCGAACCGGTGGTGTGGGAATGCGCCGGCGCGGCGGAAGGTTCGGTGCGCGCAGCCGTCCACGAGGCGCTCGGCGTTATCCAGGCCGCGCTGTCCGGCGACCGGCCCGGGCCGCTGGTGGTAGTGACGCAGGGGGCGACGGGACCGGCCGACGACGAGGTCACCGACGTGGCCTGCGCCGCCGTCTGGGGGCTGGTGCGCTCGGCACAGGCCGAACATCCGGGCCGGGTGGTGCTGGTCGACTCCGACGGGTCCGTGGACCTCCGTGCCGTGATCGGTTGCGGCGAGCCGCAATTAGTGGTCCGCGCGGGCGTCGTCTACCGCCCCCGGTTGCGGGCACTGGCCACGGCTCCGGCGCTGCGGTTGCCGGATGAGTCATCGGCGTGGCGGCTGGCGGCGGGGGACTCGGGGACCCTGGAGGACTTGACGGTGCAGGCGTGCCCGCGCCCTGAGCTGGCCGCCGGCCAGGTGCGGGTGTCGGTCGCCGCGGTCGGGGTCAATTTCCGCGACGTGCTGGTGGCGCTGGGCATGTATCCCGGCTTTGCGGAACTGGGCGCCGAGGGCGCCGGGGTGGTGGTCGAGGTCGGCCCGCAGGTGAGCGGTCTGTCCGTCGGCGACACGGTCATGGGCATCCTGGGGCTGGCCGGATCCGAAGCGGCGGTAGATCAGCGATTCCTGGTGCGGGTGCCGCAGGGCTGGTCGATGACGAGGGCCGCCGGGGTTCCGGTGGTGTTCCTGACCGCCCTCTATGGGCTGTCGCAACTCGCGGGCCTGCGGGCGGGCCAGCGGGTGCTGGTACACGCCGCGGCCGGCGGGGTCGGAATGGCCGCGGTGCAGTTGGCCCGGCACTGGGGCGCCGAGGTTTTCGCCACCGCCAGCCGCGGCAAGTGGGATGTCCTGCGGGCCATGGGCCTCGACGACCACCACATCGGTGACTCGCGGACGACCACGTTCGAGGCCGAGTTCCTGGCGGCGAGCGCCGGCAGCGGCGTCGACGTTGTCCTGAACTCGTTGGCCGGCGAGTTCACCGACGCGTCGCTGCGCTTGTTGGCCCACGGTGGCCACTTCATCGAGATGGGCAAGACCGATCTGCGCGACGCGGGGGAGATCGCCGAGCGGCATCCGGGGGTGGCCTATCGCGCATTCGATCTGATGGAGGCCGGCCCGGACCAGATCGCTGCCATGCTGAGCGACCTGGTGGACCTGTTCGACGCACGGGTGCTCACGCCCCTGCCCACCAAAGCCTTCGACGTGCGCCGCGCTGTCGAGGCCTACCGGTTCGTCAGCCAGGCCCGACACATCGGCAAGGTCGTGCTCACCCTGCCCGACGGGCCTGGCGGACTGGCCGCAGGCACGGCTGTGATCACCGGCGGAACCGGCATGGCGGGTGCGGCGTTGGCCCGCCACCTTGTTCACCGCTACCGCGTTCCCCACGTGATGCTGGTCAGCCGTAGCGGCGAGCATGCAGCCGGAATCGCTGAATTGGCAGACGAATTGCGTGACGCCGGGGCGCTGGTGTCGGTGGTGGCCTGCGACGGGGCTGATCGCGACGCGCTGGCTGCGGCGCTGCGCGCAGTGCCCCCGCGGTACCCGGTGCGGGGGGTGTTCCACGCCGCCGGAGTGTTGGACGACGGGCTGATCGCGTCGCTGACCCCGGAGCGGGTGGACGCGGTGCTGCGGGCCAAAGTCGACGTTGCGTGGAATCTGCACGAGTTGACCCGGGACATGGATCTGGTTGCGTTCGTGATGTTTTCGTCGATGGCAGGCATCGTCGGTGCGCCCGGTCAGGGCAACTACGCGGCAGCGAACAGCTTCCTCGACGGGCTGGCCGCTCAGCGCCGCGCCCACGGACTGCCCGGATTGTCGGTTGCCTGGGGGTTGTGGGAAGAACCGTCCACCATGACGCGGCACCTCGCGGACACCGACCGCGCCCGCATGAGTCGGGTCGGGCTGAGCCCGCTGCCCACCCGGGATGCCATGGCACTGCTCGACGCCGCGCTGCTCGGTGACCGCTCGATGCTGGTCGCCGCGCGACTGAACGTGGCGAAGCTGGCCCGCGACAGCGCCGAACTACCCCCCATCCTGCGCGACGTGGGCGCCCGCCGGGCGCGGCGGATGGTCGCCAACGCGGGCTCGGCGGCGTCGATCTCGAGTTTGCGTGCCAGCCTCCAGGGACTCACCCCGGAGCAGCGTCACCGCGAACTGACCGACCTGGTGTGCGGCAGCGCCGCCACCGTGCTGGGCCACCCGGATGTCGGCGCCGACAGCGCCTTCGCCGATCTCGGGTTCGACTCGCTGAGCGCGGTGGAACTGCGCAACCGCCTCAAGATGGCGACCGGCCTGACCCTGTCCCCGACCGTGATCTTCGACCATGCCACGCCTGCCGCGCTCGCCGGGCACCTCGACACGCAACTCGCCATCGGCGCCGCCGGCGACGGATCCACCGGCACCCCTCCGGCGGCCCCGCTCCTCGCCCGTTTTGACGATGTCGCCCGCGAACTGCAAACGCTCATTGAACAACCCGGCGTGAGCGCCGTCGAGAAGATCCGGATGACTACCCGCCTCCAGGCGTTGCTGACCACGACGAGCCCGGATCCCGAACCGGCGCCGGTGGGGTTCGACGACGACATCGCCAACGCCACTGAAGCCGACCTGTTCGCGCTGCTGGATGACGAGGCAGGCCGCTGATGTCCAGCGGCCCGCGACCATCGGACGTCGCCGTGATCGGTCTGTCGTGCCGATTCCCCGACGCGGCGAACCCGACGGAGTTGTGGAATCTGTTGGGCGAAGAGCGCGAGGCCGCCCGGCCGCTCGACGACATCGCGGCATTCGATGCCGACTTCTTCGCCGTGTCGCCCCGGGAAGCCCGCGCGATGGACCCCCGGCAGCGACTCGCACTCGAACTCACCTGGGAACTGCTCGAAAACGCTTTCATCGTGCCCGAAGCGCTCAGGGGGCAGCAGGTCGGGGTTTACCTGGGGGCGATGAACGACGATTACGCCTATTTGACGCTGCGCGACGGCGCCGACAACGTCGATCACCACTCGTTCACCGGCGTCAGCCGGGCCATGATCGCCAACAGGGTCTCCTACGCCTTCGGCCTGTGTGGTCCGAGCATGGCCATCGACTCCGGCCAGTCGTCGTCGCTGGTTGCGGTACATCTGGCCTGCGAGAGCCTGCGCTGCGGCGAGGCGACGCTCGCGATCGCCGGCGGGGTGCACCTCAATTCCGCACCCGAAACAGGGCTGCTGGAAGACGAGTTCGGTGCGCGATCGGCATCGGGCCACACTTATACCTTCGACTCGCGCGCCGACGGCTACGTGCGCAGCGAGGGCGGTGCCCTGGTGCTGCTCAAATCGTTGCGGGATGCACTCGACTGCGGCGACCCGATCCGAGCGGTGATCCGGGGCAGCGCGGTCGGCAACGCCGGGCACGGCCCGGGCGGGCCGACCGCGCCATCGGTGCGGGGGCAGGTCGACGTCATCCGGCGGGCTCTGACGAGTGCCGGCCTGGCCGGCCCGGACTCGATTGACTACGTCGAGGCGCACGGCACCGGCACCCCGGTCGGCGACGCGGCAGAGGCGCAGGCGTTGGGGGAGGTGTACGGCCGGAGCCCCCGCGCTCCGGGCGTTCCCGTCGTGATCGGGTCGGTCAAGACCAACATCGGCCACACCGCGGCGGCGGCGGGAGTCGCGGGCCTAGCCAAGGTCGTCCTGGCGCTCGATAACGGTCTGATTCCGCCGACGGTGAACCACGCCGACCCGGCCACCGACCTGGCGGGACTCGGGTTGACAGTGAACACCACCGGCAGGCCGTGGCCGGCCGGTGACCGACCGCGGCGTGCCGGGGTGTCATCGTTCGGGATGGGGGGGACGAACGCCCACGTCATCGTCGAGGAGCCGCCCGCCCCACCGGCCGCCGCGGCGACCGCCACGGGGCCCGCGGTATGGGTAGTGACCGCCCGCTCGCAGCGGGCGCTGGCCAATCAGGCCGCCCGCCTGTTGCGGCACCTGACGAGCGACGCCGACCGCCCGGTGGGCGACGTGGCGTGGTCGCTGGCGACGGCGCGGACCCACTTTGAGCATCGGGCGGTGATCGTGGGCTCGGACCGCGACACCCTCATGGCGGGGCTGGCGAGCCTTGCCGCGGGGCGGCCCGGCCCGGACGTCGTCACCGGACGGTCCCTGCCGGGCACGCAGCTCGACGCCCGTTTCCCGGAGCTCTCCGCCGTCGGCCGGCAATTCGCTGACGGTGCCACCGTCGACTGGGCGAAGTTGCTGGGCGGCGGGCGGAGGATCCC
>CAZZHX010000142.1:0-8062 GCA_964653535.1 uncultured Mycobacterium sp. | reverse complement strand
GCAAGGCTCCGGCCCGCAAGGCTCCGGCCCGCAAGGCTCCGGCCAAGAAGGCAGCCGCAAGCCGCGGTCGCAAGTAGGCGGTAGGAAGGTTCCACACGCGAATACCCTTCGGGTGGCGATACGCCCCCGGAGGGTATTCGTCTTTTAGGTGCGGACGTTGCCGGCCAGCGCGCCGCCGATGTGGTCGGCCGCGACCAGCTTCCCGCCGGACAGCGACAGCACCCAGGTGCTGCCCTTGTGATTGCGCGACTTGTCGGGGCGTAGACCGCTGCGCGCGCACCACCACGCGATCAAGTCCGGAATCACCTTGCCCTGCGTGCAGATCACCGGGGTGCCGTCCTGCTCAGCGATCTGCAGAACCCGCTGACGTCCCCGTTTGTGATTCTTGGCGTAGGACTCCTCGGTCAGGGATGTCTCGTTGTGGACGGTCACGCCTAGCTCCTGGGCGAGCGGTTGCACCGTCTGGTGGCAGCGGACGCGGTCGGCGGCGTAGATGTCGGTGGCGCCGAATGCCAGGAGCTGCGGAACCAGCGCCTCAGCCTGTGCGCGTCCCTTTTTGTCCAGCTGCCGCTCGGTGTCATTGCCGGAGAAGCGGGACTTGCGGCCGGCGGTCGCATGCCGGACCACCAGCACGGTGTGCGTGTTCGCCGGGCGTTTCGCGAAGCGACGCACCGTCTTTTTATCCTCCGGATAGCTGAGTCGGGTGATCCCGTCGGCGACCGGCAGCCAGATCAGGCTGTCGACCTCGCTGCCCGGCACGAAGTCACCACCCGTGCTGCGAGCCGCCCAGTAAAACACCTTCTTGACGACGTCGCCGACGGGGTAGCTCACCGCGTCGAGCCGCCTGCCGAGGACGGCTTGGTGGCCCGTCTCTTCCCCGATTTCGCGCACCGCGGCCACTGCCGCGGTTTCGCCCGGGTCGACTTTGCCCTTGGGCAGAGACCAGTCGTCATATCGCGGCCGGTGGATGACGGCGATCACCGGTCCGGCCGCATCGGTCGGTCGCCACAGGACCGCTCCGGCGGCATAGATGATCTGGCGGCGCGAGCGACGGGGGTTGGGCACGTTGGCTCTCGCGTGCTTACGGGCTGCGATGCCGCTCCATCAGCGACACCTGATGGTCGCGCACCGCTTGGCCTTCCCGCGGCGACGCCGTCCACTGGCCGTCGGACCCGAGTTCCCAGCACCGTGTCGATCGGTCCATTGCGGAGATGAGCAGATTGTCCAGGTAGGCGGTCAGCTTCGGATCCTTGACCTGGACCAGCGCTTCGACCCGCCGATCGAGGTTGCGGTGCATCATGTCCGCGCTTCCGATCCAGAACTCGTTGAGGTGGTTGAAATGCATGATCCGTGAGTGTTCCAAGTAGCGGCCGAGGATCGAACGGACCGAGATGTTCTCGGAGAAGCCGTGCGCGCCCGGGCGCAGCGCGCAGATCCCGCGCACCATCACCTCGACCGGTACCCCTGCTAGCGAGGCGCGGTAGAGCGCATCGATGACCTGCTCGTCGACCAGAGCGTTCATCTTCATCCGGATCCGGCCCCCACCGTGTTCGCGGTGGCCGGCGATTTCGCGGTCGACGCGTTCGACGATGCCCTTGCGGATGCTGTGCGGGGCGACCAGCAGGTTGCGGTAGGAGACCTTGCGCGAGTAGCCGGTGAGCGAATTGAACAAGTCCGTCAAATCGGCCCCGATCTCTGGGGACGCCGTGAGCAGACCGACGTCCTCGTAGAGTCGCGCCGTCTTTCCGTTGTAGTTCCCGGTACCGATGTGGCAGTAGCGCCGGATCGTCGAACCCTCGCGGCGCACCACCAGGCAGGTCTTGCAGTGCGTCTTGAGGCCGACGTAGCCGTACACCACGTGCACGCCGGCCTGCTCAAGCTCCCGCGCCCACCGGATGTTGGCCTGTTCATCGAAACGCGCCTTGATCTCGACCATCGCCACCACCTGCTTGCCGGCTTCGGCGGCCTGGATGAGCGCCCGCACGATCGGTGAGTCGCCGGACGTGCGGTACAGGGTCTGTTTGATCGCGAGCACGTTGGGGTCGGCGGCGGCCTGTTCGATGAATCGCTGCACGCTGGTGGAGAAAGACTCATAGGGGTGGTGAAGCAGCACGTCCCCTTCGCGCAGCGTCGCGAAGATGCTCTTGGGCGTCTCCCGGTCGGCGAACGCGGGACTGGTCACCGGAACGTACGCCGGGTCTTTGAGCGCGGGACGGTCCAGACCGTAGATCTGCCAGAGTGACGACAAGTCAAGGAGCCCCGGCACTTCGATGACGTCGCTGGGATGCACGTCGAGTTCGCGCAACAGCAACTCCATCATGCCGTCGGTCATCTCGTCGTCGACCTCGAGCCGCACCGGGGAACCGAACCGTCTGCGCGCCAGTTCCCGTTCCATCGCTTGCAACAGGTCCTCGTCGCGGTCCTCTTCGACCTCGTAGTCGGCGTTGCGGGTGATGCGGAACACGTGGTGCTGAACGATCTCCATGCCCGGAAACAGCACCGGCAGGAACGC
The DNA here is from genome assembly GCA_964653535.1 of uncultured Mycobacterium sp. GTDB lineage: Bacteria > Actinomycetota > Actinomycetes > Mycobacteriales > Mycobacteriaceae > Mycobacterium. Next base: position 5,550 of record CAZZHX010000142.1, on the reverse strand, counting down.
CGCGATCAGCTCTTCCATCGGCAGGTAGCGGACCCTCGCCGACCGTTCGTCGCCGCTGTCGGCAATCGGGTCGCGGTCCACGAGTTCGACGAAGCGATCGACGTTGTTGGGCACCTTGACGCGGGCGAAATGCTCGGCACCGTCTTCGGGTTGCCGCACCCTGACCGCCAGGTTCAAACTCAACCCGCTGACGAAGGGAAACGGGTGAGCGGGGTCGACGGCGAGCGGGGTCAGGACAGGGAAGACCTGTTCGCTGAAATAGACCGACATCTCGTCGCGCTCGGCCTGATCCAGATCGGCCCATTCGACGATGCGGATACCCTCCTCGGCGAGCGCCGGCCGCACCGCATCGAGGAAGAGGCGGGCATGCCGCGTCGCGATCTGCTGCGTCTGCTCACCGATGAGCGCCAGTTGCTCGCCCGGTGTCAGGCCATCGGCCGAGCGCGCCGACAGGCCCATGTCGTCGCGGCGTTTGAGGCCGGCCACCCGCACCATGTAGAACTCGTCGAGGTTCGAGGCGAAGATCGCCAGGAATTTGGCGCGCTCCAACAGCGGCAGCGAATCGTCGTCGGCCAGGGCGAGAACGCGGGCGTTGAAGTCCAGCCAACTCAATTCCCGGTTGAGGTAGCGACCTTCGGGCAGGTCGGTGACGACGGTCTTGGTGGCGGCCGGTGGTGCCACGACAGCCGACTCTTCCTGTCGCAACGTGTTCTCGCCGGTGCGAGTCTGAGCATCGATATCGGTCACCCTGCGATCATTGCGCATGCCCACGCTGGCTGCCAGCGCAGGCCCACGATGAGTCGGCCGTTGGCGCGCCGTTCACCTCTGGGACAGGTTCACCCGGTGCCGGATCACGGGTGGCGGGCGAGGATGCGGGCGGTCGCCGGTCCCACCCCGAGGCGGCGGGCGGCCGTCAGGTCCTCAGCGGTGTCGACGTCGCACCGCAGCCCGGGCCATGCGCCCGTCAGCTCGATCGCTCCCGAACGACGGTGCGCAGCCGAGGAACTCGGCCCGAATCGGGGGTCGAGCGCCACGCCGAACGCGCACAACGCGGAAGTGCCCTGCGCGAGCCGGTCGGCGACAAAGCTGCGCGGGTGCTGCCGTGCCGCGGCGATAGCCTCGTCGAGTTCCCGGCTCTGCAGGGCCGGGAGGTCCCCCTGCAGCACTACGATATTGGAGAAAGACGCGCTCAGCGTCCGCTCGGCGACCGCGATCGCGTTGTTCAGGGGATCGCCGTGGCCCTCGGGCGTCGGGTCTGCCACCGTGTCTGCCCCCAACTCGGCCGCTGCCGCGGCCGCGGCCTCGTCGGGGGTGATGACGGTGATCGAGCCCACTGACGTCACCTGCCCCGCAGCAGCCAGCGTGTCCGCCAGCATGGCCAGGACGACACCCTCCCGGGTGCGCCCTGAGAATACCGGCGCCAGCCTGCTCTTGGCGGTGGCTAATCGCTTCACCGGGACGATCAAGGCCACATCGCCCGCCCCGCCGGCCCGCGTGCCTGTCATAACGCGTCATCCTGCCAGCGCTGCCCGGGGCATCGCCCGCGAGAGGCGCGTCTAGGGTGGGGTGCATGGCCGGCACATCGGGCGCCGTCGCCGTCATGGGCGCTGGCGCGTGGGGCACCGCGTTGGCCAAAGTCCTCGTCGATGCCGCACAACAAGATGTCGCACAGCAAGAGGCGCCGCAGGCGCCAGAAGCCGACGTCAGGCTGTGGGCCCGGCGGGCCGCCGTCGCCGAGCAGATCAACACCACCCGGCGCAACCCCGACTACTTGCCCGGCACCGTGCTGCCGCCGGGCGTTCGCGCCACCGCCGATGCTCAGGAGGCGCTCAGCGGCGCGTCGACGGTACTGCTCGGTGTTCCGGCGCAGACGTTGCGGGCCAACCTCGAGCGGTGGGCGCCCTGGGTGTCCGACGGCGCGACGCTGGTAAGTCTTGCCAAGGGCATCGAACTAGGCACCCTCTTGCGGATGAGTCAGGTCATCGTCTCGGTGACCGGGGTGGACACCGATCAGGTCGCGGTCATCTCGGGGCCGAACCTGGCCAGCGAGATCGCCCAGTGCCAGCCGGCCGCGACGGTTGTCGCATGCGGTGACTCCGGTCGCGCCGTCGCCCTGCAGCGCATGTTGAACAGCGGATACCTGCGTCCCTACACCAACGGCGACGTCGTCGGCACCGAGATCGGCGGCGCGTCCAAGAACATCATCGCGCTGGCGTGCGGGATGGCCGTCGGCGTCGGGCTCGGTGAGAATTCCGTGGCCGCGATCGTCACCCGGGGGTTGGCCGAGATCATGCGGCTGGGGATCGCGCTCGGCGCCAAGACAGCAACGCTGGCCGGGTTGGCCGGTGTCGGTGACCTGATCGCCACGTGCACGTCCCCGCGCTCGCGCAACCGGTCCTTCGGCGAGTATCTCGGCCGGGGCGAGTCTATGGAGTCGGCGACGCGCAAGGGGGGCGGGCACGTCGTCGAGGGCGTGACATCGTGCCAGTCGGTGCTCGCTCTGGCATCCAGTTACGATATCGAGATGCCGCTCATCGACGCCGTGCACCGGGTCTGCCACCGGGGCCTGTCGGTGGACGAGGCGGTGGTTCTGCTGCTGGGCCGCAGCACCAAGCCCGAGTGAACCGCTGCGCACCCGGTACCCTCTGAAGGCTGTGGAGCCCTGCGATCGGTCGAGCCGGGTGCGCGTCGCCGTCGTTTTCGGCGGTCGCAGCGGCGAACACGCCATCTCATGCGTGTCTGCAGGCAGCATCCTGCGCAATCTCGATCCCGAGCGCTTCGCGGTGACAGCGATCGGCATCACCCCCGAGGGCTCGTGGGTGCTCACCGACCCGGATCCGGACGCGCTGGCGATCACCGACCGGCAACTGCCCGGCGTGACGGCCGAATCGGGGACCGCGCTCGCCCTGCCTGCCGATCCGGGGCGTCGTGGCCAGTTCGTGTCGCTGCAGCCGGGCCAGGTTGGGGGTGAGGCCGAGGTCCTGGCGTCCGTCGACGTCGTGTTCCCGGTCCTGCACGGGCCGTACGGCGAGGACGGCACGATCCAAGGACTCCTGGAACTCGCCGGCGTGCCCTACGTCGGTGCCGGCGTGCTCGCCAGCGCCGCCGGCATGGACAAGGAATTCACCAAGAAACTGCTCGCCGTCGAGCGCCTGCCGGTGGCCGCCCACGTGGTGCTGCGGCCGCCGCGGTCGACGCTGGATCCCGACGAGCGCGCGCGCCTGGGGTTGCCGGTGTTCGTCAAACCCGCGCGGGGCGGCTCGTCGCTCGGCGTCAGCCGCGTGTCGAGTTGGGACCAGTTGGAGGCCGCGGTCGCCCACGCCCGCCGGCACGACCCGAAGGTGATCGTGGAGGAGGGGGTCGACGGTCGCGAGTTGGAGTGCGGTGTGCTGGAAATGCCCGATGGCACCATCCGAGCCAGCACCCTCGGCGAGATCCGGGTGGCCGGCGTGCGGGGGCGCGAGGACTCCTTCTACGACTTCGAGACCAAATACCTCGACGACGCGGCAGAACTGGACGTCCCCGCGAAGGTCGACGACGAGATCGCCAACACCATCAGGCAGTTGGCGATCCGGGCCTTCCGCGCCATCGACTGCCGGGGTCTGGCCCGGGTCGATTTCTTCCTGACCGACAGCGGGCCGGTAATCAATGAAATCAACACAATGCCGGGATTCACCACGATCTCGATGTTTCCGAGGATGTGGGCGGCCAGCGGGGTGGACTATCCCACGCTGCTGGCGACCATGGTCGAGACGGCTCTGGCCCGCGGCGTCGGCCTGCACTGACCAGATCGGCCAAGGGGCCGTTAACGAGGTGTTGCGGGCTTGATCGGCACTGCGGCCACGGTGCGCTCGATCACGTCGGAGAGCAGCTGGATCGGCGCCGGCCCCGGCCCCGGTGGGAGCGTGAGACCGATGTACACCGGCCGGTCCACCGTGCACCAGGTGGTTGCGCTGGTCTGGAACCACTGCACGTGGTCGACGAGTTGAATCGGCCTTCCGGCCACGAAGTCGGACGGGCGATCCACGCCGCATCGCAGCACCACGGGCGGCTCGTCCGGCTCGGCCCGCCACGCCGCCGCGCCCGCGGGCACCGGCTCCGCGATGCCCACCCGTTCGTAGTCCCCGAGCCGCTGCGGTAACGCCGCCGCCAGGGATCGGCATGCGGCGCTGTCGGCCTGCGGCGCCAGGACTGCCGCAACGACGACCGGTCGCGGCGACTCCCGCAGCGCCGCGATGGCCAGAATCCCCCCGATCGCCGCGACAGCGAGCGCGACCGCGGCGAGGACCGCCGTACGCGGCGGCCCGTCGGCGTCGGCACCCGTGCCGGAGTCGATCGTCACCGGCTTCACCGTAGCGCCTGCCAGGCGACCGTAGGCTTGCCTCACGGCCGGACCGCCGGAGGAGGTGGCGTGTGCGCGACGCGGACGACCAGTCGGGGCAATCCCCGACGCTCCAGCAACTCGGCGAGTTCGCCGTCATCGACCGCCTGGTGCGCGGCCGTGGCCAACCCGCCGCAGTGCTGCTCGGGCCCGGCGACGACGGGGCCGTGGTGGCGGCGGGGGACGGTCGCGTCGTGGTGTCCACCGACATGCTGGTGCAGGGCCGGCATTTCCGCCTGGACTTCTCGACGCCCCACGACGTCGGCCGCAAGGCGATCGCCCAGAACGCCGCCGACATCGAGGCGATGGGCGGGCGGCCCACCGCCTTCGTGGTCGCATTCGGGGCACCCGGTGACACGCCAGCGGCGCAGGTGGACGCTCTGCTCGACGGGATGTGGGACGAGGCAGCCCGGGTCGGCGCCGGGATCGTCGGCGGCGATCTCGTCAGCTGCCCGCAGTGGGTGATCTCGGTGACGGTGCTCGGTGACCTCGGCGGCCGGCCACCGGTCCTGCGCTCCGGGGCCACACCCGGGTCGGTGATCGCCGTCGTGGGGGAACTCGGCCGCTCGGCGGCGGGTTACGCGCTGTGCTGCACAGGGATTGCGGGTTTCGGGGAGCTGCGACGCCGCCACCTGGTTCCGCAGCCGCCTTACGGCTGGGGCGCGGCGGCCGCGGCTGGCGGCGCCCAGGCGATGATCGACGTCTCCGACGGTCTGGTCGCCGACCTGCGGCACGTCGCCGAGGCGTCGCGGGTCGGCATCGACGTGTCCACCGCGGCACTGGCCGTCGACTGCGAGGCACTCGTCGCGGCCGCGGCCGCTGTGGGGGCCGACCCGTTGTCCTGGGTGCTGGGTGGCGGCGAAGACCACGCCCTGGTGGCCTGCTTCGCCGGCCCGGTTCCGGCCGGGTGGCGGGGGATCGGGCGGGTCCTCGAGGGGCCGACGCGGGTGCTCGTCGACGGCGCTGCGTGGAGCGGCTACGCCGGGTGGCAGTCGTATGACCCGCCGCTCGAGGAGCCGCGGTGAGCGCCCGCCCGCTGAGCGAACTCGTCGAGGGGGGCTGGGCGGCCGCGCTGGAACCGGTGGCCGACCAGGTTGCTCGCATGGGGCAATTCCTGCGGGACGAGATCGCCGCGGGACGCGGCTACCTACCGGCCGGGCCGAACGTCC
>CAZZHX010000141.1:0-8086 GCA_964653535.1 uncultured Mycobacterium sp. | reverse complement strand
CGCTCGGCGCCGAGCGTCGCGCTGGCTCATCACTGGGTGCGCGGCGGGGGCCCTAGTAGCGTGACCGGGATGCGTGCCATCGTCGCCGGATCCCCCGAACAGCTCACCTGGCAGGACGTGCCTGACGCGTCCGCGGGCGCCGGCGAGCTGGTGATCGCCGTGGCCGCCGCCGGGGTGAATCGCGCCGACCTGCTGCAGGCCGCCGGTAAGTACCCGCCACCGCCCGGGGCGAGCGACATCATCGGCATGGAGGTGTCCGGCGTCGTCGCAGAACTCGGCTCGGGCGTCACGGAATGGTCTGTTGGACAACAGGTGTGCGCGCTGCTGGCCGGCGGCGGATACGCCGAGCGGGTCGCCGTTCCCGCCGGCCAAGTGATGCCGATCCCCGCCGGTGTCGACCTCGTCGACGCCGCCGGTCTCCCCGAAGTGGCGTGCACGGTGTGGTCGAACCTGGTGATGACCGCCCACCTGAGCGCAGGCCATCTCCTTCTCATCCACGGCGGGGCCAGCGGAATCGGCAGCCACGCGATCCAGGTCGCGCGGGCGCTGGGCGCCCGGGTGGCCGTCACCGCCGGGTCGGCGCACAAGCTGCAGGCGTGCCGCGACCTGGGTGCCGACATCACCATCAACTACCGCGACGAGGACTTCGTCGCCCGGTTGCGGGACGACACCGGCGGCGCCGACGTGATCCTGGACATCATGGGCGCGGCCTACCTGGACCGCAACATCGACGCCTTGGCCGCCGACGGACAACTGGTGGTCATCGGCATGCAGGGCGGGATCAGCGCCGAGCTCAATCTCGCCAAGCTGCTCGTCAAGCGCGCACGGGTTATCGGCACGACGCTGCGGGGACGTCCGGTGAACGGCGCCAACGGCAAGGCGGCAATCGTTCGGGCGGTGACGGCCTCGGTGTGGCCGATGATCGCCGAAGGCCGGGTCCGGCCGGTCATCGGCGCGCGCCTGCCCATCCAGGACGCCGCGGCCGCGCACCGGGAACTGTTGGTGGGCAACGTGACCGGAAAGATCGTACTGACCGTTTAGTGGTGTGACACCGGGTCGGTACCTACCCCAGCGATGCGAGCGCGCGGACCAACTGGTCGACTTCCGGCATCGTCGAGTAGTGCCCCAGTCCGACGGTGACGGCACCGCCGAAGTCGTTGGCGCCCAACACGTCCAGCGCACGTGAGCCCCCGCTGGACATGGCAAGGATCCCGTTGTCTGCCAGGCGTTGCACCACCCGGTCGGCGGGCACGTCGTTGACAGCGAAGCTGACCACCGGGATGCGCACCTCCGGGTTTCCGATCACCATCACCAATGGCAGAGACCTCAGCGACGCCAGCAGGTAGTCGAAGACCCGGTTCACATACGAGGCAGCCGATTGCATCGAGACCAATAGGCGTTCACGCCGGGTACCGCGGGCGGACTCATCCAGTGCTGCAAGGTATTCGATGCTGGCGACCACGCCGGCCAGCAGAGCGAACTGATGCGCGCCGAGCTCGAGGCGCGCCGGGCCGGTGGCTAGGGGATCGGTCGCAATCGAACCGAGGGAGTCCAGCAGCGCCGGATCACGGAAGACCAACGTGCCGATCGGCGGGCCGCCCCAGGCCTGGGCGTTCACCGCGACCACGTCCGCCTCGGATTCCCGGATGTCGAGCAACCGGTAGGGCGCGGCGGCGGAGTGGTCGACCACCACCAACGCACCCGCGTCGTGCGCGAGCTTGGCCATGGCCCGCAGGTCGGTCACCGCACCCAGGGTCGACGACGCGGACGTCACCGCCACGAGCCTGGTCGACCCGCTGATCAGGTTCTCCCACTGCCACGTCGGCAGCTCACCGGTCTCGATGTCGATCTCGGCCCACTTGACCTTGGCCCCGTTGCGGCGCGCCGCGCGCAGCCACGGTGCGATGTTCGCCTCGTCGTCCAGACGGCTGATCACCACCTCCTGGCCCAGGCCCGCCCGCGAGGACGCCGCCTCGGCTAGCGAGGCCAGCAGGACCGCACGGTCGGCCCCTAAGACCACCCCGGCCGGATCGGCGTTGAACAGGTCGGCCACGGCGGTGCGGGCCGCGTCCAGAACGGCGGCGCTGCGCTGCCACGACGGGTGCACGCCCACCGCGCGGGGCCCGGACCTTCGGAACGCCGTCGACACGGTGGTCGCGACGGACTCGGGAATCAGCATGCCTGCCGGGGCGGCGAAGTGCACCCAACCGTCGCCCAACGACGGATGCAATCCGCGCACCCGGGCGACGTCGTAGGCCATGCCAGCCACCTTAAAGCTTCCGAACTCCACGCAGAATAGGTGGGCATCGGGTAGCCGGACAGGCTCCACAGTCGGGTCCGGAGCGGCCCACCAGGCCAGATCGCCCGTCCCTTCATACTAGTCAGGTGGGGCTCTGGACGGGAACGCTGGTTGCACTGTTCCTCCTCATTGCGCCCGGAACGATCATCGCGCGAATCGGCCAGCTGCAATGGCCGGTCGCGGTGGCCATGGGCCCGGCGCTGACCTACGGCGTGGTGGCGCTGGCGATCCTGCCCTTCGGCGCGGTAGGGATCCCGTGGAACGGGTGGACCGCGCTCGCGGCACTGGGCACCGTGTGTGTGCTGATGACGGGTGTGCAGCTGCTGCTGGAGCGCTACCGCGACCCCGGGGTCCATGGTGAACGGGCCGACGGTATCGGTCCCGGCCCGGCGATGACGGTGGCGGCCGGCGTGCTGATGGGCGCGGTGCTGATCATGTGGGCGGCCTATCGCGGCCTGGTCCACTGGGAGTCCATCCCGAGCACCTGGGACGCGGTCTGGCATGCCAACGAGGTGCGCTTCATCCTGGACACCGGCCAGGCGTCGTCGACGCACATGGGCGAGCTGCGCAACGTCGAAACACACCGGGCGATGTACTACCCGTCCGTCTTCCACGCGCTGACGGCGGTGTTGTGTCAGCTCACCGGTGCGGCGCCGACCACCGGCTACACCCTGATGTCGGTGGCGGCGTCCGTCTGGCTGTTCCCGGCCAGCGCCGCCGTGCTCACCTGGCACCTGGTGCGGCCCCGCGTCAGCCAGTGGCGCGCGGCCGGAGCGACGGCCACTGCCGCGGCGCTGTCGGCGTCATTCACCTCGGTTCCCTATGTCGAGTTCGGCGTCGCCGCGATGCCCAACCTGGCGGCCTACGGGGTGGCGGTGCCCGCCTTCGTATTCATCACCTCGACGTTGCGGCATCGCGACCGCATCCCGGCGGCCGTGCTGGCGTTGGTGGGCGAGTTCTCAGTCCACCTGACGGGCGGCTTCGTCGTCGTCCTGTTCCTGACGGCATGGTGGCTGCTGGACGCGGTGTGGCACCCGGTGCGCGGCCGGATCGCCGACGCGCTGACGGTGACGGCGGTGGTCGCACCGACGGCTGCGATCCTGGCGCCCCAGTTCCTCGGGGTCCTCAAGCAGGCCGACATCATCGCCGGGCATGGCTTCCCCAGCTTTAAGACTGTCAAACAGGGCATCATCGACGCGCTGCTGCTGCACACCCGCCACCTCAACGATTTTCACGTCCAGTACGGCCTGGTGGTCCTGGCCTACATCGGCATGGCGATCCTGCTGTACCGGAGAATCTGGTGGCCGCCGGCGGTCTGGGTCGCGCTGATCGTGGCGACCGTCTACACGGGGGCGCCGTTTGGCAATCCGTTCGGCCGCGCGATCGAACAGTTCAGCCAGTTCTTTTACAACGATCCCCGGCGGCTCACCGGCGTGGTGACGATGCTCCTGACGCCGATGGCGGGCATCGGGTTGTTCGCCGCGGTGACGCTCGGGGTGCTCGGCGCCCGACGGGCCGCCGACCGGTTGCGGCCGCTTCCGGCCCCGGTGTGGCCCGCGGTCACCGCGGTCCTACTGGTGGCGGCCACCGTGCTGGGCGCCCGGCATTACCTCTATCGGCACCTGTTCCTGTTCGGCGACAAATACGACTCCGTCATCATCGACCGTCGTGACCTCATGGCGATGGCCTACCTGGCCAAGCTCCCCGGCGCGCACGACACCCTGATCGGCAACTCCAACATCGACGGCACCGCCTGGATGTACGCGGTGGCCGACCTACACCCGTTGTGGACCCACTACGACTATCCGCAGCAGACCGGCCCGGGCCCCTACCGTTTCATCTTCTGGTCGTCGGCCCGCAAGGGTGAGTCGGATCCGAAGGTCGTCGAGGCGGTCAAGGCGCTCAATATCCGGTACATCTTGACCAGCGTGCCCAACGTTCGGGGGTTCGCCACGCCCGACGGACTAGTGTCACTGGATAAGTCGACGTCGTGGTCCCTGGTGTACGACAACGGCGGCGCCCGGATTTACGAGTGGCGCGTGGATGCCAAGGCGTCACACCCGTAGGACAGGCACGGATGGTCGCAGAGGATCAGAGGATGGTGAAGTGTTGAGCACCGGCAACTACGGCGGCGAACCCGATGATGACGGCATCGAGGTCCTCGGCAGCGGCGATCTGCGGACCGTCGCGATGCCCGGCGGCGACGACGGAGGCTCCGTGACCGACCTGATCGAGCAACCGGCCAAGGTCATGCGCATCGGCACGATGATCAAGCAGCTGCTCGAGGAGGTGCGGGCCGCGCCGCTGGACGAAGCCAGCCGCAACCGGCTGCGCGAGATCCACGCCGCCAGCATCCGCGAGCTTGAAGAGGGGCTGGCGCCGGAACTGCGGGAGGAACTCGACCGGCTCACCCTGCCGTTCACCGAAGGCACGGTGCCCTCGGACGCCGAGCTGCGGATCGCCCAGGCGCAACTCGTCGGGTGGCTCGAGGGGCTGTTCCACGGCATCCAGACCGCGCTGTTCGCTCAGCAGATGGCCGCGCGCACCCAGCTGGAGCAGATCCGCCAGGGCGCCCTGCCGCCGGGAATCGGCAAGTCGGGCCACGCCGGGCACGGACACGGACAATACCTGTAAGCAGGCGTGGGTAGCTGATGGTGGCAAGTCGGGGTCCGCACATCGAGGTGCGAGACGCATGGGTGGAATTTCCCATCTTCGACGCCAAGTCACGCTCGTTGAAGAAGGCCTTCCTGGGCAAGGCGGGAGGCACGATCGGCCGCAACACCTCCAACGTGATCGTCGTCGAGGCGTTGCGCAACATCACCATGTCGCTCGAGCTTGGCGATCGGGTCGGGCTGGTCGGGCACAACGGCGCCGGCAAATCGACTCTGCTGCGGCTTCTTTCGGGGATCTACGAACCGACGCGCGGGTGGGCGAAGATCGCGGGCCGGGTCGCGCCGGTCTTCGACCTCGGGATCGGCATGGATCCCGAGATCTCTGGCTACGAAAACATCATCATCCGCGGGCTCTTCCTCGGGCAGACCCGCAAGCAGATGCTGGCCAAGGTGGACGAGATCGCCGAGTTCACCGAACTGGGCGACTACCTGGCGATGCCGCTGCGTACCTACTCCACCGGGATGCGGGTCCGGCTGGCGATGGGTGTGGTCACCAGCATCGACCCCGAGATCCTGCTGCTCGACGAGGGGATCGGTGCGGTGGACGCCGACTTCCTCAAGAAGGCCCAGTCCCGGCTGCAGAGCCTGGTGGAGCGCTCCGGAATCCTAGTATTCGCAAGCCATTCCAACGATTTCCTGGCTCGGCTGTGCACGACCGCGATGTGGATCGACCACGGGGTGATCCGGATGAACGGCGGTATCGAGGAGGTGGTGCGCGCCTACGAGGGCGACGATGCGGCGCGGCACGTGCACCAGGTGCTGGCCGAAACCCGGCGCGACGCCGCGGCCGGCGGCCCGCCCCCACAACAAGTATTCCCCAATGACTGAGACCGTCATCGCCGTCGTCGTCACCCACCGACGCCCCGACGAGCTGGCCATGTCGCTGGATGCACTGGGTGCCCAGACCCGCATGCCCGATCACCTGATCGTCGTCGACAACGACGGCGCCCCGGACAGTGACACCGCCGGCCGGGTCCGCGACTTGGTGGCCGCCCAGCCGATTCCGGCGACCTACCTGGGATCCCACCGAAACCTGGGCGGTGCAGGGGGTTTCGCGCTCGGCATGCTGCACGCCCTGTCACGGGGTGCCGACTGGGTGTGGCTGGCCGACGACGATGGGCGCCCCCAGGGCGCCGACGTGCTGGCGACGCTGCTCGCCTGCGCCCAGCGACACGGGCTGGCCGAAGTCTCACCGATGGTGTGCAACATCGACGACCCGCAGCGCCTGGCGTTCCCGCTGCGGCGCGGACTGGTGTGGCGTCGGCGCGCCGACGAATTGGCCACGGAAACCGGGCAGGAACTGCTGCGCGGAATAGCGTCGCTGTTCAATGGGGCACTGTTCCGCGCGTCGACCCTGGAGGCCATCGGCGTCCCAGACCTGCGGCTGTTCATCCGCGGCGACGAGGTCGAGATGCACCGCCGACTGGTGCGATCGGGCTTGGCTTTCGGTACCTGTCTGGACGCGGTCTACCTGCACCCCTGCGGATCCGACGAGTTCCGTCCGATACTGGGCGGCCGGATGCACACGCAATACCCCGACAACCCCGCCAAACGCTTCTTCACTTACCGCAACCGCGGCTACCTGCAGTCGCAGCCCGGACTGCGCAAACTGGTTCCCCAGGAATGGCTTCGGTTCGGCTGGTTCTTCCTGGTCACCCGCCGCGACCCCAAGGGCCTACTCGAGTGGATTCGGTTGCGCCGCCTGGGACGTCGGGAACTCTTCAGCAGGCCCCAAAATACAGGAGGCGCCCCATGACGTTCGTCGACGCGGCTGCAAAGTCGAACACGCTGGCTCGCGCCCGCGACGATCTGGTCGACGGCTTCCGTCGTCACGAGCTGTGGCTGCACCTGGGCTGGCAGGACATCAAACAGCGCTACCGTCGCTCGGTCCTGGGACCGTTCTGGATCACCATCGCAACCGGAACCACAGCCGTCGCGATGGGCGGGCTGTACTCCAAACTGTTCCACCTCGAGCTGTCGGTCCACCTTCCCTACGTGACGCTCGGGCTCATCGTGTGGAACCTGCTCAACGCCTCCATCCTGGACGGCGCCGAGGTGTTCGTCGCCAACGAGGGGCTGATCAAGCAGCTGCCGACGCCGCTGAGCGTGCACGTCTACCGGCTGGTGTGGCGGCAGATGATCCTGTTCGCCCACAACATCGTCATCTACGCCGTCGTCGCGGCCATCTATCCCAAGCCGTGGTCGTGGGCCGACCTCTCGGTGATCCCCGCGCTGGGGCTGATCGTGCTCAATTGCATCTGGGTTTCCCTGTGTTTCGGCATCCTGGCGACCCGCTACCGCGACATCGGTCCGCTGCTGTCCGCGGTCGTGCAGCTGTTGTTCTTCATGACGCCGATCATCTGGAACGACGACACCATGCGACAGCAGGGCGCGGGGCGCTGGTCGAGCATCGTCGAGCTCAACCCGCTGCTGCACTACCTCGACATCGTGCGCGCGCCGCTGCTGGGCGCCCACCAGGAGTTGCGGCACTGGGTCGTGGTGCTGGCGCTGACCGCGGTCGGCTGGGTGCTGGCGGCCTTCGCGATGCGGCAATACCGCGCCCGGGTGCCTTACTGGGTCTAATCCTGGCGTGGGTGTTGGCGCTTGCCCGGTCGTGGTGCGACACTGAAGCGCTATCGATGGCGGGCTGCGAAAGGTCACCAGAATTGGTCAAAAAAGCCAAATCGGCTGCGGATACGGCGCGGGAGAACCTCGCCGCCGAGTTGGACCGGCTCCGTCAGCGTCACGATCTGCTGGCAGTCGAGGTCAAAAACGACCGCGGGATGGTGGGCGACCACGGGGACGCCGCCGACGCGATACAACGCGCCGAAGAGCTGGCCGTCCTCACCGAACGCATCCACGAACTGGACCGGCGCATGCGGGAAGGGCCCGCACACTCCGAGGCATCCTCGGCGCTGCCCAGCGGCACCGAGGTGACCCTGCGGTTCCCCGACGGCGAAGTCGTCACGATGCAGGTGATCTCGATCGTCGAAGAGGCCCCCCTCGATCGCGACGCCGAGACCCTGACCGCCCGCAGCCCCCTGGGGCAGGCCCTCGCCGGTCGCAAACCCGGCGACACGGTGACCTATTCGACGCCCCAGGGCCAGAACCAGGT
>CAZZHX010000140.1:0-8102 GCA_964653535.1 uncultured Mycobacterium sp. | reverse complement strand
ACGTGTCGGCGGCCTCGGCCACCGCGACGGCGATGTGGGCCGCGTTGCTGCCGACGACCGCTCCGGTGCGGGGAAGCTGGCCGTCGGGCATCAGGTAGATGAACGGCTCACTGTCATAGGCCTTGTCGTAGGCGGCGTGCAGCTGCGCCACGGGGGCGCGGGTGCGCGCGGTGCAGGTGGCGAGGATGCCGCGCGAGGTCGGTATCAGTACGGGAGTGAACGACACGGTGACGTCACGGTCGGTGAGGGCGGTTAGGCCCTGCGCGATCTCGGGGGTGTGCCGGTGTGCTCCGGCGATGTTGTAGGCGCGGGCCGAGCCGATGACCTCCGAGCCGAGCAGGTCGGTCTTGGCGGCGCGGCCGGCCCCGGAGGTGCCGCTGACGGCCACGACGGTGACGGCGGGCTCGATGAGGTCTTTGGCGACGGCGGGCCACAGCGCCAGGAGGGCCGCGGTCGGGTAGCAGCCGGGGACCGCGATGCGCCGCGCGCCGCGCAGCCGCTCCCGTCCGCCGGGTAGCTCCGGCAGCCCGTAGGGCCAGCTGCCGGCATGCGGGGATCCGTAGAAGCGCTCCCAGGCGCCCGCGTCGGTGAGCCGGAAGTCGGCGCCGCAGTCGATGATCAGCGTGTCCTCGCCGAGCTGTTCGGCCATCGCCGCCGAATTGCCGTGCGGCAGGGCGAGGAACACCACGTCGTGGCCGGCGAGCACGGACGCGTCGGTGGGTTCGACCACGCGCTGCGCCAGCGGGGTCAGGTGCGGATGGTGCTCGCCGAGCATGGTGCCGGCGCTGGTGGCGGCGGTCAGCGCGCCGATGACCAGCCGGCCCTCGGCGTAGGTGGGATGCCCGAGCAGCAGTCGGAGGATTTCACCCCCCGCGTAGCCGCTGGCCCCGGCAACCGCCACGCGCACGACATCGGCCATGGTGATGACTCTGCATGATTATGCAGTGTTTTGCAAATCCATGCGCCACCGGTGGGCGCGGGTGAGGTCGGCTAGAAGGTGATCGCTTTCGCGAGCTGCTGGGGGGCGTAGGACAGCAGACCGGTGAGCAGCCCACTGAGCGGCGCGCCTTCCACGGGCACGGTCTTCGAGGGGAGGATACCTAACGTTGCAGCCGAAAAGTCGAGGAAGGCGGTGTAGGGGGTCACCGGAACCAGGAGTCCATCCATCGGCAGGTTCAGGGTGACCGGCGTTGCGACAGAGCCGATACCTTGAACGTCGGCGACGACGACTATATCCACCGGCAGGATCGACTGGCCGTTGAGGAAGGCGTCGGTGCAGACGCCCGGGGCGGCGAGCAATGTTCCGATGGCCGCAGACCAGTTTCCGGTATGGGTGTAGCCGACGAATGCGTCGCCGACAGCTCCGAACGCGGCAAGCGCGTTGTAGGGCCCTCCCACCAACTCGATGCCCAGGGTCGCGACCAGCCCGGACACGGCGCTCAGCTGAATGGATTTGAAGGGGGCGAAGGGAAAGAGCGTGCCGGAGCTGACAAGGATCGAGACCAGGGATGCGTCAGTCGCCGTGTTGATCACGTTGGTGGCGTTCTGCGCGATCTGCCGCACAATCGTATTGGGCGGCAACAGGCTGGTCAGGTACTCGGCCCTCATCCCCGGAACCGACAGGATGGGCAGCAGTTCGCCCAGGGTGCCCGTCGGGACGATGTCGGTGACGAGGGTTCCATTCGTTGCAAGGTCCAAGCTGCCGGTGGTGCTGGTTGCGAACCCGGTGATGAACACGCGCGCGAATCCCGTACCGACGTCCTTCACCCACCCGCTCACGCTGCCCTGCAGCAGCTGCTCGGCACCGGCTTGGAACGCCGACGGCAACAGGTGCAGGCCGTCGAAGAAGTAGGGGGCCGCGTTGTTCAGCGACGTGCCCCAAATATTGGCGTAGGTGTGCTGGTTGGTGATGAACTGCTGCAGGTAGGTCCCCGGGGTGAACGCCAACAGACCCTGCAGCCCCGCCTGGATGCTCCCCGGCGCACCGGCCAACAGAGCGGGGAAGTTCTGCACCACGTACTGGAACTGCGCGGAGATCGCGTTGAGATATTTTGCTGTGTTGATCAGGGTCTGGTTCAGGAACGGCACCGGGTTAGCCCTGAGAACGTCGCCCAGCGTATTCAGATTGATGACCGAGTTCTGCAGTAGCGCCTGATACGGGCCGGTGGCAGCCGCCGCCGCAGCCAGCTGCGCGTTTTCGGCCTCGGCGCCAACATAGGCGGCCGCCGTCCCGTTCAGCGCGCCGACGAGCTGCTCGTGGAACGCCGCCGCCTGCGCGCCGACGGCGTGGTACTCCTGACCGAAAGCCCCGAACAGCGCCGCGACCGCCGCCGACACCTCGTCCTCGGCCGCCGCCACGATCGCCGTCGTCGGCCCGGTGGCCGCCGCGGTCGCCTGGCTCAGCGACGAATGAATACCAGCCAGGTCCTGCTCCGCGGTCATCACCGCATCCGGTGTCGCAACGACAAAAGACATCGTGACCTCCAGCCACTCTCAGCTCTACATCCCTGCATGGGGAAACACCGGGAGCATAAGTGAGTTGGCTCACACGCGCAAAGAATTAGAGATTTTCGTCGTCGCGCGCCACCGGTGGGCGCGGGTGAGGTCGGCTAGAAGGTGATCGCTTTCGCGAGCTGCTGGGGGGCGTAGGACAGCAGACCGGTGAGCAGCCCACTGAGCGGCGCGCCTTCCACGGGCACGGTCTTCGAGGGGAGGATACCTAACGTTGCAGCCGAAAAGTCGAGGAAGGCGGTGTAGGGGGTCACCGGAACCAGGAGTCCATCCATCGGCAGGTTCAGGGTGACCGGCGTTGCGACAGAGCCGATACCTTGAACGTCGGCGACGACGACTATATCCACCGGCAGGATCGACTGGCCGTTGAGGAAGGCGTCGGTGCAGACGCCCGGGGCGGCGAGCAATGTTCCGATGGCCGCAGACCAGTTTCCGGTATGGGTGTAGCCGACGAATGCGTCGCCGACAGCTCCGAACGCGGCAAGCGCGTTGTAGGGCCCTCCCACCAACTCGATGCCCAGGGTCGCGACCAGCCCGGACACGGCGCTCAGCTGAATGGATTTGAAGGGGGCGAAGGGAAAGAGCGTGCCGGAGCTGACAAGGATCGAGACCAGGGATGCGTCAGTCGCCGTGTTGATCACGTTGGTGGCGTTCTGCGCGATCTGCCGCACAATCGTATTGGGCGGCAACAGGCTGGTCAGGTACTCGGCCCTCATCCCCGGAACCGACAGGATGGGCAGCAGTTCGCCCAGGGTGCCCGTCGGGACGATGTCGGTGACGAGGGTTCCATTCGTTGCAAGGTCCAAGCTGCCGGTGGTGCTGGTTGCGAACCCGGTGATGAACACGCGCGCGAATCCCGTACCGACGTCCTTCACCCACCCGCTCACGCTGCCCTGCAGCAGCTGCTCGGCACCGGCTTGGAACGCCGACGGCAACAGGTGCAGGCCGTCGAAGAAGTAGGGGGCCGCGTTGTTCAGCGACGTGCCCCAAATATTGGCGTAGGTGTGCTGGTTGGTGATGAACTGCTGCAGGTAGGTCCCCGGGGTGAACGCCAACAGACCCTGCAGCCCCGCCTGGATGCTCCCCGGCGCACCGGCCAACAGAGCGGGGAAGTTCTGCACCACGTACTGGAACTGCGCGGAGATCGCGTTGAGATATTTTGCTGTGTTGATCAGGGTCTGGTTCAGGAACGGCACCGGGTTAGCCCTGAGAACGTCGCCCAGCGTATTCAGATTGATCACCGAGTTCTGCAACAACGCCTGATACGGGCCAGTGGCAGCCGCGCCGGGGTGCAGCGGCCCGAGCGCCGACGCGCCTCGGAGCGCGCCAGGCAGGGCGCCGAAGTCCGCCGACAAGACTTGCAAACCGGCGCCCAACGGGCCGAACGGCACGACGCTCCCGCCACCCTGCAGAGCCGCGACGACGCCGTTGAGACCGGAGAACAACGGGCCGCCCCCCAGCGATCCCGACGGCGCCGCGCCACCGACACCCCCCAGCAGCGAACCCCACCGCGCCGCTCCACCGACACCGCCCAGTAGCGACACCGCCGGCGTCACGCCCCCGGAAGCAAAACCGCCGAGGATGGGGGCAAGGATGGGGACGACCGCCGACTGCGCGGCACGCGCGCCGGCATCAACGGCCGCGACTGCCGCGGCCGCGCCACCTCCGGAAGCAGAGCCCAGAAATCCCTGAGCCGACGAACCCGCGGCGCTCGCCAGCGTCTGCGCGGCGGCGACCTCGGTGCTCAGATAGGCACCGGCGCCGGCGTTCATTAAGTTGACGAACTGCGCGTGCAACGATTGCGTCTGGGCGCTGAGGACTTGGTACTCCTCGCCGTAGGAGCTGAACATGGCCGCGACCCCGGCCGACACTTGATCCTGCGCGGCGGCCACCACCCCTGTGGTGGGCGCCACGACTGATGCGCTGACCTCTGTCAGATTCGAGTGGATACCCGCCAGGTTTTGGGCCGCCGCCTGCAGAGCGTCCGGGGAAACCTGAAACGACATATCCGCCTCGTCTGAATCGTGCTAAATGAGCTTTGATAATTCCACGCAGAGGCGAGAATGGGAAGTTCCTCTCACCGGCTTATTAGTTGCTTAGGTTTTCACCCCACGAAACCGCAGCATCACCTAGGTTTTCCTCAGCGGATTTTCAATCCTCGACCTCTCCGCCACGAGCGGGGAGGCGCTGTTTTATCGGTGTTAGGGAATTGTCCGCGCAGCGTTTAATTCGGCAGGGCGGAAAAGCCGCCACGACTAGGCGCGCAGTTCCGCGCCGACGGCCTCCGCGGCGCGCCGCACCGCGGCGTCACGGGCCGCGCTGGCATCGTCCTCGGTCAGGGTGCGGTCCGGCGCGCGGAAGCGCAGCGCAAACGTCAACGACTTGCGATCGCCGCCGATCTGGGAACCGGTGAACACGTCGAACAGTTGCATGTCTTCCAGCAGTTCTCCGGCACCCTCGCGGACGGCGTCCGCCACGGCCTGGGCCGGCACGTGCGCCGCGACCACGAGGCTCACGTCCTGGAACACCGCGGGGAACGGCGACACCCTGGGCGCCGGCACCCCGTCGATGACGGGTATCGCGTCGAGGTTGAGTTCCATGGCGCACGTGCCGGCGGGCAGGCCTGCGCGCTCGATCACGGCGGGATGCAACTGTCCCGCGTAGCCTACGGTCTCACCGGCGACAAGCACTTCGGCGCACCGGCCCGGGTGCCACGGCAGCCGCTGAACCGCCCGCAGTGTCACGTCGACTCCCACGGCCCGAGCGACGATCCGCACGGCTTCGAAGGCATCCGTGGCGTCGACCCGGCGGCCGGGCCCCCAGGGCCCACGGGGCTCGCGCAGACCGGCGAGCACGGCAGCGACGTGCTGCGGTTGCCGCGGCAGCGACGCGTCGAGGAGGGTGATCTCGGTGTCGGTGGGCCGCCGGTGGAGGGGGATCAGCTCAACCGCACCGGTGTCCTCAGTTGGCTGGACTACCTGGGCCAGCGAATACAGCGCGACATCGACGAGGCCGCGGGACACATTGCGGCCCAACGCTTCCAGCAGGGCGGGCAGCAGCGTGGTGGCCAGGTGCGGGCGGTCAGCCTCCAGCGGGTTGAGCACGTGCGTCGTGGTGCGCCGTGGGTCGTCGTCCGTCAGGCCCCACAGATCGAACACTCCCGCCGGCAAGAACGGCGTCGGCAGCACCTCCACGTAGCCCGACTGCGCGAGCGATTTTCCGATGGCGCGGCGTCGCTTCTGCACGGCGGTGAGCCCTCGACCGGCGGGGGCCGGCGGCAGCACCGACGGGATGACTTCCAGCCCCTCGAGTCGCAGCACCTCCTCGACCAGGTCGGCGGGCTGCAGCAGGTCCGGTCGCCAACTCGGCGGCGTGACTGTCAGCGCGTCGGCGCAGGCGGCCACTAAAGCCCCGATCTGCGTCAGCCTCCTGGCGGCGGTGCCCGGGGCGTAGGCCACCCCGGCCACGCGGTCCGGCAGATCGGCCGGGATCCGGATCGGCGCAGGCGACCAGTCCGCGCACGCCGGTTCGCCCCGCCAGTCGGTGAGCTGTTCCGACACCGCGCCCCCGGCGATCTCGACGAGCAGTGCGGCGCACCGGTCCAGCGCGGCCACCGAGATGGCCGGGTCCACCCCGCGTTCGTACCGGCGGGCGGCCTCACTGGGCAGGTGCAGTCTGCGCTGGGTGCGCGATATTGCGGCCGGATCCCACACTGCCGCCTCCAGAAGCACGTTCGTGGAATCGTCGCGCACCTCGGTGCTCGCCGCGCCCATCACGCCGCCGATGGCGGCGGTCGCCGCGTCGTCGACGATCAGCACATCGGCCGGGTCGAGCCGGCGCTCGACACCATCGAGGGTGAGCACGGTCTCGCCGGGCTGGGCAAACCGCACGCCGAGGCCGCCGGTGATGCGGTCCCGGTCGTGGGCGTGCATCGGGTGACCGAGTTCCAGCATCACGTAGTTGGTCACGTCTACCGCCGGGGACGTGGCCCGGATGCCGCAGAGCAGCAGCCGACGCCGCAACCACCAGGGTGAGACGGCGGTGGGATCGATCCCGGTCACCGGGCGCAGCGCGAACCGACGCACACCGGTCTCGGCCTGCACGCTCAGCGGCCACGCCTCACCCCGCGCCGGAAGCGGGGTGACCGCCTCGCCGCCGGCCGGGTCGACGAATGTCAGGTCATAGGCGCAGGCGATGTCGCGGGCCAGTCCCCGCACCGACATGCAGTACCCGCGGTCGGGGGTGATTGCCAGGTGGAAGACCACGTCGTCGAGCCCCAGCACCGCGGCCGCGTCGGCGCCCGGGTCGGCCGCTCCGGACGGCAGCACCAGGATCCCGGAGTGGTCGGCCCCCAGTCCGAGTTCGGCCGCCGAGCAGATCATGCCGTCGGAGTCGCGGCCGTAGGTCTTGCGCGCCGCGATGGCGAAACCGCCAGGCAGGGTAACCCCGGGTAATGCAGCCACCACCAGATCACCGACGACGAAGTTTGTTGCCCCGCACACGATGTGGCGTTGCTGATCGGGGCCGACATCCACCACGCAGGCCCGGATCGGTTTTTTAAAGTCGGTGAGTTCTTCGATGCCGGTCACCCGCGCGACGGTCAGCGGGCCGTCGACAGGGCCGAGGGTCTGCACCTGCTCGACTTCGTGGCCGATCCGCACCAGCGTCTGCGCCAGGTCTTCGGGGGCGACGTCCCAGCCCGGGGCTCCGGCGCTGACGACCTCGCGCAGCCAGCTATAGAGAACGCGCATCAGGCGCCGACCCCGAAGGGGAGCGAAAACCGGACATCGCCCTCGACCATGTCGCGCATGTCGGAAATGCCGTTGCGGAACTGCAGGGTGCGCTCCAAGCCCATGCCGAAGGCGAATCCGGAATAGACGTCAGGGTCGATTCCGGCAGCGCGCAGCACGTTGGGGTGGACCATGCCGCAGCCGCCCCACTCGACCCAGTCGGCGCCGCCCTTCTTGTTGGCGAACCAGACGTCGACCTCGGCGGACGGTTCGGTGAACGGGAAGAAATGCGGCCGGATCCGGGTCCGTGCCAACGGGCCGAACTCGGCGCGCGCGAACGCATCCAGCGTGCCCCGCAGGTGGGCCATCGACAGGCCGCGGTCCACCGCCAGCCCTTCGACCTGATGGAAGACCGGCGTATGGGTGGCATCGAGTTCGTCGGTGCGAAACGTCCGGCCGATGGAGATGACGTAGACCGGCAGCTCACGGGCCAACAGCGTTCGCACCTGCACCGGTGAGGTGTGGGTGCGCAGCAACTGGCGCGAATCCTCCGGCGCGATGTAGAAGGTGTCCTGCTCGCTGCGGGCGGGGTGGTCGGCGGGGAAGTTGAGCGCATCGAAGTTGAACTGCTCGGTTTCGACCTCGGGCCCCTCCGCCAGTTCCCAGCCCATGGCGACGAACGTGTCGGCGATGCGCTCGGCCAGGATCGTGATCGGATGGCGGGCGCCGGTGGGCTGCCGGGTCGACGGCAGCGTCACGTCGATTCCCTCGGCGACAAGTGCCGCCGCGTCGCGGGCGGCGCGCAACGCCGCCAGCCGTTCGTCGTGGCGGCTTTGCGCCTCGGCGCGGGCGGTGTTGACG
>CAZZHX010000139.1:0-8188 GCA_964653535.1 uncultured Mycobacterium sp. | reverse complement strand
GCCGAACTACATCATCATCAAGCACTCGGCGTTCCCGGTTCCGGCCCCCGCGGGCGAGCCGACCCATCCCGACCCTGCGGAGCCGTTACCGGCGGCTAAGGTGCTCGGCGGTGCCCGCGGGCGCGCCAAGGCGTTCCGGCCGTCATCGGTGGCCAACATCTCCGCGATGAGCTTCGGGTCGCTGTCCGCCGCCGCCATCATCGCGCTCAACCAGGGCGCGGCGCGGGCGGGCACCCTGCACACCACCGGCGAGGGCGGGGTGTCGCCGTATCACCTCAACGGCGGGGACCTCGTGTGGCAGATCGGCACCGGGTACTTCGGCTGCCGCAACGACGACGGCACGTTCAGCCTGCCGCGGCTGGTCGAGAAGGTGGCGGCGACGCCGTCGATCAAGGCCATCGAGTTCAAGCTCAGCCAGGGCGCCAAGCCGGGCCTGGGCGGCATGCTTCCCGGAGCCAAGGTCACGCCGGAGATCGCAGCGATCCGCGGCATCCCGGTTGGGGTGGACTGCAAGAGTCCTGCCAGCCACTCGGCGTTCGCCGACGTCGATGGCTTGCTGGACGTGGTCGAGACGGTCGCGGCCGAGACGGGGCTACCGGTGGGCATCAAGTCGGCGGTCGGAGAGGGCGGGTTCTGGACCGAGTTGGCGGCACGCATGGTTCGGACCGGCCGTGGCGTCGACTTCGTGACCGTCGACGGCGGCGAAGGGGGCACCGGGGCGGCCCCGCTGGTGTTCGCCGACCACGTGGCGCTGCCCTTCAAGTGGGCCTTCCCCCGCGTCTACCGGGCCTTCGCCGAGGAGGGTCTGCACCATGACGTGGTGTTTATCGGCTCGGGCAAGCTGGGCATCGCCGAGAATGCCCTGCT
This sequence comes from uncultured Mycobacterium sp., assembly GCA_964653535.1. Lineage (GTDB taxonomy): Bacteria > Actinomycetota > Actinomycetes > Mycobacteriales > Mycobacteriaceae > Mycobacterium. The sequence goes on along the minus strand of CAZZHX010000139.1, from coordinate 7,321 downwards.
GGCCCTGGCTATGGGGTGCGACATGGTCAACGTCGGCCGCACGGCCATGTTCTCGATCGGCTGCATCCAGGCTCAGCGCTGCCACACCGACCGCTGCCCGACCGGGGTCGCCACCCAGTCGGCGTGGTTGCAGCACGGCCTCGACCCGGCCCTGAAGGGGGTACGCTGCGCCAACTACATGGCCGCCCTGCGTTTCGAACTCATGAGCCTGGCGCGCGCCTGCGGCCACCCGCACCCGGCCCTGGTCCCGCTCAGCACCATCGAGCTGCTCGACGCCGACCTGCGCACGTCGCAGGCCGACGAGGTGTTCGACTACAAGCCGGACTGGGGTCTGCCGGGCCCGGCCGACATCGAGGCGATCACGGCCCTCGTCTCACAGCGTGGGAGTCACCAGTAGTCACCGTGCGGAGCGGCGGCCTTCGTCGTCGTGGTCGTCGTCCTGGAGGGAGTTCGTCATGAGCGAAGAAAACGCCTTGGTGATCGTTGCCGGTTACCAAGATCTCGATGCGGCGCGCCGCGACTTCGACACCCTGACCGAGGGCGCCAAAGCCAAGCGCATCCCGTTGCGGGGTGCGGTGCTCGTCGGCAAGGACGCCGGGGGCACTCCGGTGGTGGTCGATACCGGCAACCGCCTCGGCCGTCGCGGCGCCGCGTGGGGCGCCGGGGCGGGGCTGGCGGTCGGCTTGTTCTCGCCCGCTCTGCTTGCCACGGCCGCTGTCGGCGCGGCGGCGGGCGCCCTGGCGGGCACGTTCGCCAACCACCGGGTGAAAAGCGGGCTGGCCGACAAGATCGGGGAGGCGCTGGCCGCCGGCAGTGCCGTCATCATCTCCGTCGTCGCGCCCGAGGGCCGCCTGGCGGCCGAGCAGGCGATGGCCGGGTCGCCGATGAAATCGGTTGCCCAGCTCAGTCATAAGACGTTACGCAGCCTCGGCGCGGCGCTGGAAGAGGCGATGGGAAAGTTCAACCCCGACCGCACCAAGCTGCCGTTGCCGCAACGCAGCTTCGGCGGCACGATCGGTCGCACCATGGCGGAGTCGGTCGGCGACTGGTCTATCGTCCCGGCACCCGGAGCCCCGGACGGCGCACCGAATGTGTTGATCGTGCTGATCGACGACGCCGGCTTCGGCGGGCCCGACACCTTCGGCGGCGGTATCCGCACTCCGGCGCTGAGCCGCGTCGCGAACAACGGGTTGACCTACAACCGGTTTCACGTCACCGCGGTGTGCTCCCCCACCCGCGCGGCACTGCTCACCGGACGCAACCACCACCGGGTGGGCTTCGGATCGGTGGTCGAGTTCCCCGGCCCCTTCCCGGGGTATTCGTCGGTCAAGCCACGCAGTTGCGCCGCCCTGCCGCGCATCCTGCGCGACAACGGCTACGTCACCGGCGGATTCGGCAAGTGGCATCTGACCCCGGATCAGGTCCAGGGGGCGGCCGGACCGTTCGATAACTGGCCGCTGGGGTGGGGATTCGACCACTTCTGGGGTTTCCTGTCCGGCGCCGCCGGGCAGTACGACCCGATCATCACCCGGGACAACTCCGTGATCGGGGTGCCGCCGGCTCCGGACTCCGAAGACGGCCGCCCCTACTACTTTCCCGACGACCTCACCGACAAGGCGGTCGAGTGGCTGCACAGCGTGCGGGCCCAGAACACCGAGAAGCCGTGGCTGATGTACTACTCCACCGGCGCCACCCACGCCCCGCACCACGTGTTCGCCGAATGGGCCGACAAGTACCGCGGCGAATTTGATGAAGGCTGGGATGTCTACCGGCGCAAGACATTCGAGCGGCAGAAAGAGCTGGGCATCATCCCGGCCGACACCGAGCTGACCGAGCGGCCAGACCTGTTTCCGGCGTGGGACTCGCTGTCGGACACTGAGAAGAAGCTCTACGCCCGGCAGATGGAGGTGTTCGCCGGATTCTCCGAGAACGCCGACTACAACGTCGGGCGGCTGTTCGACGCCATCGACGACCTGGGGGAGACCGACAACACGCTGGTGTTCTACATCTGGGGCGACAACGGCGCGAGCATGGAAGGCACCCTCACCGGCTCGTTCAACGAGATGACGTTCCTCAACGGCGTGGATCTCGACGCCGAGCAGCAACTCGAGCTGATCGAGCGGTACGGCGGGATCGAGGCGTTGGGCAACGAGCACACGGCGCCGCATTTCGCTTCGGCGTGGGCGCACGCCAACAACACCCCGTTCCAGTGGGGCAAGCAGATGGCCAGCCACCTCGGCGGCGCCCGCGACCCGATGGTGGTGGCGTGGCCGGCCCGGATCCACCCGGACGCGCGGGTGCGGTCGCAGTTCACCCACTGCATCGACGTGCTGCCCACCGTGCTGGAGGCCATCGGCCTGCCCCAGCCCACCCACGTCGACGGCATCGAACAGGAGGCCGTGGACGGCACCAGCTTCCTGCACACCTTCGACCATGCGGAGGCCGAGGAACGCCACACCGTGCAGTACTTCGAAATGATCGGCAGCCGCGCCCTCTACAAGGACGGGTGGTGGGCCTGCGCGCGGTTGGACAAGGCGCCGTGGGACTTCTCACCGCAGACGCTGCAGAGGTTTGGGGCCGGACAGTACAACCCCGATGACGACGTGTGGGAGCTGTACTACCTGCCCGACGACTTCTCGCAGGCCACAAACTTGGCGGCGAAGCATCCCGACAAGGTCGCCGAACTCACCGCGCTGTGGTGGCAGGAGGCCGAACGCAACCGGGTGCTGCCGTTGCTCGGGGGTCTGACGGTGGTGTTCGGCGACTTGCCGCCACTGCCGACCGCCACGAGGTTCGCCTTCAAAGGCACGGTGCAGAACCTGCAGCGCGGCACGGTGCCGCGCATCTTCGGCCGCTCGTATGAGATCGAGGCGCAGCTCCACGTTCCCGACGGCGGTGCGCAGGGGGTGATCGTCGCCAACGCCGACTTCATTGGCGGATTCGCGCTGTGGGTCGATGAGGATCAGCGGCTGCGCCACACCTACTCCTACCTGGGTGTGGACACCTACAAGCAGGTGTCCACCGAGCCGATCCCCACCGGCGATGTGACGGTGCGGATGCTGTTCGAATCCGACGAGCCGGTCGCCGGGTCAGGCGGGCGGGTGACGTTGTGGGCCAACGATCGGTGCATCGGTGAGGGAACGATGGCGAACACGGTGTCGCTGGCGTTCACGTCGTACGCCGGGCTGGACATCGGCTGCGACAACGGCCTGGTGGTCGACCGCGACTACGAAGACAGGGCGCCGTATGCGTTCACCGGGACCGTGCACGAGGTGGTATTCGATCTCAAGCCCGTGTCGGAGAGTGCGGCGAAGGAGTTGCACAAGCACGCGTCGACCGAGGCGGTCGGGCGCGGCGCGGCGGGCTGAGCGGGGCGCTACGGGCTGGTGTGAAAGGCGATGGGTAGGACGGACAGGCCCTGCTGCATCCCCGCGGTCATGTCATCGGTACCCGGCGCGCTGCCGGGAGCGGAGTCCCCGCAGTTACAACTCAAGACCCCGAACACGCTGGGGTCGGCGGCAGCCGGAGCGGCCAGGCCCAAACACGCTGCTAGGACGATGCCGCCGACGAATGAGAGTTTCCCGAACATGTCCAAGCCTCCGCGATCAGTGGTGATCAGTGATGAGGCAAGGCTACTGAGGACAGCGTTACGAGGACCGCTGCGCAGGTTTCCGTCCCGTTAAGATATTCACTGCGGGATGTCGGCGTACTGCGGGCAGTAGGCGCGTTCGGCGATGGCGACGAAATACCCGGCGTTGGCGCCATCCAGGCCACTGCTGCTCAGAATGTCGGTGGCGACCTCTTGCTCGGGCTTGCCCGCAGCGATCTGGCGGCACACGAGGTGGCCGGCGATGATCTCGTTCTGATTCGACTCGTCGAGGATGCCATGCTGCTGGAGGAGGGTGACGAAGGCGTCGTCGGTGCCGTCGGCGTGCGCCATCGGGGCCGCTGCGAGCGGGCCGAACAGCGCCAGCGCCGCCAGCGGGCCGGCAACCGCCAACGACAGCAGGACTGATGCGCGGTCACGTGTTGCGGTCATGTGCCTCACCCCGGTGCGATGAAATCGAGAGTTACTTTCAAGTATCGCCGCCAAGGTGGCCAGCAGGTTACATGCTGGCGTAATCCAGGCGACGTCATCATGGTCAACGCGCCAATTTTCCAGTTTGTTCCGCCGGCTACCCGCGGTCATTGTGATCCGCGGAACTGCGGGCAGTACGCGGCCTCGCTGAGCCCGACGAAGAATCCCGCGTGGTAGCCGTCCATCTGGCTGTTGGCCATCACCGTGGACACCACGTCGGCCTTCTGCTTGGTGCCCTGCAGAAGCTCGTCGCACACCTCGTGGCCGGCGACGATCGCCGCTTGCGGTGTCGCGAAATTGATGCCCTTGGCCTGCAACGCGTTCAGGAACGCGTTGTCCACCGCATCGGCATGCGCGACCGGTATCGCCACCGCCGCCACGGTGGGCAGCGTGACCGTCAGCACCAGGCCGCCCATCAGCGATCGCGCGGATCTCGGCGCGCGCAGACGGCCAGTCGTCATCCGTGCAACCTTCCCGTGGGTGAGCAGCCACTGGCGCTCACGCACCTCCAGTAATTAGGCGAGGCTAAACTAACCGAGAACCGGGGGGCGGCGCAAGAGTTCGCGGGCCGTCGCGCCGTCAGCGCTGGCAGGACACACACCAGTATGCCACCCGCTCGCCGGTGCCGTCGTGGACGATCGCGGCGCCGCAGCGACGGCACGGCTGCCCGGCTCTGCCGTACACCCACAGCTGCTGCCCGGCCCGGGTGTTCCCGGTGGTGCAGCGATCCCGGCGGGCCCTGTTGAGCCACAGCATGTCCCGGGCGCGCGACACCAGCCGGTGGGCGTCGGTGACCGCGCCGACGGGTGTGGTGGGCAGGTGGCCGCTGAGGAAGCACAGTTCGGTGCAGTAGACGTTGCCGACGCCGGCCAGCACCCGCTGGTCGAGTAGCGCCTGGGCGAGCGGCCGGTCCGGGTCGGCGGTGAGGTTAGCCGCGGCGCGCGCGGGGTCCCAGTCCTCGCCCAGCAGGTCGGGGCCCAGGTGGGCGACCGCCTCCCCGTCGCGGTCGCGGTCGAGGATCTCCAGGATGCCCAGGTCGATGCCGACGGCGCGCACCACGTGATCGGCGCGGCGGGCTTCTAAGACGATGCGCGCCCGGTGATCCACCGGGCGGTGCCCGATCCGCCACGTGCCGTCCATCATCAGGTGCGAGTGGATGCTGGCCGGCCCGACCCGGATGAACAGGTGCTTGCCGCGGCTGAGCACCTCGTCGACTACCTGCCCGGTGAGGTCGACGGTGGCGAACCGCGGCACCCGGACGTCGCAGCGGGTGAGCGTGGCGCCCACCAGGTGGGTTCGCAGGGTGGCGGCGGTGCGCCAAACGGTGTCACCCTCGGGCATGGCGGGGCGGGGTTGTCATCGCAATCGCAGTCCGCGGGGGGTGCGGGTGAACCCGGCGTCGACGAGGGCCGCCAGCGCGGCCGGCTCCCGCCCGCCGGTGCCCGGCTGCAGGGCGGGGGAGCCGTCGATGCGTTCGACGAGGATCGCCGCGACGCGCCGGGAGGCGACCAGGCCGGCCAGGGCGGTGGCTGCGGCGTGGTCATTGGCAGGGTCGGCGGTGAAGGTCAGCAGCGAGCGTCCGCCGCGCTCCAGGAACCAGGCGAGCGCGCCGTCCACGAGCACCACCAGCGCCCCGGCCTTGCGGCCCGGACGCGCGCCCCCGGCGACGGTCGCGGCGGGCCAGGGCAGCGCCGCGCCGTAGGGGTTGGCCGGGTCGGTGGCGGCCAGAACCACCGCCCGGTAGTCGGGCCGGTGCGGGTCGACGCCGTCGAGGTGGCCGCGCAGGCGGTCGACGGTGGCGGCGACGGCGAACTGGGCGCCGCCGAGGGATTCGACGAAGTAGCCGCGCTGGCAGCGCCCGGCGTCCTCGAGGGCGCGCAGCACCTTGTAGAGGGTGGCGAATCCGCCGGGGATGTTCTCGGCCACCACAGCACCCCGGGTGAGCACGCCGTGGCGGTTGAGTAGCAGCTCGGCCTGGTCGTGGGCGCGCAGCGTGGAATCGGGCTCCGGTGTCGGCACGGCGGACCAGCGGCCGGCGACGGTGGGGTCGGCGGCGCGGTGCTGGGCGTGGGCGACGCTGTAGCGGGTCAGCCGCGGGCGGCGCTGGGCGCGGTGCGCGGGGGCGGAGCGCGTGCGGGTGCTGCCCAGCAGCGCGCGCACGGGGGCGAAGGTGTCGCCGGTGACCCTGCCGGCCCAGATCAGGTCCCACAGCGCGGCTTTGAGGGCCGCGTCGGTGACGCCGTCGCGGGCGAGTTGGCGGAAGAAGTAGGCGCCGCCGCCGGCCAGGGTGTCCAGAATCGCGCGGTGGGCGTCGGTCATATCCAGGGCGCCCGAAGTGGGCAGCGTAATCGGGGCGGTGTCGGCGAGGTGCAGCGCGATCCAGCCGTCGCTACCCGAGATCGACCCGGCGCCCGACCAGGTGACCTCCCCGCTGGCCAGCAGTTCGTCGAGCATCGCGGGGGTGTAGTCGCGCACCCGCGCGGCCAGGATCAGCGGTTCGATCGCCGAGGCGGGCATCCGCACCCCGGCCAGTTGGTCGATCACCGACATCAGCCCGTCGGCGCCGGCGCGCTCCGGCCGGTCACCCACCCCGTGCCAGGCCGGTAGGAACCGCCCGTAGGCGGCGGTGCTGACGGGTTCCACCTGCGCGCGCAGCGCCGCCAGGCAGCGGCGCCGCAGGATGCGCAGCACCTCGGCGTCGCACCACTGATCGGAATCGGGGGCGGCGACGAAGTCGCCGCGCACCAGCCGCCCGCCGGGTGCGCCCGAGCCAGCGAGCCGCCCCAGCACGTCGGCGGTGACCCGCAGCCCGAGGCCGAACCGGGCGGCGGCGTCGGCGGTGGTGAACGGGGTGCGGGTGCGCGCGTAGCGGCCGAGCAGCTCGCCTAGCGGGTCGGTGACGTCGTCGGTGAAGGCTGCCGGAACGCCGGGCGGCACGGCCACGCCCAGCCCGTCGCGCAGCCGGCCGATGTCTTCGATGGCCACCCACCAGGTGCGCCCGGCGAACGACACCGTCAGTGCGCGCCGCGCGGCGCGCAGGCCTTCCAGCCAGCCGCCGGGGTCGTCGACGCCCGTGCGGGCGCCGACTTCGTCGGCGGTCAGCGGGCCCAGTAGCCGCAGCAGGTCGGCGACGGCCTCGGCGTCGCGGGCGGTCCGGTCGGGGGTGAGGTGCTGCAGCTGGCGGCCGGTGTCGGCGACGATCTGCGGGTCGAGCAGTTCGCGCAGCTCCACCCGGCCGAGCAG
>CAZZHX010000138.1:0-8197 GCA_964653535.1 uncultured Mycobacterium sp. | reverse complement strand
GCCGAGGGCAGCGCGCTGGGCGCCGCCGTGGCCGGTAGCCAGCCGGCGCCCGTGGTGGCGGCCTGGGTGGCGGTGCTGGTCGCGGTGTCGTGCCTGGCGGGTCCGCGCCCGTGGCAGGGCCCGGTCGCGGTACTGGTGGCCCTGTGCTGCGGGGCGGGCCTGGTGGTCCACTGCGTGCGCCGCTTCGGCGGCATCACCGGTGACGTGCTGGGCGCAGCCATCGAAGTGACGACCACGGTGGCCGCGGTCGCCCTCGCGGCGCTGGTGCGTGTCTGAGCCGATCGTGCGGCTGGTTTCACGTTCGGGCGCGAGCGCGCTGCTGGTTTCACGCTCGGGGGCGTGCTAGCCGAGTCGCGAGATCCAGCCGTGGGTGTCGGCGAAGGTGCCCCGCTGGATCCCGGTCAGCGTGTCGCGCAGCGCCATCGTCACCTCACCGGGTTGCCCGTCGGCGATCGCGAATTGGCTGTCGCCGTACATCACATGCCCGACGGGGGTGATGACGGCGGCGGTGCCGCAGGCGAACACCTCGGTGATCTCGCCGGCCGCGGCTTTCTTCTGCCACTCGTCGATATCGATCTTGCGTTCCTCGATGGAGAATCCCGCGTCGATAGCCAACTGCAGCAACGAGTTCCGGGTGATCCCGGGCAACAACGAACCAGACAGCTCCGGGGTGACCAGCCGCGCCGACCCTCCGCTGCCGAACACGAAGAAGATGTTCATCCCGCCCATCTCCTCGACGTAGCGCCGCTCGGCGGCGTCGAGCCACACCACTTGGTCGCACCCGTTCTCGGCGGCTTCGGCCTGGGCGACTAGTGAGGCGGCGTAGTTGCCGCCGAACTTGGCCGCGCCGGTACCGCCCGGGCTGGCCCGCACGTACTCCGTGGACACCCACACCGTCACAGGATTGACGCCGCCCGTGAAGTACGCACCCGCCGGCGAGGCGATCAGGAGGTAGCGGTACTGCTTGGACGGCCGCACCCCGAGCCCGGGCTCGGTGGCGATCACGAACGGCCGCAGGTACAGCGCCTCCTCGCCGCCGGCCGCGGGAACCCACGCGCTGTCGACCGCGATGAGCTGAGCCAGCGACTCCATGAACACCTCGCCGGGCAACTCCGGCATGGCCAGCCGCCGCGCCGAGGATCGCAATCTGGCCGCGTTGGCCTCGGCGCGAAACGCGACGATCGAGCCGTCGGCCCAGCGGTAGGCCTTGAGTCCCTCGAAGATTTCCTGGGCGTAGTGCAGCACGACCGCTGACGGGTCCAGCTCGATCGGGCCGTACGGGATGACGCGCGCGTTATGCCAGCCCTGCGGCTCGGTGAAGTCGATCGACACCATGTGGTCGGTGAAGTACTTGCCGAAACCCGGCTTTGCCAGGATGGATTCACGGTGGGCGGCCGTCGCGGGATGCGCCGAGCGCGACACCGTGAACTCCAGAGATCCGCTCGTCATGGGCACGAGTCTATATCCGCCTGCACCGCGGTTTTGGGGCGCGTGAGCGCCGCCTAACGGGTGTTCGCGGCGACGAACGGCAGACTCACCACCTGGCATTCCGCGGCGCGCCCGCGCAGATCGACGGTGACGTGCTGGCCGTCATCGATGCCGGCGCGCGCGTCGATCAGCGCCAACGCGATGCCGATCTGCAGCGTCGGGGAAAAAGTCCCCGACGTGGTGACCCCCACCGGCTCATCCCCGGCGAGCACCGTCAACCCGGGTCGCAACACACCGCGGCCCACCATCCGCAGCCCCCGCAGCAGCCGCCGCGGCCCCGCCGCCTTCTCGGCCAGCAGTGCGTCACGACCGAAGAACGCGTCCTTTTTCCACCCGATCGCCCATCCGCAGCGGGCCTGCAGCGGCGAGATGTCCAGCGACAGTTCATGTCCGTGCAGCGGATAACCCATTTCCGTGCGCAGCGTGTCGCGGGCGCCCAGGCCGGCGGGCTGGCCCCCGACGGCGCCGACGGCCGCGGCCAGCGCGTCGAACACCACGGCCGCAGACGCCCAGGGCGGCAGGAGTTCGTAGCCGTGTTCACCGGTGTACCCGGTGCGACAGACGCGCACGGGCACCCCCGCATACGAGGCGTCGACGTAGGCCATGTACTCCATGTCGGCCGGCAGGCCCAGCTCGCCGAGCACATCCGCCGACCGCGGCCCCTGGACGGCCAGCACCGCGTAGGACCGATGCTCGTCGGTGACCACCACGGACGCCGGGGCCGCCGCCTGCAACGCAGCCACCACGGCGGGGGTGTTGGCGGCGTTGGGCACCAGGAAGATTTCGTCGTCGCTCACGTAGTAGGCGATGAGGTCGTCGATCACTCCCCCGGTTGCGCTGCAGCACAGGGAGTATTGCGCCTTGCCGGGGCCGATGCGGTCGAGGTCATTGGTGAGCGCCGAGTTGACGAATCGCGCCGCGCCGGGTCCGCGGACCAGCGCCTTGCCGAGGTGGCTCACGTCGAAGAGGCCGACCGCGTTGCGGGTCGCCGTGTGCTCGCCGACGGTGCCGGCATAGGCGACCGGCATCAGCCAGCCACCGAACTCGGCGAACGTCGCACCCAGTTCGCGGTGGCGTTCCTCCAGGGGGCCGTGCAAGACAACACCATCATCGGTCACGGCGACCAACCCTAACCGGCAGCGGCTGCTGGCACACTAGGAGAGTGTCCGATCCGCTCGAGCCCCTGGATTTCGACGAGCTGCAGGCGGCCGGAATCGCCAACCCTCGCGAGCGGGCCGACCTGATCCACTACCTGCGCGGCCTCGGTTTCACCGTCGAAGAGATGGCTGAGGCCGAACGCCGCGGCCGGCTGTTCGGACTCGCCGGCGACGTCCTGCAGTCGTCGGGGCCCACGGTGCACACGCTGGGCAGCGCCGCCGACGAACTCGGCTTATCGCCCGACGACGTGGCACACGCCTGGGGCCTACTCGGCCTGACCGTCGCCGGACCCGACGTGCCCGCCCTGAGTCAGGCCGACGTCGATGCCCTGTCGACCTGGGTCGCGCTCAAGACGGCGCTGGGCGACGACGGCGCGTTCGGCATGCTGCGGGTACTGGGCGCCGCGATGGCCCGCCTGGCCGAGGCCGAGTCCACGATGATCCGGGTGGCCACGCCGGACATCCACATGACCCACTCCCGGGACGAGCTCGCGACGGCGCAGGCGTGGCGCTCGGTCGCCGAATTCGTCCCGCGGATCGGAGCCATGCTCGACGTCGTTCACCGTCATCACCTGACGAGCGCCCGCAACCACTTCGAGGGCGTCATGACCGACACGTCGGCGAGGGTGACGTGCGGCGTCGGTTTCGCGGACCTGTCCGGCTTCACCGCGCTGACCCAGGTGCTGACGACCGAACAGCTGTCGGAGGTGCTCACCGAGTTCGGTGCGACCGTGGCGGACGTCGTGCATGCCGACGGCGGCCGCGTGGTGAAGTTCATCGGCGACGAGGTGATGTGGGTGAGCCCGACGCCGGAGCGCCTGGTGCGGGCCGCGGTCGATCTCGTCGACCATCCCAAGGCCTGCGAGGCCGGGCTGCACGTCCGGGCCGGCCTCGACTACGGCCCGGTTCTGGCCACCGGCGGGGACTACTTCGGCACCCCGGTCAACCTGGCCGCCCGGCTCGTCGCCGCCGCGGCACCCGGGCAGGTGCTCGCGACTGCGGCACTGCGGGACAGATTGCCGGACTGGCCCGCTGTCGCGCTGGGCCCGCTGACCCTCAAGGGTTTCGATGACCCGGTGGCCGCATTCGATCTGCGCGAGGCGACGCTGCCGGGCTGATACCCGCCCCAGGTGACTAGGGTTATTTCCCGTGACCACCAACCCGGGATACCGATCCCCCACTGTCACCGTCGCCACCTCGTTGCCCAAACGACCCAGAGGTGCGGTCCTGCTCGTGCCGGTCGTCTCGACCCACGACGACGGCAAGCCGGGCGCGGTCGTCGTGTCGGCCGGGCCGTTCCTCGGCGCCGACGCGGTCGCCGAGATCGAGGCCGCCCTGCTGGCACTGGACGCCACCGGTGGCGCCGATCAGGTGCACCGCCTGGTGGTGCCGTCGCTGCCGGTGGGCAGCGTGCTGACGGTCGGACTGGGCAAGCCACGCGACGAATGGTCGGCCGACGAGGTCCGCCGCGCCGCGGGCGCAGCGGCGAGGGCGCTCGGCCGCGCCGAGATGGTGCTGACGACGCTCGGCGAGCTACCCGGGGACGGCAACTACGCGGCCGCCGTCGAGGGGTTGATCCTGGGCGGCTACCGCTTCACCGCCTTCCGCAGCGCGAAGACCGCGCCGAAGGACAAGGGGTTGCGCGCGATCACCGTGCTGACCACGTCGAAAGACGCCAAGGGCCAGGCCGCGTACGGGGCGGCCGTCGCGACGGCGGTCGCCACCGCCCGCGACTTCGTCAATACTCCGCCCAGTCACCTTTTTCCCGCCGAACTAGCCTCTCGGGCAAAGGTTTTGGGTGAGGCAGCCGGCCTCGAGGTGGAGGTGCTCGACGACAAAGCGCTGCGCAAAGCAGGCTACGGCGGGGTGATCGGCGTCGGCCAGGGCTCCTCGCGCCCGCCGCGGCTGGTGCGGTTGACCCATCGCGGCTCCGCACTGGCCAAAGCCGGGAAAGGTAAAGCGGCGAAGACGGTGGCGCTCGTCGGCAAGGGCATCACGTTCGACACCGGCGGCATCTCGATCAAGCCGGCGGCAGGGATGCACCACATGACGTCGGACATGGGTGGTGCCGCGGCGGTCATCGCGACGGTCGTCCTGGCCGCGCAGCGCAAACTGCCGATCGACGTGATCGCCACGGTCCCCATAGCCGAGAACATGCCGTCGTCGACGGCGCAGCGCCCGGGTGACGTGTTGACGCAGTACGGCGGGATCACCGTCGAGGTGCAGAACACCGACGCCGAGGGCAGGCTCATCCTGGCCGACGCAATCGTCCGGGCCTGCGAGGACAACCCCGACTACCTCATCGAGACGTCCACCCTGACCGGCGCGCAGACCGTCGCACTGGGCGCGCGGATCCCCGGGGTGATGGGCAGCGACGAGTTCCGCGACCGCGTCGCGGACATCTCCCAGCGGGTGGGCGAGAACGGGTGGCCGATGCCGCTGCCTGACGACCTCAAGGACGACCTGAAGTCGACGGTGGCCGACCTGTCCAACATCAGCAGTCAGCGCTACGCCGGCATGCTGGTCGCCGGGGTGTTCCTGCGCGAATTCGTCGCCGACGGCGTGAGTTGGGCGCACATCGACGTGGCCGGTCCGGCATACAACGCCGGGGGCCCGTGGGGGTACACGCCTAAAGGCGCCACCGGGGTGCCGACCCGCACGATGTTCGCGGTGCTCGAGGACATTGCCCAAAACGGGTAGGCGGCGAACGGCTGAGCGCGAGCGCACCAGGGCGTCACGCCAGCGTGACGCTCGGTCGCGAGCGCCACGCCGGGCCTTCAAATCACGCGCAGCCGAGCGCTGCTGCGCAGCGCCTGCGGCGCCAGCCGCGACATGCCATAGAGGGCGTACGCCTCCGGAGTCACTGGGCGGATCGGTGTGTTCTTCCTCACCGCACCGAGGATCGCGTCGGCCACTTTGTCAGGCCCGTAATGGCGCAGCGCGTACATCTTTTCCAGCTGCCCGCGGCGTTCGTCGACTCGGCCGCTGCGGCCGGCTGGCGCATCGATCCGGGTCGACGCGACGATGTTGGTATTGATCAGTCCGGGGCAGATCGTCGTCAGCTCCACCCCGGCGGCGCCGAGTTCGGCCCGCAGGCAGTCGGAGAACATGAAGGTGGCCGCCTTGGATGAGCAGTAGGCGCTCATCGACTGCAGGGGCGCGTAGGCGGCCATCGACGCCACGTTGACGATGTGCCCGCCGGTGCCGCGGTCGACGAGGCGCCGCCCGAAAGACCGGCAGCCGTTGACCACGCCACCGAAATTGACGTCCAGCACTCGGTCGAACTCCTCGGCCGGGGTGTCGAGGAATGCTCCCGCATGCCCGATGCCGGCGTTGTTGACCACGACGTCGGGGACGCCGTGCTCGGCGGCGACCCGCCCGGCGAAAGCCTCGACCGCCTCAGCGTCGGACACGTCGAGCACGTACGCGTGGGCACTGCCGCCGCGCGCGGCGATCCGGGCGGCGGTGTCCTTGACAGCGGCCTCATCGATGTCGCTGACCACCAGCTCGGCGCCGCGGCGCGCGAATGCGAACGCCGTTTCGCGGCCGATTCCGCTGCCAGCGCCGGTGACCGCGACCAGGGTGTCGCCGAACTCCTCGCGCGGACGCCCGACCTGCGCCCGCAGCAGGGCGCGGCTCGGCGGGTCGCCCGCGGCCATGTCGGCGAAGTCACCGACGGCGGCGGCCATCACCTGCGGGTGCGACATCGGCGAGAAGTGGCCGGCCTTGATGTCGCGCCGCCACAGTCGCGGCACCCAGCGCGCCGTGTCGTCGCAGCCGTAGGGCCGCACGAACGGGTCCTCGGTGTTGACGATGAGCTGCACCGGCACGTCGATCACGGGAATCGGCCGCTTCAGGGAGAAGGTCCGGAAGTAGTTGGCGGGGTAGGTCTTCACCGAGCGGGCGGCGTCTGCAGCCATTCCGCGCGAGTGGTGGATCTTCTCGACCGGGATGTTGTCGACGACGGCGCGCCGGATCGCCGCGTTCGACAACGCGAGCCGCAGGGCCAGCGGAGCCAGCACCGGGACCGAGAACAACACCATGTAGGTCAGCCGCAGGACCTGGGTGAGCGCCCGGACGAAAGTGCGCGGGCGCCACGGGCGGCGCAGGCTACCGAAGATGTACGCGGCGAGTTGGTCCTGGCTGGGACCGGACACCGACGTGAAGCTGGCCACTCGGTCGGCGGCACCGGGCCGGGTCAGGTACTCCCACACGCCGACCGAACCCCAGTCGTGGGCCAGCACGTGCACTGGTCCGTCAGCACTCGGCGCGGCGATGACCGCGGCGAGGTCGTCGGCGAAACGCTCCATCCGGTAGGCCGACACCGGCGTGGGCGCCGAGGACATGCCGACCCCGCGGTTGTCGTAGCGGATGACCCGGAACCGTTCGGCGAGCAGCGGCACGACGCCGTCCCAGAGCACGTGCGAATCGGGGAAGCCGTGCACCAGGACGACGGTGGGGCCCTCGGGGTTGCCCTCCTCGTAGACCGCGATGCGGGTGTGGTCCGCGCTTTCGACGAGGTGGTGGGGGACGTACTGGGGCTCGTGGTGCGTTGCCGGCATCGGACCTCCGCATTGTCGCTGGGTCGCCACACGGTAGCAGCGCCGCCCTGACCGGGTGCCGACGTGCAGCCGGTGACAGGATAGTTTTGGGACGTTCGTCGCGCCCCGACCCACGATCGCTCGAGGAGTCACACGAGATGGCCATCTCCGTCCAGATGCCGGCACTTGGTGAGAGCGTGACCGAGGGGACGGTCACCCGGTGGCTCAAGCAGGAAGGCGACACGGTCGAGGTCGACGAGCCCCTGGTTGAGGTCTCGACCGACAAGGTCGACACCGAAATCCCCTCGCCGGCTGCGGGTGTGCTGGCCAAGATCATCGCCCACGAGGACGACACGGTCGAGGTGGGCGGGGAGCTGGCCATCATCGGTGACGCCTCCGAGGCAACTCCAGCAGCACCTGCAGCGGCGCCTGCCCCGGCACCGGCTGCGACGCCTGCCCTGGCGCCTGCTGCGGCGCCTGCCCCGGCGCCGGCTGCGGCGCCTGCCCCGGCACCGAGCCAACCGGAGCCCGCGCCCGCACCACAGCCCGAACCGGCAGCCGCGGCCGCGCCCGCGCCCGCGACGGCACCCGCGTCGGGCGGGGGCGGCGGTGACATCACGTCGGTGGTGATGCCGGAGCTCGGCGAGTCGGTGACCGAGGGCACCGTGACACGGTGGCTGAAGAAGGTCGGCGATTCAGTCGGGGTGGATGAACCGCTGGTGGAGGTGTCCACCGACAAGGTGGACACCGAGATCCCCTCGCCGGTAGCCGGTGTGCTGGTCAGCATCACCGCCGAGGAGGACGACACCGTGTCGGTGGGCGGGGAGTTGGCGCGAATCGGCGCGAGTCTGCAGGCCACTGGGGGTGCGGCTGCCGCGCCGCCGGCCCCGCTCGCGCCCGCGCCGCCGGCCCCGCCCGCGCCCGGAGCTGAACCGGCACCCACACCACCGCCGCCAGCACCCACGCCCCCGCCGGCGCCCACAGCAGCACCCACACCAGAACCCACACCGG
>CAZZHX010000137.1:0-8207 GCA_964653535.1 uncultured Mycobacterium sp. | reverse complement strand
CTACTGGGCCTGCTGGTGGCGGTGGCGGCGGGCAAACTGTTCGGCTACGAGGGCAACGTGATCGTCATCGCCAACGGCGGCCCCGGCTTCTGCTCGGCATCCCCGGCCGCGTTCGACTCGTTCCGCGCCGGCAACACCGTCGACGGCACCTCGCTGCACCCGATCTGTATCCGCGTCAACAACTTTGCGTCGCACTATCTGGCCTCCGGGCAGGCCACCTCGTTCGCCTCCGACATCGACTACCAGTCCGGCCGCGATCTGACCGCCGACACCTGGCGGCACTACCGGCTGGAGGTCAACCACCCGCTGCGGATCGGAGGCGACCGGGTGTACCTGCAGGGCCACGGCTACGCGCCCTCCTTCACCGTGACCTTCCCCGACGGGCAGACCCGAACCTCGACAGTCCAGTGGCGGCCCGACAACCCGCAGACCCTGCTGTCGTCGGGTGTGGTGCGCATCGATCCGCCCGCCGGGAGCTATCCCACCTCGATCGAACGCCGCCAGCACCAGATCGCGATCCAGGGCCTGCTGGCGCCGACCGAGCAGCTCGACGGCGCTCTGCTGTCCTCGAGCTTCCCTGCGCTGGACGCCCCGGCGGTGGCCGTCGACATCTACCGGGGTGACACCGGCCTGGACACCGGCCGCCCGCAGTCGCTGTTCACCCTGGATCCCCGGCTCATCCAGCAGGGCCGGCTGACCAAGGAGAAGCGGGTCAACCTGCGGGCCGGCCAGGCCGTCCGGATCGACCGGGGCCCCGCGGCGGGTACCGTCATCCGCTTCGACGGTGCCGTGCCATTCGTCAACCTGCAGGTCTCCCACGACCCGGGCCAGGCCTGGGTGCTGCTGTTCGCCATCGCGATGATGGCCGGCCTGCTGGTGTCGTTGCTGGTGCGCCGCCGCCGGGTGTGGGTCAGGCTGACTCCGCGGGCGGACGGTACCGTGGACGTCGACATGGGCGGCTTGGCGCGCACCGACAACTCCGGTTGGGGCGACGAGTTCGAGCGCTTGGCCGAGCGGTTGCCCGCCGGCCTCGGCGGCGCCGCCGAGCGGGCCGGGCCACTATCGACGAGGAGCTCCGAGGTGGGCGTCAGATGAACACCCTGCACGTCAACATGGGCCTGGCCCGCTACTCCGACTGGGCGTTCACTGCGGCCGTCGTGGCCCTGGTGATCGCGATGGTGCTGCTGGCTTTCGAACTCGCCTACGCCGGCGGCCGCCGCGCCGACCGGCGCGAGCTGGTGTTGGCCGGCGGGGTCGCGGCCGACAGCACCACCCCCGGCATCGTCGAGGACACCCCGGACCGCTCGCTCGCCGAACGGGTCGGGCGGGGCGGGCTGGCTGTCGTATACCTCGGTATCGGGCTGCTGGTGGCGTGCGTCGTGCTCCGCGGGTGTGCCACGCTGCGGGCGCCGTGGGGCAACATGTACGAGTTCATCAACCTGACGTGCCTGTGTGGACTTCTCGCCGGGGCGATCGTGTTGCGTCGCCCGCACTACCGCCCGCTGTGGGTTTTCCTGCTGGTGCCGGTGCTGATCCTGCTCACTGTCTCCGGGCGCTGGCTGTACACGAACGCCGCGCCGGTGATGCCCGCGCTGCAGTCCTACTGGCTGCCCATCCACGTGTCGGTGGTCAGCCTGGGGTCCGGTGTGTTCATGGTCGCCGGCATCGCCAGCATCCTGTTCCTGCTGCGCACCTCGCGGCTCGGTGAGCAGCAGGATGAGCAGCAGGGCGCGCTGGCCCGGGTGGTGCAGCGGCTTCCCGACGCGCAGACCCTGGACCGAATCGCCTACCGGACAACGATCTTCGCGTTTCCGGTGTTCGGCTTCGGCGTGATTTTCGGTGCCATCTGGGCCGAGGAGGCCTGGGGCAGGTACTGGGGATGGGACCCGAAGGAGACCGTCTCCTTCGTCGCATGGGTGACCTACGCCGCGTATTTGCATGCCCGGTCGACGGCGGGATGGCGGGACCGCCGGGCGGCCTGGATCAACGTCGCCGGGTTCGTGGCGATGGTGTTCAACTTGTTCTTCGTCAATCTCGTCACCGTGGGCCTGCACTCCTACGCGGGCGTGACCTGACGACCGGTCGCGAGGTTACTTGTCGCCGCGCCCCAACCGCCGCAAGAACTCCGGGTCGTCGTCGGGCCCGATGACGCGACTCGTCGTCCGGGTGGTCTGTGATCGGATGGCGCGCCAGCCGACGTAGACCAGCGACCCCACGATCATGATGAGCAGCAGGTAGAGCACTCAACACCTCCTAGGAGCGAATATACGCGCGTCGTAGGCTTGTCCCGTGGGCGACGGTGACGGGCAACCCGAGAGCATCGGCGATACCCCCGGAGGGCGCGCCGGGTATCGCGGTGTGGCCGATGTCGTGCTGTATGCGGTGGCACGCCTGCTGCTGACGGTCGTGCTGACCGGCGTCATCTACGGAATCGCGCGCCTGCTGGGCGTCGCGCAGTTCCCGATCGTCGTCGCCGCGTTGTTCGCGCTGGTCATCGCGATGCCCGTCGGCATCGTGGTGTTCGCCCCGCTGCGCCGGCGCGCCACCGCCGCGGTGGCCACGGCCGGCGAACGTCGACGTCGGGAGCGCGACCAGCTGCGGGCCCGACTGCGGGGCGGGGAACCCGGCCAGGACACGTGATCGCCGTCGCGCATGGTCAGTGCGCCGGCGACCCGGCCAGAGCCAAGGCGGCGGCCACCGCGGCCGCCCACACCACCATCGTCAACCCGGTGTCGCGCAGCACCGGGATCAACGCGCGGCCGCCGCGGCCGGAGCGCACCGGACCCGCGGCGCGCAGCGCCAGGGGAGCGGCCACCAGACCCGCCGCGCACCAGGGGGTCGCCAACATCAGCAGCAGTGTCACCGCTGCCGGGGCCGCCAGCAGGGCCTGATAGAGGACGCGGGTGCGGGCATCGCCGAGACGAACCGCCAGCGTGACCTTGCGCGACTGGGCGTCGGTGGGGATGTCCCGGAGGTTGTTGGCGACCAGCACCGCCGACGACAACGCCCCGATCGACACCGCCAGCGCCCATCCCACCCAGTCGACCCGCAACGCCTGGGTGTACTCGGTGCCGAGCACGGCGATCAGCCCGAAGAACACGAACACCGCAACCTCGCCGAAGCCGGCGTAGCCGTAGGGCCTGGGCCCGCCCGTGTACAACCAGGCGCCGCCGATACAGGCGGCTCCCACGGCGATCAGCCATGGCGCGCTGCACAGCGCCAGCGCCAGCCCCGCGAGCGCGGCCACCGTCAGGCTGACCAACGCCGCGGTCAGCACCGACCGCGGGGCGGCCAGCCGCGAGCCCACCAGGCGCAGGGGGCCGGCCCGATCGTCGTCGGTACCCCGGATTCCGTCGGAGTAGTCGTTGGCGTAGTTGACGCCGACGATCAGGGCGACCGCCACGGCGAGGGCCAGCAGCGCCTTCCACCACACCGCCGCATGCAGCCACGCTGCGGCGCCGGTGCCGGCAACCACCGGGGCGATCGCGTTGGGCAGCGTCCGCGGCCGCGCGCCCGAGAGCCACTGCGAGAAACTGGCCACCCCAGCATCCTGCCAGCCGTTACGGTCGGGCGAACCGCCGCGCCAGCGCCCGCCGGTCGACCTTGCCGATGCCGTGTCGGGGCAGCGCGTTGATGACATGCAGTTCGCGCGGCGCTGCGGTGGCGGGTACGGTGCGTGTCGCGTGGGTCCGCAGCTCCGCCAGCGTCGGTGGCCGGCACCCTGCGTTCACCACGATCGCCGTGGCCACCCGCTGGCCCAGCCGGGCGTCGGCGACACCGAACACCGCGCAGTCGGCGACGGCGGCGTGGGTTGCCAGCGCCGCCTCGACCAGCTGCGGCAGCACGGTGAGTCCGCCCGTGAGAATCGCGTCGTCGGCGCGGCCCAGCACGCTCAGCTCACCTGAGTCCCCGACCGCGCCGCAGTCATCGGTGCGGAACCAGCCCGGCTCGGCGAACGGGTCGGGTTCGACCGGGTTGCGGTAGCCCTTGGCCAGCGTCGCGCCGCCGAGCGCCACGCGCCCGTCGGCCGCCACCCGCACCAGCACGCCGTCGAGCGGAACCCCGTCGTAGACGCAGCCGCCCGCGGTCTCACTCATCCCGTAGGTGCGCACCACCCGGATACCCGCCGTGACGGCCGCGTCGAGCACCGGCGGCGGAGCCGGCCCGCCGCCGAGCAGTACGGCGTCGCATTCGGCGAGGGCGCGGGTGGCCGCGGGATCGTCGAGCGCCTTGGCCAGCTGCACGGCAACCAGTGCGGTGTACCGACGCCCGGGCCCTAATCGCCGCACGGCATCGGGCAATCCGGTGGCGTCGAAACCGCCAGAGACGTCCAGTTCGACCGGAGCCGTCCCGGCGAGCAGGCTGCGCAGGAGCACCTGCACCCCGGCGATGTGGTGCGGTGGCAACGCCAGCAGCCAGGTGCCTGGCCCGCCCAGGCGGTGATGGGTGGCCGTCGCGCTCGCAGTCAGGGCAGCGGCGGTCAGCAGGGCGCCCTTGGGGGTTCCGGTGGTTCCCGACGTCGTCACCACCAGGGCGACGTCGTCGTCGATGGGCTCCCCGACCCGCAACGCATCGGGCACCCCGCCGGGCGGCAGCGGCACCAGAGCGGGATCGCGGCCATCGAGCACCCGCTCCAGGGCGGGCAGCAGCGAGCGGGCTGCGGAGCCGGGCTGGACGCGCAGAGCGCGCAGAACGACTATGCGGGGTCCTTGCGCGTCTACGCTTCGCTGGCCGTGTCGAGTGGCCAGCCGTGGGAGACCAGCCGCTGGCGCACCCGTTCGACGTCGTCCGGCGACGGCAGTTCGTTGGTGAGTCGGGTGATCAGGACGGCGATGTCGACGTCGTCGACGGCGTCCAGATTCGTGGCGCCGTTGATGTTGTTGCGCCGCATGACTTCATGGGCCACGGTCTTGATGTCGTCGTGGCTCAGCCGGGTGGTCAACAGCGCCAGGACCGCGAAGGTGTCGGTGGGCGGAATGCCCTCGGGGTAGCCCGCGCGCAGCCAGGAGACGATCGAACCCAGGAATTGGTTCATGGTGCTATCACTCCCGTTCCGGGGGGGGGCAACCGGGACGCATTCCAGATCGTACGCGGCGGCAGTGCGGTTTTACTTCGGTGTGGCTCCCAGGAAGCTCTGGCCCGTTTGGTGAGCGATGAAGTCGCGCGAGACATACAGCAGGGCGAAGAGGATCACCACCACCACAACCGCGTAGATCGCCCAGGCGAGCGCAACCAACGCCGGGTTCTTGTGCGCTGTACCGCCTTCTACGCCAGCATGGCCGCTCTCGTTGCCGCCCCCGATGGCCTGCAGCCGCAGCCCGAGGGCGAAGAGCCCCGGCAGCGCGGCGCCGGCCAGCATGCTGAAGATCAGGATCTTCAGGGCGGCGTGGTAGTTGAACCAGTCGCTTGCGTGGCTCATGAGGCGCTCCGGGCATTCACCTTCGCGCCAGACTCGGCGCCGGCCTCGGTCTCTTCGTCGAGACCGGCGGTGAGGCTGCCCTCCCACTCGGCGTTGACGTTGTTGTGGTCGACCTTGACCTTGCGGGACTGGATGTAGATGGCGGTGGCGATCGCGACCAGTAGTCCGAACCCGGTGATCGCGCCGGGGTATCCCCCGATGAGATGCACTATCCAGTAGGTGACCGCCCCGACCAGCCCGGCCAGGGGCAGCGTCACCAGCCAGGCGACCGCCATGCGGCCGGCCACGCCCCAGCGCACCTCGCCGCCCGGCTTGCCCAGGCCGCTGCCCATCACCGAACCGGTGCACACCTGCGTCGTCGACAGCGCGTACCCGAAGTGGGTGGACATGAGAATGACGGCGGCCGAGGATGATTCGGCGGCCATGCCCTGCGGCGACTTGATCTCGACCAAGCCCTTGCCCAGGGTGCGGATGATCCGCCAGCCGCCCAGGTAGGTGCCCAGAGCCATCGACAGCGCGCAGGCGACGATCACCCACAGCGGCGGCGCCGCGTCGTTCTTGCTGACCGATCCGTAGGACATCAGCGCCAGGAAGATGATGCCCATCGTCTTCTGGGCGTCGCCGGTGCCGTGCGCCAGCGAAACCAGGGACGCCGAACCCCACTGGCCGTAGCGGAACCCGGCCTCGGTGCGCTCGGTGGAAATGCCGCGGGTGATCCGGTAGACCAGCCAGGTCGCAAGCGCCCCGACGGCGATCGCCAGGATTGCGGCGACGACGGCCGGGATCAGCACCTTGGAGACGACGCCCTTCCAGATCACCCCGTGGCCGCCGACCGCCGCGATCGTGGCACCGACGATGCCGCCGACCAGTGCGTGTGACGAGCTGGACGGGATGCCGAGGAGCCAGGTCATCAGGTTCCAGACGACGCCGCCGACCAGGCCGGCGAACACTAATTCCAGGGTGACGATGTGCCCGTCGATCAGGCCCTTGGCGATGGTGGCCGCGACGGTGGTGGACATGAAGGCCCCCACCAGGTTGAGCACGGCGGACAGCGCCACGGCCACTTTCGGCTTCAGCGCCCCGCTGGCGATCGAAGTCGCCATCGCGTTGCCGGTGTCGTGGAATCCGTTGGTGAAGTCGAATCCCAGCGCCGTGATGATGACGATGCCCAGCAAGAACAGTTCTATGTTCACGATGCCTGATTCTGAGGGTTGAGGTGTTGTGTTGTCGAATCCGCGAGCGGGCTAATCGCGGCTCGACCCCTAATGTTAGCCAGCAATTAACTCGGTGTTTCGGCCAGGTCCCCTCGGGTGTCGCGCCGCAGCGGGTGGTCGCCCGGAATCTCGAGGAAAATCAGCGTGACGCCGTCGGGGTCGGTCACATGCATCTCGTGCAGGCCCCAGGGCTCTCGGCGCGCCTCCCGGGTGATCGTCACGCCGCGGCCCCGCAACTCGGCCTCGGTGGCCCGGACGTCGCGGACCTGAAGCCAGAGGGCGCCGGGAAACGGGCCCCGGGAGTGGTCCGGGGAGCCGAACCCGGCCAGTTCCAGCAGCGACTGGCCGGCGAAGAAGACGATGCCCGCCCCGTATTCGCGGGCGATAGCCAGGCCGATCTGGTCTCGGTAGAAATTCAGCGACGCGTCGTAGTCCCTCGGCCGCAGCAGCATCCGGCTGGACAGGATCTCCATGGGGTCGTGTCTATCACGCGCCGCCCGAGCGGTTCGGCTGCATCCGCTGCCGCGCCATGAGCGTGTTGACGAGGCGGGGGCCGAAGGTGTCCAGCGCCTTGGCCGCGATCGCCATCCGCGGGGCGATGCGGACCGGGCGGGTGCGGGCGGCCGTGATCATCCACTCGCCGGCCTCCTCCGAGGTCAGCGCCGCTATCCCCTCGTAGGCTTTGGTCGGCGCGATCATCGGCGTGGCCACCAGGGGGTAGTAGAGCGTGGTCGAATGCACGCCCCTGCTGCCCCACTCCGTCTCGACCACCCGGCTCACCATCGACAGTGCGGCCTTGGACGCGTTGTACACCGCGAACAGCGGCGAAGCCTCCGCCAGCACGCCCCACGTCGAGACGTTGATGATGTGGCCGTCGCCGCGCGCGAGCATGCCAGGTGCGAACCCGCGGATCAGGCGTAACGGCGCGTAGTAGTTGAGCGTCATGGTCCGCTCCACGTCGTGCCAACGCTCCAGCGACTCGGCCAGCGGCCGGCGAATGGACCGGCCTGCGTTGTTGATCAGGATGTCGATCCCGCCGAGGCGGCCCTCGACGTCGGCCACTAACGCGTCGATGGCGTCCATGTCCGAGCAGTCGCACGGCATCGCCATGGCGTCGCCGCCGGCCGTCGTGATTCGCGCTGCCAGCGCGCCGAGGAGTTCGCCCCGGCGCGCGACCACCACGACGGTGGCGCCCGCGCGCGCGAACTGTTCGGCCGCGGCCTCGCCGATGCCCGACGACGCCCCCGTGAGCAGGACGCGCTTGCCGCGCAGGTCGACGGGCTTGCCGGCGGGCCGGTTGAGCAGCACCTGCGGGGAGGCCGGCGGCCGCATGATCGTCAGGGCAATCTGGTCGGTGATCCGGCGCCGCGGGCTTTTACTCACCCCGGGAGTCTAGGTGGGCGCTACCTTGTGGCCCCGACCGTCGCGCTGGTGTGACGGTCGGCGGCCAGCGTCACTCTGGGGTGACGCTCGCCGCCGAGTCCGCTCAGAAGTAGCGGGGGAAAGGGGTCCAGTCCGGCCGGCGCTTCTCCAGGAACGCGTCGCGGCCCTCGACGGCCTCGTCGGTCATGTAC
>CAZZHX010000136.1:1732-8398 GCA_964653535.1 uncultured Mycobacterium sp. | reverse complement strand
GATCGGAGCCAGCACGTTCAGCCGGAAGATCTGATCGAAGGCGTCGGGATCGATGTGCTCCACCGACGCGCCGTACGCGCGGCCGGCGTTGTTGACGAGACCGTCCAGACGGCCGTAGTGCTGATGCGCGGCGCCAATCGCCTGCCTGAGCCGATCGAAATCGGTGACGTCCACCGTCACCGGCAAGCTGCCGGGAAGCCGGGCGGCCAGCTCCTGCAACGCCTCGGTGTTGCGCGCCAGCAAGGCCACCTGCGCGCCGCCGGCGGTGAGGGCCTCCGCAGTCGCCAGGCCGATGCCCGACGATGCCCCCGTGACGATGAAGACGTGATCGTTGATCTGCATGCTGTCGTGTTCTCCGTTCAATTCGGTTGCGGCGCCGGGTCCTCGGCAGGCCCCGGTCGTGTCATTCCTACGCCTTTGTCCGTGGCGTCAGGGTAGGCAGGGGGCGCGACGATCACGGACTTGCCGTCGATGGAGAAGCGCGTCGTTGGATCGACCATGTCAGGCACTCAGATGTCCCGTGGTGTCGTCGCCTGCAGCACGGCCTCGGTGAGCGCGCCCGTGCGTAGGTGCGAGATGGCCTGATACTCGGGGTCGGCCACCATCCGGCTGAACGCCTCGCGACTCGGATAACGTACGAGAACCACGGCATCCCAGTCCTGCCCGGCCTCAGCAACCAGCGCCGTTGACCCGTCTCCGTAGTACAGCGATTCGCCGCCATAACGTTTCACGAACTCACCGGCACGCTCGACGTACTCGTCGTACTGTTCGCGCTTGCCGTCGGCGAACCTCAACAGGTTCAGCATCACGAAAGGGCCGCCGTCGTCTTCGGTGAGCAACCGCTTCAGATCGGCACCGCGCGGGTCGATTGCCATGTCAGGACTCCTGTTCGTAGAGGGCGGGTAGGACGGTGGCGAGGTGTGTCATCTCCTGTGCACAGTGCACGAGCAATGTGCAGACCTCCTCGGATGAGGACAGTGGGAACGGGTGGTTCGGCCGCGCCGGACTATGTATCGCCGCGGGCTTCACGCCGAATCTCTTCCAGGCGCTGGGCCGCGGCGCGTTGGCGCTCGTCGTACTGCTCCTCGGCGGAGCGGCCCTCGGCCGAGTCGGCGTCAAGTTCGGCAGCACCCTGCGCAGCCGCGTACCGCGTCTCAATCTTCTCGCGGACCGATTCGAAGGTCGGCACACCGGCGTTGTCGTAGCGATCGTCGGGTGGGGGGGTTTCGGGCTGTTCGGGCATGCTGTCAACGCTCCTCGTGGCCGGTCGTGGAGTACTCCACGGGCACCAGCATTCCAGTGTCAGCCGAAGTGGGACACCGTCGCCCGTTGGTGCGGTGGGACACGCCGGGACGAACCCCTGACTAATGCGGCTTGGCCAGCGGGAACGGCAGTGTGTCGCGGATGCTGCGGCCGGTGATGAGCATCACGAGCCGGTCGATACCCATGCCGAGCCCGCCCGTCGGTGGCATCGCGTACTCCATGGCCTGCAGAAAATCCTCGTCGAGCTCCATCGCCTCGGGATCCCCGCCCGCGGCCAGCAGCGACTGTTCGCGCAGCCGTCGGCGCTGCTCCAGCGGATCGGTGAGCTCGCTGTAGGCGGTGCCTAATTCGACGCCCCACGCCACCAGGTCCCACCGCTCGGCGAGGCCGGGCACGCTCCGGTGGGGCCGTGTCAGCGGCGACACGGACGCCGGGAAGTCGATGTAGAAGGTTGGTTGCTCAGTGCGCTCCTCGACCAGTTGTTCGTACAGTTCGAGCAGCACCGCGCCGGCGCCCCAGTGCGCCCGGTAGGTGATGTGCGCCGCGTCGGCCAACTTGCGCAGGGTTGTGAGCGGGGTGTCGGGGTCGACTCGCTCGCCGAGCGCCTCGGAGACCGCGTCGTGCACCGTTTGCACCGGCCACGTCCCGGCGATGTCGATCGGCTCCATCCGATTGTTGCCGGCATCGTCGCCGGCGCGGGGCCGCAGCACGATCTGCTCGCCGTGCGCGGCTTGGGCGGCGTTCTGGATGAGCTCGCGGCACCCGTCGATCCAGACCATGTAGTCGGCATGCGCCTGGTAGGCCTCCAGGAGGGTGAACTCCGGATTATGGCTGGAATCGACCCCTTCGTTGCGGAAGGCACGCCCCAGTTCGAAGACGCGCTCCACGCCGCCGACGCACAACCGCTTCAGGTAAAGCTCCGGCGCGATGCGCAGGAACAGGTCCATGTCGTAGGTGTTGATATGGGTGAAAAAGGGCCGCGCCGAGGCGCCACCGTGGACCTGCTGCAGGACGGGCGTCTCGACTTCGACGAACCCCTTGGCGAACAGCGTTTCCCGGACCGACCGCAGCACACTGCTGCGGGTCTTGATCAATTCTCGCGACTCGGGGTTGACAGCCAGGTCGACGTAACGGGTTCGCACGCGGGCCTCCGGGTCGGTGAGACCCCTCCACTTGTTCGGCAAGGGACGCAGGCACTTCCCGATCATCCGCCAGCCGGTGACTATCAGGGAGCGCGTTCCGTTCTTGCTGAAGCCCATCTGCCCGGTCATCTCGACCAGGTCGCCGAGGTCGATGGCCGCGGTGAAATCGGCGGTGCGGCCATTGCCCAGGCGCGAATTGTCGAGGAGCACCTGCATGTCACCCGACCAGTCGCGTAGCTCGGCGAACAGCACCCCGCCGTAGTCGCGTAAGCGCAAGATCCGGCCGGCCACCGAGACGGTCTCCTGATCGTCGGCGTCCATTGCCGCGGCGATGGTGTGACTGGGCGGAGACCCCACCGGATAGGCGTCAACGCCGCTGCGCTGCAGAATCTTGAGTTTGCTCAACCGCACCCGGACCTGCTCGGGCAGGCGGGCCCTGGACTCCTCCGCCTCGGCGGCCCCCTTCGCGCGCCGCAGCCCGCTGACGTCGGGAACCGAGCCGTCCTGGTGCAACAGCCCGGACTCGGCCAACCTGGCCGGCACTGCGGGATGCTGGCCGGTGTGGACCTTATTGCGCCTACTGAACGGCAAAACGAGGAAACCTTCGGCGATGCTGGATGCGAACCCCACGCGGGGGATCAGTCTGGCGTCCTCGTAGCAGGAGTAGCGGGGGGCCCAGTCGGGCCGGTATTTCATGTTCGAGCGGTACAGCGTCTCCAGTTGCCACCACCGCGAGAAGAACAGCAGGAACGCGCGCCACAGCCTGGCGACCGGGCCGGCGCCCAGTTGCGCGCCCTGCTCGAACGCCGATCTGAACATCGCGAAGTTCAGCGAAATCCTGGTTATTCCATAGTTTTCGGCATTCAGCGCAAGTTCGCTGACCATGAGTTCGATCGTGCCGTTAGGGGATTGAGGGGAGCGGCGCATCAGGTCCAGGGAGACGCCGGTGCTTCCCCAAGGGACCAGCGACAGCATCGCAACCACGTCGCCACCGCGGTCCAGCGCCTCCACGAGCAGGCAATCGCCGTCGGCCGGGTCGCCAAGCCGGCCCAGCGCCATGGAGAAGCCGCGCTCGCTCTGGGTGTCGCGCCAGGCATCGGCGCGGGAAATGGTGGCGGCCATCTCCTCCTGCGGGATATCCCGGTGTCGTTGGATGCGCGCGGTGAGGCCGGCTCTGCGGGCCCGGGTGACGGCCTGGCGCACCCCGCGCATGTCCGGGCCGGACAGCTTGAAGTCGGCGGTCCGCAGAATCGCCTCGTCGCCCAACTCGAGGGCATTGAGCCCGGCGTGCCGATAAGCTTGCGCCCCTTGCGAACTGGCGCCCATGACGCCCGGCGCCCAGCCGTACGTCTGGCACATGTCCAACCACGCATCGATGGCTTGCGGCCAGGCCCTCGGATCGCCCACCGGATCGCCGCTCGCCAGGCAGACGCCGACCTCGACTCGATAGGTGACGGCGGCGCGGCCGCTGTTGGCGAACACCACCGATTTGTCGCGGCGGGTCGCGAAGTAGCCGAGGGAATCATTCTTGCCGTAGACCTCGAGCAGCCCGCGGATAGCGGACTCGTCCTCGCCAGTGAGCGCGTTGTCGGCGCGCTGCGACTGGAACAGCGCGATCGCAGCGGCGACGAGAGCCAGCGCGCCGAACAACCCGAAAATCGCGTTGAGGATGACGTGCGGGCGGCCGGTGAACTGATCGGGATCGACGATGGCGAACCCGACGACCCGGTTGACCACGTACCAAAACCGCGAGTCGGGGGCCAACGTTCCCGGAAACATCTCGACCAGGCTCCACGATGCCAGGATCCCGATGATGTCCCCGACGACCAGCACTACCGCCGCTTTCAAAAACGCCGCCTTGCGGACCTTGGCCCAGAACTCCCGATACGCCAGCAGGAGAAGCAGGGCACCGGCGACATGCATCGCGAACCCGAGGCCCTCTCCGACGTTCTCCGCGGGCGTGTTGTCGCCCGCGGCGATATCGGCTGCATTGAGGGCGGCGAAAAGGATCATGTGCCCGAACAACACCACCCAGGCGACGCGTTTGCGCGCCGTCAGTGCGGCGGCAAGCAGCGCGAGCACGAACGACCACGCGATGCTGGTGTCGGGGAAGTTGAACAGATAGCTGTTGATGAATTCCCGTGGCGCCTTGATCAGCCACCGGACCAGCGGTGACACACTGCCGAGCAGGGACAGCGTGGCGATGATGCCCACGCTCCAACCGGCCGCCGCCGGCACCCAGCGCAACCGGGATGTCGGCGGGCTGCCCGACCGGGGACTAGCGAGTGTCACAGACCGCGAGGATATGCCTTCAATCCTAGAAAATGGTGATGAAAGGCCGGTTAACGGGCCTCGAGCGCAATCCCGCCCGCCGCAGCGGGACGGGATGGCTGCTCCCGGCTGCTAGACTCACGTGCGCGACCATCCCGGCGAAAGCCTGGAACAGTAAGTGGAGTCCCCCTCCCACCGTCAGCCACCAGCGGGTTCCCAGAATCCGGTCACAGGGCGAAACGGTCCGGTCATCGGGTGCCGCGCGCACCCGTTCCGCGGCTACGCGGGCGGCTTGACGTTGTCACGCCGTGACCGGTCGGCACCGGGCCCTGCGGATGCAGGGCCCTTCTGCTGATGGTGTGGTGTCTTCCGCCTACTGAATCCGGGCCGGCTCGGGCGCTGGCCCGCCACAGCCCATCAGAGCCCAACAAGGGAGGCCCCATCAGCACTGAGACCCGTGTGAACGAGCGCATTCGCGTCCCCGAAGTCCGTTTGATCGGTCCAGCGGGGGAGCAGGTCGGAATCGTGCGAATCGAAGACGCGCTGCGCCTTGCCACCGACGCCGATCTCGACCTGGTCGAAGTAGCCCCGGGCGCCAGGCCGCCGGTCTGCAAGATCATGGACTACGGCAAGTTCAAGTACGAGACGGCGCAGAAGTTGCGCGAGTCCCGCAAGAACCAGCAGCAGACCGTCGTCAAGGAACAGAAGTTGCGGCCCAAGATCGACGATCACGACTACGCGACCAAGAAAGGCCATGTCATCCGGTTCCTGGAGGCGGGTTCGAAGGTCAAGGTCACGATCATGTTCCGCGGGCGCGAGCAGTCGCGGCCCGAGTTGGGTTATCGACTGTTGCAACGGCTCGGGACCGACGTCGCCGACTACGGATTCGTCGAGACGTCCGCGAAGCAGGACGGCCGCAACATGACGATGATCCTGGCTCCGCATCGCGGCGCGAAAACCCGCGCGAAGGCGCGCTACCCCGAGGGTCTGGAAGTCCACGCCGAAATGTCCGGCGACGACGAGCCCTCACCGACCTGACAACACACGAGCCGACAACACACGAGCCGACAACACAAGCAGTAGAACCGAGAAATTAGGGGAAATCATGCCTAAGGCCAAGACCCACAGCGGGGCGTCAAAGCGGTTCCGGCGCACAGGGACCGGAAAGATCGTTCGTGAGAAGGCCAATCGCCGGCACCTTCTCGAGCACAAGGCGACCAAGCGAACCCGGCGACTAGCCGGCCGTACGACGGTGGCAGCCAACGACACCAAGCGTGTCAAATCGATGCTGAACGGTTGATCACCGCGCCGGGCGACCGGCACCAGACCTTGACCATTTACCGACTGAATGAGAGTTAGGAACACCCATGGCACGCGTGAAGCGGGCGGTCAACGCCCACAAGAAGAGGCGCAGCATCCTCACGGCCTCGAAGGGCTATCGCGGCCAGCGGTCACGGCTCTACCGCAAAGCCAAAGAGCAGCAGCTGCACTCGCTGAACTACGCCTTCCGCGACCGTCGTGCGCGCAAGGGGGAGTTCCGCAAGCTGTGGATCTCGCGGATCAACGCGGCCGCCCGCGCCCATGACATCACCTACAACCGGCTGATCCAGGGCCTCAAAGCCGCGGGAGTGGAAGTCGACCGCAAGAATCTCGCCGACATCGCGGTGACCGACCTGGCGGCATTCGGCGCGCTCGTGGACGTCGCCCGGGCGGCGCTGCCCGCCGACGTCAATTCCCCGTCGGGTTCCCCAAAGACGGCCTAAACAGCGGCGCAGGCGTGCTCACCGAACGCTCGGCCACGGTGGTGGCGGCGGTCAAGCTGCATCGCCACGTCGGCCGTCGGCGGGCGCATCGTTTCCTGGCCGAAGGCCCCAACCTGGTCGAGGCGGCGTCGGCTCGCGGGCTTGCGCGGGAGGTGTTCGTCACCGACCCCGCCATGGCGCGGTACGCCGCGCTGCTGGCCACGCTGCGGTGCCCGGTTCATCCAGTC
>CAZZHX010000136.1:0-1722 GCA_964653535.1 uncultured Mycobacterium sp. | reverse complement strand
CTCTCCGACACCGTCACGCCCGCGGGCCTGGTCGCGGTGTGCGACATACCGGAGATCCCCCTGCAGGACGTCCTGGACGGCGCCGCAGCTGGGCCGTCCCGGCTTGTCGCGATCGCCGTCGAGATCAGCGAGCCAGGCAATGCGGGCACACTCATTCGCATCGCCGACGCGATGGGCGCGGCGGCTGTGATCCTCACCGGCCACAGCGTCGACCCGTACAACGGCAAGTGTCTGCGCGCCTCGACCGGCAGTATCTTCTCGGTTCCCGTCGTCGTCGAGCCCGACGCGCACGCCGCCATCGCCGCGCTGCGCGCCGCGGGGCTGCAGGTGCTGGCTGCCACGCTGGACGGCGAGACGCGGCTCGACGAGGCGGACCTCACCGCACCGACGGCCTGGCTGTTCGGCCCCGAGTCGGACGGCCTGCCGGCCGGGCTGGTGGCGGGGGCCGACCACAGCGTGCGCATTCCGATGACCGGCGGCGCCGAGAGCCTGAACGTAGCGGCCGCTGCGGCGATCTGCCTCTACCAGAGCGCCCAGGCGCTGGGCCGTCTTCGCTGAGAGGGCCTGGGATATCGCAGCCCAGACGCCGCCACAGTGTTAGGCACGTCACAGCGACCGGTCACCTTCGTGACATTGCCGCAACAAACCAGGTGGAATCTCCGTCACAATGGAGAGCGATGATGAGCGGGATGTTGGCCCGGCTCGCCCGGGTGCGGTTCACAGCGGGGTACGCGACGGCGCTCCTCGCGATCAGCTGCGCGATCCTGGCGCTCGGCCCGCACGCGCACGACGTGATCGTCCAGCGGGCCAGCACTAACCTGCACAACCTGGCGCACGGCCACCTCGGCACGCTGCTGGGGAGCGCGCTGGTGGTCGACGCCGGTCCGCTGTACTTCTGGTTGCCGTTCCTGACCTGTCTGCTGGCCCTGGCGGAACTGCACCTACGCACCGTTCGACTGATCGTGGCGTTCGTTGTCGGCCACATCGGCGCGACGCTGCTGATGGCGGCGGCGCTGGGCGCGGCAGTCGAGTTCGGCTGGCTGCCCGTGTCGATCACCCGGGCCAGCGACGTCGGAATGAGCTACGGCGCCCTGGCGGTGCTCGGCGCGATGACGGCGGTGATCCCGCAACGCTGGCGCGCGGCCTGGGTCGGCTGGTGGGTGGCGGCGGGTCTGGCCGCGGCGATCATCGGGAGCGACTTCACCGACGCCGGTCACACCGTCGCCATCGTCCTGGGAATGCTCGTATCGTCCCGGTTCCGGCAGCCCATCCACTGGACCCCGGTGCGCAGTCTGATGCTGGTGGCGTCCTCGGGTTTCGGTTTCCTGTTGCTCGCTCACGAGTGGGTCACCATGGCCGGCGTTCCGGTGTTCGGTCTGCTGGGCGCGCTCGTGGCCGACAGGGCGGCCCGCTTCGCCAAGGCTCGCGGTGTGCTGCAGGTTCCCACCCGGTCGTAATCTCCCCGCCAGTCGGCGCTCCGCGTCGCGCGCTGAGTGGCGGCGACCCGGTCACTATGATCGGCGCGTGGGTGATCATTCCGTCGACCTGTCGCCAGACGCCTTGGCTCATGCGGTCGACGCTGCCGAGCGGGCGATCGCTCTGGCCGGCGACCTGGACTCGCTGGCGCGCGTCAAGACCGAGCATCTGGGGGATCGGTCCCCGCTGGCGTTGGCGCGGCAGGCGCTGGGCGCCCTGCCCACCGACGAACGCGCCGACGCAGGT
>CAZZHX010000135.1:5281-8430 GCA_964653535.1 uncultured Mycobacterium sp. | reverse complement strand
TCACGGATCAACGCGGAATACGACGTGCGGCGCCACGTCGTGTCGATGAACCGGTGGAAGTGGCGTACGGAGAGGCCCGTCGGCAGCGCGGCCCGGGGCACCGCGGGGACGTCGGCAATGACCGCCTCTTCGAGCACCGGGCCGCCCGCAGCCTCCCAGGACCCGAAGCAGGCCAGCGCGTCCTCATCGGAGATCGTCTTGGGGTCGCAGCGGTCTGGCACATCGGTCTCCCCGGCGCTGCGGCCCCGCATCAGCCGCGAGAGACCGCCGTTTTGTTCCTCCCACGCCGGCGCCCACCATGCCACCACCTGCGACTGTGCCCGGGTTAACGCGACATAGGTCAGCCGTATGTCGTTGCGGGCAGCCTCGGCCTTGCTCAATGTCTCGGTGTCGGTCCGGTCGGCGCTCTGCTTCCCCCCGATGTGCAAGCAACGAACACCGGAGTCGTCATGAAACAGCGGAATCGATGGCTTGACGATGTGCCGGTTGAACGCGAACGGCAGATACACGATGGGGAATTGCAGCCCCTTGGCTCCCCACACCGTCATGATCTGCACCGCGGCGGCATCGCTGTCGATGCGGCGATTGCGTTCAGGCGTATCGCCGCTGTCATCGCATTGTTGGCGGAGCCAATCGCGGAGCGCGGGCAGGGTCCAGTGCTGGCGATGCGACACCTGTTGCAGCAGTTGAGCGATGTGAGCCAGGTCGGTCATCGCACGCTCACCGCCCTGCTCGGAGAGCACACGCCGCCCCATCCCGGCGAGCTGCGCCGCCTCGAACACCGCGGCCGGTCCCCGCTCGCGCAGGTGATCGGCCCAATCGCGCAGGGTGGCGGCCACCGCGTCGGTGAGCGCATCGCCCCCAGCGGCCAGTTCGTCAGCCGTCCTGCCGAAGAATACGGTCGTCGCCGCAGACCGGACCACACCGCTGCGGTGGGTCTGGTCGAATGCGTCGAGCAGGCACAGCCAGTCCTCGGCCGCCTGGGAGGCGAACACGTGGGCGTCGCCGGTGTAGACGGCGGGGATTCCGGCATCGGTCAGGGCCTGTTGACAGAGGCGGGCATGCTTGCCGGTTTCGACGATGACCGCCACGTGGCCGGCCTGTACCGGGGCGCTGTCGAATGTGGCGCCGCTGGCCAGCAGGGCGCCCACGTCGGCCGCGAGGTCGGCGGGGATGTACTGGAGAAGCTTCGCCATGGCAATGGTTTTCGACTGGCCGGTGCTGAACGGCGCGCGACTGACCAGCCGGAGCCGAAACGGTGCGTTGTGCGGCGCGCCGGCCAGGCGGTGGCCGGCGAGGTGGGGCTCGACGTCACGCACCACGATGTCCCGATCGCCCAGCGCCGCACCCCGCAACACGGTCTGCAGGCGCTCGACGAGCACGGTGTCGCTGCGCCAGTTGACGGCGAGCGTGCGCTGGTCACCCGCGGTGCGGGCCGCGTTGAGGTAGGTGTAGACGTCGCCGCCGCGGAAGGCGTAGATCGCCTGCTTAGGGTCGCCGATGAGCACGACGGTGGAGTGGCCGCTGAATGCGCGCTCGATCACCTCCCACTGAATGGGATCGGTGTCCTGGAACTCGTCGACCATGACGATGGGCGAGCGCGTCCGCATCCGGTCGCGGGCATCCGATGCGTTCGATTTCGCGGCCCGCAACGCCGTGGCGAGTCTACTCAGCAGGTCGTCGTAGCCGAGGATGCCGAGCCGGTGTTTGCGCAACTCGAGCTCGTCGAGCACGGCGGTGGCGAACCGCAACCGCACCGCGGCAACGGAATCCGGGTCCGGATCCTGTGGCCGCAGCTCGGCGCACGGGTCGCCGACCACCGCGCGCGCCAGCGCCAGCGCATCGGTATGGGGCAGCGCCGTTTCGTCGTGTTGTGACCCGAATCGTTCGAGGTACAGGTCGTCGACGATCTGGACGACGAGGTCGTCGAGATCCTCGACCAGGGTCACTCCCGTATCGGTGTCTCCGGCCACGCCGAGGGATTTCAGGACGATGCTGCAGAACTCATGCGTGGTGGCAATGGTGGCGGCGTCGAAGTCCGCCAGCGCGTCGCGGAGCCGGCGATGGCGCTCTTCGCGATCGGCGGCGGTGCCGAGCCGCAGATGGGCCACGAGCTCGTTCGGGTGGGCGGGTGCCGGA
The DNA here is from genome assembly GCA_964653535.1 of uncultured Mycobacterium sp. Lineage (GTDB taxonomy): Bacteria > Actinomycetota > Actinomycetes > Mycobacteriales > Mycobacteriaceae > Mycobacterium. The sequence continues at coordinate 6,291 of CAZZHX010000135.1, read as the reverse complement.
TCGCACAGCGCGGCGGCGGTGTCTGAGATGTGAGCGCGGACGCGGTCGCGTAGCTCGCGTGTGGCGGCACGGCTGAACGTGATCAGCAGCATCTGGTCGAGGGTGGCGACTCCCTCGGCGAGGTAGCGGGTGACCAGGGCGGCGAGCGCGAACGTCTTGCCGGTGCCGGCGCTAGCCTCCAGCACCGTCGTTGACCCTCGCGCGGGCAGCGGGCCGAGCAGGTCGAAGCGTTGCATCAGCGCACCTCCGCGCGCAGCATCGGCTGCCACAGCCGCGCGGCCAGTGCACCGAGGCGGGTGGTTTCCCCGGCGACCTCCTCGCCCGGATGGGGCACGCCGAGCAGGACGTCGAGCGGAGCCCCCCGGCCCCAGATTTTTGCGTGCGCGTGGTCCGTGTTGTCGCCGCCGGCACCGCCGCCGGCGCCGCCGCTGCGCTGCCACTGCGCACCGGCCGCAGTGATGGGGTCTTTGCCGGCGCGGCGCGCTTCGGCCCAGGCGAATGACGTTTTCACTGGCAGCGGCAGCGGTTCCCGGCGGCCCGCGTCGTACAGGCGCACCACGTCGCGCAACGCCTCCATGGGTTCGGCTGGCCGACCCAGGAGTCGCTGTGCGATGCGCCCATCCTCCTCGCCGCGGCCGATAGACAGGGCCGACCAGTCGTCGTCCGGCAGGGCGGCGCCGAGGGCCAGCAGCGGAATCCACGACGCCATCAACTGCCTGCCGCCCAACCGGGAGTAGGTGACCGACACCGTGCGCCGGCCGAACACCGGCGTCACGGTTCCGGTGAGGCGACGGCCGCCGCCGAGGTCCACGTCGACGTCGTAGGCGGCGGGGTCGCCCTCGCGGTGTGGCAACGCCGTGCGGGCCAGATCGGCCGCCCGATCACGGATCTCGACGGCCGTGCGCATGCCCAGGCGCCCGGGGGGCAGGGTTCCCCGTCGCCACTCGGCGTTGGCGGCGGTGTCCGGGCTCACCCCCCGGAGCATGTCGCGCAGCATGCGGTCGCCGACC
>CAZZHX010000135.1:0-5271 GCA_964653535.1 uncultured Mycobacterium sp. | reverse complement strand
GGCTCTGGGAGCGGGTCGGCGAAGAACGGGCGCGGGGGGCGCCGCTCGCCCGCGGCGGCCTCGGCAGCCACCAGCGCGGTCGGGTCGAAGGTGAACGGCTGACCGGGCACCAGCGCGCCGGGGGTGACGTTGCGGACGTCGAACGGCTGCAGCGGATGGTGCACCACGACGCGCTCCCGCACGGGCCCCGGTGTCGTCTGGTCCAGCGCGTCGAGTACTTCGGCCAGCGGCACCGCCGGCGGCCGGGAACGCCCGGTGTACTCGTCGGCGCCGGTGTAGCTCATCACCAGCGTGTCGGTGGCCGCACAGATGGCGTCGAGCAGCAACTGCCTGTCCTCGGAACGGATGTCGCGCTCGCCGGTCATCGGCGCCCGCGCGAGGACATCGTCGCCGTCGGCCCGGCTGAACCGAGGAAAGACGCCGTCGTCGAGGCCGACCAGGCAGACCACCCGATGCGGAACCGACCGCATCGGCACCATCGTGGTGACCGTCAACGTGCCGGTGCGAAAGTTCGCCCGGGTCGGCCGAGCGGCCAACTGCCCGGCGAGCAGCGTGCGCACGTCGGGCAGCCGCAGCACCGTCGAGGCGCGAGACCCGGCCCGCTGCAGAACCTTCGCGAACTCCCGGCGCAGCTGCCCGGGCTGCCACGCGCTGTCGGCGCTCACCCGGGTCAGCGCGGCGACGCCGTCGTCCAGCGCGGCGATCCACTCGGCCAGCGGCCGGGGTCCGTTCAGCGAGTCGACCGCGTTCTGCAGCCGTGAGACGTATTCGGCTAACCGCCCGGCCAGCTCCACGGTGTCGCTGCCCACGTCGTCCAGTGGCAGCGCGGTGCCCAGCCAGGCCTGCGAGTCGTCGGACATCGCGACCCCGGTCAGGATGCGGTCCAGCCCGAAGCGCCACGTGTTGTGCAGGATGTGTTCCAGCCGGTACGGCGCCCGCTGTTCTTTGTCGAATCCCCATCGGATGCCGGATTCGCGCACCCACGCGGTGATCGCGTCGAGTTCGTCGTCGGTGAAGCCGAAGCGGGCCCGCACCGGTGCCGCCTGCGCGAGGTTGAGCACCTCGGTGGCGGTGGCGCGACCGCCCGCGATGCTCAGCAGTTGCTCCGCCACGCCGAGTAGCGGGTTGGTCTGGGCGGGGGAGCGGTCGGCCAGACGCACCCGCAGCCGGTGCGCGGGGTGGCCTTCGGCGGCCACCTCCCCGAGCCCGAAGCCGGCGACGATCAGCGGGGCGTACGTCTCGATGTCGGGGCACATGACAACGATGTCGCGGGGCTCCAGCGTCGGGTCGTCCTGCAGCAGCCCGAGCAGCACCTCGCGCAGGACGTCGATCTGCCGCGCCGGGCCATGGCAGCTGTGTACCTGCACCGAGCGGTCGCCGGCGGACAGGTCGCGGCCCGTCGGCCTGACGGCGTTGGCGGCGATGTCGCATTGCAGCCAGCCCAGCAGCGTGTCCGGCGAGGCCGGGCCGCCTCGCGCAGGCAGGTATTCGTCGGTGGCGCGGGTCGCCGGCAGCGCCCGCTGCAGCTCGCGCAGGTCGCGGCCGAGGGTGTCCAACAGTGGGTGGCAGGCGAGGTTGCGGCTGTCGTCCGCGCGGCGGGGCACCGCCCCGTGGACGCCCGCCAGCGCCCGCCACAGCTGATCGCTGGGGTGCGGTAACCACAGGTGCAGGTCGTGGTGGGTCGCCACTGCGTCGAGCAGGTCCACATCGGTGAGCGCCAAGCGGGTGTGCCCGAACAACGACAGGCGCGCCGGCAGGTCGATCGGGCCCTGCCGCAGCCGGTCGACCGTCTTCCGGTGGCGGATGTGCGGAGGATCGGCGGGGACGATGCCCACCACCACTCGCCACAGCTCGGGCTGCCAGGTGAGGTCGGCGTCGAGCTCGCCTGGCCGGCCGTCCAGCCAGTCGGCGAGCAGCTGCGGGCGCTGGCTGGCGTACGAGGCGAACAGCCCGGCCAGCCGGCGCGCTACCGAGTACCTCCTGCCTCGGCGCAGTTCCGCCTCGGGGCCGGTGTCGAAGTGACCCAGGTGGGTTGCCAGCGTGCGGCACCAGGGTTCGTCCAGCGAGTGGTCGATGGCGTCGAGCAGCGGCCACGTCAGGGCGTCCGGCGACCACGGGTCGTCGTCATCGGTGCCGGTGATCCCGGCGATCAGTGAGCCGGGACTGCGGAACGCCACCCCCGCGCAGACCCCGTCCTGGCTCGCCCGCCCGGGGCCGCAACCGAGCGTGTGTGACAGCCGCTGGCTGAGCCAGCGCTCGACGCCCCGCGCCGGCACCAGCACCAGGTCCGCGGCGAACGGGTCGGGCAGCGGGTCGGCCAGTAGCGCGCCGAGGCTATCGGCGAGGAGGTCGGTGCGCTCGGCACGGTGGAGATGAAGCGCCATCGCGGGTCACGATAGACGGGCGCACCGACAAGATGGCGGGTGCGCGCGACCGAGCGCGCCTACCGGCCGAATTCCGCCTCGATCCCGTCAATCCCGGCGCGGATGGCCTTGAGCCCGGCCTCGCGGGCGCGCAGCTTGGTTGCGAGGTGGGCGTGCTGGTGGAGTCCGGCGAATTCGCGCGCCGCCTCCTCGGCGCGGGCGACCACCATCTCCGGCAGCGCAATCTCGTCGATGAAGCCGGCCGCGAGGGCTGTCTCGCCGAAGAACGTTGTCGCGAGCCCAGCCGCCTGCTGGTAGGCCGACCGCGTCAGCCGCAGCTTCAAGATCTCCAGGGCCGCGTAGGGAATGACCATGCCGATCGCCACCTCGTTCGCCTGGATGGTGTACGCGGGGGCGGCCACCCGGTGGTCTGCGGACGAGAGCAGGAACGCACCCATCGCGATGGCGGGTCCGGTGCACGCCACCACTACCGGCTTCGGGTAGGTCAGCAGTCGGTACGCCAGCTCGAATCCCCCCCTGAGCATGTCGATCGCCGGCTGCAGTTCCCCGGAGTTGAAGACCTTCAGGTCGAACCCGCCGCTGAACACCCGCTCGTTACCAGTGATGACCAGCGCGCCCGCGTTGTCGCGGTCGGCCTGGTCGATCGCCTCGTTGAGGGCCTGTTGCATCGTCGGGCCCAGCGCGTTGACCTTGCCGTCGTCCATCCTGATGACGGCGATGGGATCGGAGTGGCTGTAGAAGACCGGGCCGCTCATGAGTTACTCCTTTTCGTTAGCGCTGGGGACGGTTGATCGGTCAGCCGCCCATCAACAACCGCCACTGGTCGAGATCGGCGGCTCGATAGACGTAGTTGGTCCGCTTGACCTCCGATAGGGAGGCACTCGGCTCAGCCGCGTACCAGTGCCCCGGAAACACCGTCGGGTCACCCGGAAGCGCGGCGAGTCTCTGCAGGCTGCGGTACATTTCGTCGGAATCGCCGCCGGGGAAGTCCGTGCGCCCGCAGCCCTCCAAAAACAGCGTGTCCCCGGCGACGAGGCGGCCGTCGAGCAGAAAGCACTGGCTGCCGGGCGTGTGCCCGGGGGTGTGCAGCAATTCGATGTCGATAGCGCCGACGCTGACCTTGTCGTGGCCCTCGTGGGCGGTGAGGTCGCTGCTGGCGATCCCGGTGACGCGGGAAACCCACAGCGCCTCATGGGTGTTCACGTGCACGGGCACCGCCGCGCGCTCCAGCAGTTCCGCCAGGCCCTTGAGCTCAAAGCCCATCATCGAGCCGCCGACGTGATCGGGGTGATGGTGGGTGACCAGCACGCCCGAGAGGTGCATGCCGTCGGATTCCAGCGCGTCGAGCAGATCGTCCGCGGCGTAGGCGGGGTCCACGACCATGCAGTCCCCGGTCTGACGGTCGCCGATCAGGTAGGAGAAGTTGCGCATCTGCGTCGCAACCATGTCGCCGGCCGCGAAGTCGCGGCCGGACAGCAGTTGACGGAAATACAGCCTGTCCTCGGACACACGTCCAGATTAGGGCCCACGGCGGCGCCCCGTGGGCCGCGCCCCGTGGTTTGGTGGCGCTGCAGGCCACGCTGTACCCTCTCTTAGGCCCGACGTTCGACCGGTTGCTTCGGGTTAACCGCCCCCTTAGCTCAGTCGGTAGAGCGTTTCCATGGTAAGGAAAAGGTCAACGGTTCGATTCCGTTAGGGGGCTCGGCGGACGCCGAACAGGCGGCGGCCCCGACCCTCCCCAGGGTCGGGCTAGAGGCGATGTAGCTCAGTCGGTTAGAGCGAACGACTCATAATCGTTAGGTCGCCGGTTCGAGTCCGGCCATCGCTACTGATCACCACAACACTGCGACATTCACCAGATAAGAATGTAAAAGAGGGAAAACGGACATGGCTTCCAGTACTGACGTGCGGCCGAAGATCACTTTGGCATGCGATGAGTGCAAGCACCGTAACTACATCACCAAGAAGAATCGCCGGAACGACCCGGACCGGATGGAGCTGAAGAAGTTCTGCCCCAACTGCGGCAAGCACCAGGCCCACCGCGAGACACGGTAGCCACCCATCCGCGTCTGCCGCGATAGACCAGGTAGGTTCTGACAACGTGGCGTTGACCAAGAACATCGTCGGGATGCATTACCGGTACCCCGACTCTTACGTGGTGGAACGCGAGAAGGTCCGCGAGTACGCCGCCGCCGTGAAAAACGACGAAGCCTCGTTCTTCCACGAAGATGCGGCCGCCGAGATTGGCTACAAGGGACTGTTGGCGCCCCTGACCTTCATCTGCGTGTTCGGCTACAAAGCCCAGTTGTCGTTCTTCAAACACGCCAACATCGCGATCTCCGACGCGCAGATCGTCCAGGTGGATCAGGTACTGACATTCTTCCAACCGATCGTCGCGGGTGACACGCTCTACTGCGACGTGTACGTGGAAGCCGTGCGCGAGGCGCACGGCACCCAGATCGTCGTGACCAAGAACATCGTCACCAACGAAGCCGGTGACATCGTGCAGGAGACCTACACGACCCTCGCGGGGCGTGCCGGCGGACCTGGGGAAGAGGGGTTTGCGGATGCCACTGCGTGAATTCAGCTCAGTGAAGGTCGGTGACCGGATCCCGGAGAAGATCTACACCTTGACGCGCCAGGACCTGGTCAACTACGCGGGCGTCTCAGGAGACCTGAACCCGATCCATTGGGACGACGAGATCGCCAAGGTCGTCGGGCTCGACACCGCGATCGCGCACGGCATGCTCACCATGGGCATCGGCGGCGGTTACGTCACCTCATGGGTCGGCGACCCTGGCGCGGTCACCGAGTACAACGTGCGGTTCACCGCCGTGGTCCCGGTGCCCAACGACGTGAAGGGGGCCGAGCTCGTCTTCAACGGCCG
>CAZZHX010000134.1:0-8478 GCA_964653535.1 uncultured Mycobacterium sp. | reverse complement strand
GACGCGGGTGATGCTGATGACCTTCTTCGGCCAGAAGCGCTGGGCGCCGGACACGCACCCGCACGAGGCGCCGGCGGTGATGGCCTGGCCGATGATCCTGCTCGCAGTCGGCTCGGTGTTCTCGGGTGGCCTGCTGGCCTACCATGGCACGCTGCGCCGCTGGCTGGAACCCGTTGTCGGAACCCACGAGGAGACCGCGCACACCCTGCCGGCGTGGGTCAGCACCAGCCTGGCGCTGGGTGTGGTCGCCGTCGGCATCGCGGTCGCCTACCGGATGTACGCCACCACGGCGATCCCGCGGGTCGCCCCGCTCGCGGTCAACCCGCTGACGACGGCCGCACGCCGGGACCTCTACGGCGACACGTTCAACGAGGAGGTGTTCATGCGGCCCGGAGCGCAACTGACCCAGGCGCTGGTCAACGTCGACAACGTGGCGGTGGACGGCTCCGTCAGCACGCTCGCCGCACTGGTGAGTCTCACCTCGGATCGCCTGCGGGGACTGCAGACCGGCTTCGCCCGCAACTACGCGCTGTCGATGCTGGCGGGCGCGACCCTCGTCGTCGCGACGCTTCTGGCGGTGAAACTGTGGTGACCGGGACCCTCTACTTCCCCTGGCTGAGCGTGCTGTGGCTGGTTCCGCTCGCGGGTGCCGTGCTGACCATCCTGCTGCCCCCCGGTCAACGGCAGCTCGCCAAGTGGACGGGTCTTTTCTTCGGTGTCGCAACGCTGGCGGTGGCGCTCGTGATCACCGCCCGCTTCCAGACCGGCCCCGGGCGTGCCGCGTACCAGTTCGTCGAATACCAGCACTGGATACCGGCATTCGGCGCGGGCTACACCCTGGGCGTGGACGGGATCGCGGTGGTGCTGGTGCTGCTGACCGCGGTGCTGATCCCGCTCCTGCAGGTGGCCGGCTGGAACGACGGCGGCGCGCGGCCTCGCGGCGTGCAGGCCTACATTGCGCTCACGCTGGCCATCGAGTCGATGGTGCTGGTCTCGGTGGTCGCGCTGGACGTGTTGCTGTTCTACGTGTTCTTCGAGGCCATGCTGATCCCGATGTACTTCCTGATCGGCGGCTTCGGTGGGGGCTCCGGCAAGTCGCGCGCGGCGGTGAAGTTCCTGCTCTACAACCTGTTCGGCGGGCTGATCATGCTCGCCGCCGTCATCGGGCTCTACGTCATGACATCTCAGCACGATGCGGGCACGTTCGACTTCCAGACCATCGTGGCCGGGGTCACCTCCGGCCACTACGGCGCCCACCCGGAGGTGTTCAAGGCCCTGTTCCTGGGCTTCATGTTCGCATTCGCGATCAAAGCCCCGCTGTGGCCGTTCCACCGCTGGCTGCCCGACGCCGCGGTCGAGGCCACGCCGGCGACCGCAGTGCTGATGATGGCGGTGATGGACAAGGTTGGCACCTTCGGCATGCTGCGCTACTGCCTGCAGCTATTCCCCGGCGCCTCAACGTATTTCCGCCCGCTGATCGTCGTTCTGGCCGTGATCGGGGTGATCTACGGAGCGATCGTGGCGATCGGCCAGACGGACATGATGCGCCTCATCGCCTACACCTCCATCTCCCACTTCGGCTTCATCATCCTGGGCATCTTCGTGATGACGACCCAGGGGCAGAGCGGGTCGACGCTGTACATGCTCAACCACGGCCTGGCCACCGCGGCGGTGTTCCTGATCGCGGGCTTCCTGGTGTCGCGTCACGGCAGTCGCTCGATCGCCGACTACGGCGGCGTGCAGAAGGTGGCACCCGTCCTGGCGGGCACCTTCCTGGTTTCGGCGATGGCCACCCTGGCGCTGCCCGGGCTGGCTCCCTTCGTCAGCGAATTCCTGGTCCTGCTGGGAACGTTCAACCGGTACTGGGTGGCGGCCGCGTTCGGCGTCACCGCTCTGGTGCTGTCCGCCGTCTACATGCTGTGGCTGTACCAACGGGTGATGACAGGCCCGGTGGCGAGCGGCAACGAACGCATCGGCGACCTGCGGGCACGCGAGTTGCTCGTCGTCGCGCCCCTGATCGCGCTGATGTTCGGCCTGGGCGTCTACCCCAAGCCGGTTCTGGACATCATCAACCCAGCCGTCGAGCACACCATGACCACCATCGGCCAGCATGATCCCGCCGCGACTGGGCCGCGGGTTACCCCGGCACAAGCGCCAAAGACAGCCGAAGGACCGCACTGATGCCCATCCCCACCCCCAGCGTCGAGTACTTCCTGCTGTCGCCGATGCTCATCGTCTTTGGGGCCGCGGTAGCCGGTGTGCTCGTCGAAGCCTTCCTGCCGAGGAGAAGTCGCTACGGCGCCCAGGTGGCGCTCGCCCTCGGCGGCCTGATCGCTGCGTTCGTCGCCGACATCGCGGTGAGCCGTTCGCTGCAGGGCCCGGGACGCACGGCGGTGCTGGGGGCAGTGGCCGTCGACCGGCCGGCGCTGTTCCTGCAGGGGACCGTGCTGCTGGTCGCGGTACTCGCGGTGATCTTCATGGCCGAGCGGACCCACACGCCCATCGACATCAGGACGGCCGTCGGAGCGGGCGTGGGCTCCGGCTCGGTCGGCCTGGATTCCTTCACCCCGCAGGCGTACGCGATACCGGGCAGCGAGGCCGAGCGCGAAGCGGTTCGGTCCGGATCGGCGCAGACGGAACTCTTCCCGTTGGCGATGCTGTCCGTCGGCGGGATGCTGGTGTTTCCGGCGTCGAACGACCTTCTGACGATGTTCGTTGCGCTGGAGGTCCTTTCGCTGCCTCTCTACTTGATGTGCGGGCTGGCCCGTCATCGCCGCCTGATGTCGCAGGAAGCGGCGATGAAGTACTTCCTGCTAGGCGCGTTCTCGTCGGCATTCTTCCTCTACGGTGTCGCGTTGCTCTACGGCGCGACCGGCACGCTCCTGCTGCCCGGAATCCGAGACGCGCTGGCCGCCCGCGGCGACACCTCGCTGGCGTTGACCGGTGTGGCGCTGCTGTCCGTCGGCCTGCTGTTCAAAGTCGGCGCGGTTCCCTTCCACTCCTGGGTTCCCGACGTGTACCAGGGGGCACCCACCCCGATCACGGGGTTCATGGCGGCGGCCACCAAGGTGGCCGCGTTCGGCGCGCTGTTGCGGGTGGTCTATGTCGCGCTACCGCCGCTGCAGGCGCAATGGCGTCCCGTCCTGTGGGCCATCGCGATCGTGACCATGGCAGTCGGCACCGTCACGGCGGTCAACCAGCCCGACGTCAAGCGGATGCTGGCGTACTCCTCTGTTGCGCACGCCGGATTCCTGCTCACCGGCGTGATCGCCGACAATCCGGCGGGTGTGTCCGCCACCCTGTTTTACCTGCTCGCCTACAGCTTCTCCACGGTTGGCGGGTTCGCCATCGTGGGCCTGATCCGCAACGCCGACGGCCTCGAGGACGCCAGCGCGTCGCACTGGGCCGGGCTGGGGCAGCGCTACCCGATTGTGGGGGCGATGTTCGCGATGTTCCTGCTGGCGTTCGCCGGGATCCCGCTCACGAGTGGATTCGTCAGCAAGCTCGCCGTGTTCAAGGCCGCCGCCCAGGGCGGTGCGGTGCCGCTGGTCGTCGTCGGTGTGGTCGCCAGCGGGGTCGCCGCCTACTTCTACGTGCGGGTTATCGTGTCGATGTTCTTCTCCCCGCCGACCGAGAACACCCCGCACGTGGTGGAGCCCGGGATTCTGAGCAAGGCCGCCATCGCGGTGTGTGCGCTCGCCACCGTAGGGCTGGGGATCTTCCCCCAACCGGTGCTCGACCTCGCCGATCAGGCTTCGCAGCTGCTGCGCTGAGTCGTGTTCACGGCGCCGTGTTTGCGCGGACGAACGGGCGCGCAGCCACAACGTAGATGGCCAGCGCGGCCAGGGGCGCGGCAAGCGGCAACCACGGCAGCCGCAGCGGGAACGCCGTCGCCACCAGTCCCACGAACGTGAAACCCACAGCGCCAATCACTGTCGGCCAGCTGACCGGGAGCGGCCCCGGCGAATAGCGGCAGACCAGGTACCCGGCGGCGCACAGCCCGGACAGCGCGACGAACACAGGCTCGGGACCGGCCAGCATGACGGTGACGACCACCAGCAGGACGGCCAACGATGCGGCCGGACGGAACCCGATGCCAACGCAGGCGGCGAGCAGTGCCGCCGCGCCCGTGGCAACCGCGGGCCCGTGCAACCCGGCGGCGGCAAACACCACCATCGGCAGGGCGAATGCGGCCGCGACGGCCTGCTGACTCGCATTCGTCTTCACCCATGTCGATGCCACCGTCACCTCCGCAGCCGTCCCCGCATCCGACGGTGCCTGTCCGGCAGCACGCCCATCGCCTCCTCTAAACCGGAATCGCCCTGCCAGGCAACGATATCGACGCCCACAGTCGCCATGTCGCGGTACATGGCCGAGCGTTGCAGCGTCCAGAGCCGATCCACCAAAGGGTCCCGCTCTCCCTCGAACGGAGAGCCGCCGAGGACGTCGACCGCGATCACCACATGGCCACGCTTGCGCAGATCGATCAGCGCCAGCGCAAATTCAGTGTCGAGCATGGTGGAGAACGCGATGACAATCGCCCCCACGGGGACGGCGGCGCGTGGCGCCAGGGTGCCGGTGGTGTTCTCGAACTGGTCGGCGGCACCGAGCACCGTATCCAGCACCCGGTAGAACTGCCGCTGCCCGATATCGGCGCCCAGCCACCGTGGCCGATTACCGCCCAGGGCGACGATCCCGGCCCGGTCGCCGTGACGCAACGCGGTCTGGACCACCTGCGCCGCGCCGCGCGCCACCCGCTCGGTGGCCTCGGTCGCCGGACCCGCCGGCTGCCGATAGGCGTCGATCAGCACCACGACGTCGGCGGCGCGGTCGGTAAGTCGCTGCGTGACGTGCAGGTGGCCGCGGCGGGCGCTGACAGGCCAGTTCACCGCCCGCAACTGATCGCCCGGCACGTAGGGGCGGATGTCGGCGTACTCGACTCCCGGGCCGATGTGTCGGGTGAGATGGGCACCGAGCCGGTCGAGCAATTCGGTCTGCGGGATCGGCGTCGACTGCGGCGGCGTCAGCGGGAACACGATGACGTCGGCGGCATCGGCACTGCCCGTTCCCGCGAGTAATCCGCCCCGGGCGATCACGTCGACGCGAACCGGGATCGCATAGCGTCCCCAGCGTTGCGCCTCTGCCGCAACTGTTGTGGCGTGGCGATCGTCAGAGTCGGTGACGTCGAGCCGCATGCCCTCGACTGCTGGGACTGTGATCTGGACCGCCCCGGAACCGTTGATCGTTGCCCATATTCTCAGCCGCACCTTGTCGCCCTCAAAGCAGCGCTGGCTGTCGGGCTCACCGTGGATGTGCACGGTTGGGACGGGGCGCTGCCAGCTGATCGAGCACAACACCCCGAGTAGCGGCGCCGCAAATGCGATCAGACGCCACTGCGCGCCGAGCACGGCGGCGGCCAGCGCAACGCCCGCGCACGTCGCGATCGCTTTCGTGAGCGGCGTTGCGTACCAGCGGAACTCGACCTGGGTGTCGGTGCTCACCCGGCTCACCCGTCGGTGCGGGGCACCGGCAGGCGCCGCAACAGTTCGTCGACGATGTCGGCGCCCTGGATCTTGCGCACCCACATCTCCGGCCGCAGAGTGATCCGGTGCGCCATCGCGGGCGTGGCTAGGGCCTTGACGTCTTCGGGAATCACGTAGTCGCGGCCGAGCAACAACGCGCGGGCGCGGGAGAGTTGAACCAGATCGAGTTCCGCGCGGGGACTGGCGCCCACCGCAACCTGCGGATGGTGGCGGGTGGCGGTGGCCAGCGAGACCACGTAACGCAACACGTCGTCATGCACGGTCACCTGTTCGACGGTTTCCCGCATGGCCAGCAGGTCGCGAGCCTCCACCACCTGATTGACCGTTGGCTGGGCCGAGCCACGGTCGAGGCGGCGGCGCAGCATGGAGGCTTCGTCCCGCTCCGACAGATACTTCAGTTCCATGCGGATCGCGAACCGGTCGAGCTGCGCCTCGGGCAATGGATAGGTGCCCTCGTACTCGATCGGATTGTCGGTCGCGAGCACGATGAACGGGGGCGGGAGCTGGTGGGTTTCACCGTCGATGCTCACCTGCCCTTCCGCCATCGACTCCAACAGCGCTGCCTGGGTCTTGGGTGGCGTTCGGTTGATCTCGTCGGCGAGCAGCAGGTTGGTGAAGATCGGCCCGGCGCGGAAGGTGAAGCAGCCCGACTGCATGTCGTAGATCGTCGAGCCCAGCAGGTCGGCGGGCAGCAGGTCCGGCGTGAACTGGACCCTGGTGAAGCGAAGACCCAGCGCCGCGGCGAAGGATCGCGCGATCAGTGTCTTACCTAGGCCGGGCAGGTCTTCGATGAGCACGTGCCCGCCCGCGAGGACCGCGGTGAGGATGAGCGTGAGCGCGGAACGTTTGCCCACCACCACGCGTTCGATCTCGTCGAGCACCGCCTCGCACTGGGCGGTGGTTGTCGCTGCCGGCAGCGTCATGCAATCTCCAACCTTTCCAGAATCTCGCCCAGCGCCGCGCGGCCCGGCCCGGGCGAGTGGTCGCCGGTGGGGGCGATGTTGTTCGGATTGACCCACTCCCACAGATCGGCGCCGAAGAGCATCCGACCGCCCGCCTGGTAGGCGGCGGGATCTTTGGATTGCTTGTGGCCGGTGGCGATTTCGTAGCGCCGCGCGAGCATCGGGCGCAGGTGCCGGTCCCAGTCCGAACGGGTCGACTCCGACCACCGGATCGTCGACTCGGTGCTCGATATCCAGCGGCGCAACGATTCCCCGAGATCGTCGGGTTCGGGCTCGTCCGGTAATTCAGCTCCTTGGCCCAGCACCCGGCGAACATTGAGCAGAACCAGAACCAGCGCGGCACCGGAGGCCACCGGAACGAGAGCCCGGTGCGCCGTGATGAGCGCCAGCAACTCCGCACCGACGATGAGCATGACACCCAGCGCGATAACCCTTGTCATGCGGGGCTTCTCATGGTGGCCCGTCCGCCGAGCTCGTCGAGCACCAGCCTCAGGACGCGGACCGCGTCGTCGCGGTGGCCTTCGTTCATCACGTGTGGGCTGAACCGGGCCTCGGCGAAGAGGGTGACCAGCTGCACGGCGTTGTCGGCCTGCAGGGCGTGTTGGTGGACGGCGCGGGCCAGCACCTCGCTGGGAGTGTCGAACTCCTGGGGAACGGCCCCGGGGACGTTCGCGAGCTCGCGTTCCATCGCGGCGTAGCAGCCGATGATGGCGGCACGGGGGTCACGGCCGAGGTTTGCCATCGCGGCCAGCCCGCGTTCGGCGGCCCGCACCAGCGAGTCCGACGGGGGCTCTGGTGGTGGCTGCGCGGGATCGCCCGTGGCGGCGGTCACCGGAGTGGCCGCACGGCGGCGCCGTCGCGCCGTGACGACGGATCCGGCGACCACCAGGAGCAGCATGGTGATGCTGGCGGCGAGCAGGATTCCGAACATGTCCCCCCGTTGGTTGCGCGGCAGTTGCGGGGGCCGCGGGGACACGGTCTTTCCCGCCGATGGCACGTGCGAACCCGGGCTGGCTCCCGACGAGACGGCATCGTGCGGCACCCACAGCCGACTCAGCATCAGCGTCAGCAGCAGCCACGCCACGATCACCCCGAGCCCGATCAGCACCACGCGCCAACTCGGCCGGGTCCCGGCCCTGCCGAGCAGGTCCGATAGGGCGCCCGCCTCCGGTGCGGCAACCCGCGGGTCGCGCAACCGTGCGATGACGGCGAGCGCCACCACGGCCAGCGAACCACCGAGGGCCAGGACCACGAACGTCAGCGCGGCCCCGCCGCCTCCGCTCTGTTCGGCGTGCGCCGCATGCCTCTGGGCCGGAAGGTAGCCGCGCAGCGCAGCCCCGGCGAGGATCAACAGCAGAATCAGGGCGACTACCCGCCCCGTCGGCTTGTCCACGCCACGCATCACCACACCACTCGCCCGATCGCTCCATAGTGGCACGTCAGACGCGATGCCCGCCACGACTCGCGGGGGCCGGGTTGCTTGATTAATCTCCATTTATCTACTAACTTCGGCATCGGCGACGTCCGTGTAACCACTCACAGTGCTGAGGTATTCAGACTCTCATCACGGGTGGACCCATTCGCGGTTAGTCGCCAGTCCGGTGAGCCCGGGTCCGCGTTCAGCCTCGATCGGGGGTCTTGCGATGGTGTTGTCGGTGGATGTCGGCGGGGTGGGTTCGGCGGCGAGCTTCGTGGAGAGCATCGGGGCGGCGATCAGCGAGGCTCATGCCGCGGCGGCGCCGGTGACGACGTCGGTGGCGGCAGCGGCGGCTGATGAGGTGTCCGTGGCGGTGGCGGCGCTGTTCGGGGGGTTTGGCCGCGATTTTCACGCGTTGGGCGCCCACAGTGCCGCGTTTCACGGCCAATTCGCGGCAGCATTGGGGGCAGGCGGGGCGGCGTATGCGGCGGCGGAGGTGGCGAACTCGGCGCCGTTGAAAGCGCTGATCAGCACTGTGCAGCAGGTTCCGTGGTTC
>CAZZHX010000133.1:0-8502 GCA_964653535.1 uncultured Mycobacterium sp. | reverse complement strand
GCCATGAGACAGTTGATAACGGATGTTGCGCAAGTGATTTCACGGCACGCCCGCGAGGTTCAGCGCCCGAGCAGTCGGTTCTTCAGCGCGGTGTAGTCCTCCTGGGACAGCTCTCCCTCGTCGCGCAGCTGGGTGATCTCCCGAATCCTGGCCGCGACGCCGGTGACCACCACTCTGGGCTCGCGGCGTGCGACGTCGCCGTCCCGCCCCGCCGCTGCGACTGCGGCGCGCGCGGGCGGGCGCCCGCTGGTCACCGTGCCGCCTGCAGCACCGCCACCGGCGCCGCCGGACTGGCCAGCCATCGCGCGTCCGGACATGCCGGCGAGCCCCATGTCGGCGACGGTGCTGTCCGCCCCGGTTTCTTGCACCACAGCGCTGAGTTCGATGCCGTTGACCGGCAGGGTCAGGGCACGGACGTCCGGTGCCGGAACGGTCCAGGCCGCCGGAACCGACAGCCCGCTGATCTTTGCGGAGGTGCCCAGACCGGCCGACAACGTCGACACCACGCCGGGCGGCGGGTTCCTCAGCGCCGCCGGGAGTTCCGTGACCGGCGCCTGCCCGGTGCCCGGCCAGCCGTCGACCCCCTGCCAGCCACTAATGATGTCGTCGGTGTGCGTACCGGCAAGGTAGCCGCCGATGAGGAACGGGAGGTCCACCGGCCCCTCCTCGATTCCCAAGGGGATTTCAACAAACAGGCCCTCGAGGGCGGCCGGCGTGCTCAAGAACACGGTGATGAGGTTGCTCAGGTTGTGTAGGTCCGTAAACGTTATCGACCGGGCGGGCGTGGCCATGCTCTGCAGTGCGGCGGGTACCGCGGAGAATGTGTGCGAGACGCCAGACACGATGCTCTGGCCGTCGGCTGCGGGCCCGGCGAGCGCGTGGCGCACCGCCGCGGCCCGCATGGCCGATGCGCCGGGGCTGGTGTTTGGCTGAGGGGAGGTCACCGGTGTGAGTGCGGTCGCGGCGGCCGACGAACCGGCATAGGTGTACATGGCCGCGGCGTCCTGGGCCCACATCGCGGCGTACTGCGCCTCGTTGGCCGCGATCGCCGCTGTGTTCTGCCCGAAGAAGTTCGTCGCCACCAGCGCCGCCAGCAGGCTGCGGTTGGCCGCGATCGCCGCGGGCGCCACCGTGATGCTGAACGCGGTCTCGTAGGCGGCGACCGCCGCGGTTGCCTGGCTCGCGGTCCGCTCTGCGCACGCGGCAGCGCCGCTCAGCCATTCGGCGTAGCGAGTGGCCGCGGCCGCCATGGACGCCGACGACGGACCCGTCCAGAGCCCCGCTGTCAGCTCCGACACCACCGACTGATAGCTGCTGGCCGCCGCGCTGAGTTCGTCGGCCACGCCGACCCAGGCCTGCGCAGCGGCCAGTAACGGCCCCGAACCAGGACCGGCATACATCCGGCCGGAGTTGATCTCCGGCGGATACATCCCGAAGTCCATCACTGCGCATTCCTCTTCCAGCCACCGACGCTGCACCCGCACGGCGGGAGGCACGTCACCGACCGAGCAGGCGGTCTTTCTGCTCGGTGTACTCGGCGTCGGTCAAGATCCCCTCGTCGCGAAGCTTGGCGAACTCGCGGAGCTCAGCCGCGACGCCGACGACCACGGGCCGGGGCCCGCTTTCCGGTGCCTCGCCCGCGGGGTCGGCCGCCTCCGTCGTCGCACTGCCACCGGCGGCAGCCCGGGCCCGCTCGCCCCCGGGGACGGCGTCGCAGCCCTTGGAGGCGCCGTTGCCGGCGCCGTTGCCCACGGTGCCGGCAAGGGCCCGGCCGGCCATGCCCGCCAGCGCCATCTGACCCAACGTGGTGCCGGATCCCGGTGGGGAACCCAGTCCGACCGCGCCGGCGGGCAGCGCCGGCAACGTGAACGAGACGGGGCGCACCAGCGGCGTGGCGATGGTCCAGGTCGGGGGCACCGATAGGGCTCCGACCGTGTTCGCCTCGCCCACGCCGGCCGAGACCCGCGGCGGCGGCACCGTGCCTACGGGCAGGTTCGTCAGGGGCGCCGGCAGCTCTTGGACGGGCGCCGGTTCTTCGCCCGGCCACGGCTGCACGCCGGCCCAGCCACTGACGATGTCGTCGGTGTGCACACCGGTGCCGTAACCGCCGATGTCCAGCGGCAGGGACGCGATGCCCAGGAGCGCCAGGGGCAGGGCGATGGTCAGTGCGATGAGGTTGGCCGGAAGGTCGAGGAAGATCGTAATCAGGTCGCTCAAGTCGCCCAGCGTGGTGAACAGATCCGAGAGACTCGCCGCCGGCACGGGCGCGGCTAGGCTCTGCAGCGCGGCGGGTACCGCGGACATCATGTGCGGCACCGATGCGACCGCGTGCTGCACGCTGCCGGCGGATGTGCCGCTCACCTGGCCGACCGCCGCCGCTTGCGCGGCCGACCCGCCGGGGTTGGTGTTCGGTCGCGGGGCACTGAAGGGTGTCAGCGCCGTCGCGGATGCCGACGCCGCGGCGTAGCGGTACATGGCCGCACAGTCTTGTGCCCACATCTCGGCATACCGGGCATCGAGAGTCGCGATCGCGGATGTGTTCTGGCCGAACAGGTTCGTGACTATCAGCCTGGCGACCCGGGCCCGGTTGGCGGCGATCACGGGGGGTGGCACCGTCGCGGCGAACGCCTCCCCGTAGGCCGCGGCGGCTGCTTTGGCCTGGATTCCGGATTCCTCGGCGAGCACGGCGGCACCGTTGAGCCAGCCGACGTAGGAAGCGGCCGCGGCCGCCATCGACGCCGACGACGGGCCGCTCCACGACCCGGCGGTGAGTCCCGAGACGACGCCCTGATACGACTGGGCCGTCTGGTGCAACTCGGCAGCTAGCCCTTCCCACGCGTGGGCGGCGGCCAGCATCGAGTCCGACCCGGCGCCCAGATACATGCGCGCGGAGTTGATCTCCGGCGGTAGTACCGCGTAATCCATGTCCGCCTCCCTCAGCCGACTCCGGTCTGGGAAGTCACGCGCCACCAGGCCGCGATAGTGAGCAGCATCGAAAGCACCAGCGCCACCGGCACCCACAACACGATCGTCAGGTCGATCCCGCTTCCACACACCGGCGAGCCCGAAAGCGCGTTCATAAGTCTGTGAAGCTACGGTATCGACTCCACTCGCAAAAACGCGTCTCACCAGCCAACCGACGGACCATTACCAGCCTGTAAAAAGGTAACGCTAACACGCGTCGTTGTGCGCTCTGGCGAACTTCGAAAGCCTTATATCTGTTCGTAGGTCGCGTGGATCACCGCACGTGCGATCGCGTGCTGGAACAGGTTGAAGCCGAGGAAGGCGGGGCTGGCATCCTCGGTGAGATCCAGTGTGGCTACACCGAGGGCGTGCACGGCGATGTAGTACCGGTGCGGGCCGTGTCCAGGCGGGGGCGCGGCCCCGACGTAGCGGCGCATCCCGGCGTCATTGACCAACGTCAGCGCGCCGCCGGGCAGTGCGCGGCCGTCACCGGCGCCGGCGGGCAATTCGGTGATGTCGGCGGGCAGGTTGGCCACCGCCCAGTGCCAGAACCCGGAGGCCGTCGGCGCGTCGGGGTCGTACACCGTGACGGCGAAGCTGCGGGTGTCGGCGGGGAATCCCGACCAACTGAGCTGGGGGCTGAGGTCCTCCCCGCCGGCCCCCATGATCCCGCTGACCTGCGGCCGTGCCAGCGGCTGGCCGTCGGTGACCGACTGCGACGTGATGGTGAACGTGGGCAGCGTGGGCAGCGAGGCGTAGGGGTCGGGCGCGGTGGGCATGGACGATCCTCTCGTGACGTGTGAATCAGCAGTGCGTCAACTTCAGCAGTTGTTCAAGAAATGCGTCAGCACCTCGGTGCCGAAGCGCAGCGCGTCGATGGGTACCCGCTCGTCGACGCCGTGGAACAACGCACTGAAGTCGAGGTCGGGCGGCAACTTCAAGGGGCTGAAGCCGAAACAGCGGATGCCCAAGCGCGCGAACGCCTTCGCGTCCGTCCCGCCAGAGAGCATGTAGGGCACCGTGCGGGCGTCCGGGTCCAGCGCCAGCACCGCGGCGTTCATGGCGTCCACCAGGTCGCCGTCGAAGCTGGTCTCGTACGGCGCGAAGTCCCTGATCCATTCGCGCGTCACGTCAGGGCCGATCAACTGGTCGATCTCGGCCTCGAAAGCCGCCTTGCGGCCAGGCAGCACTCGGCAGTCGACCACGGCCTCGGCGGTCGCCGGGATGACATTGGCCTTGTAACCGGCCTTGAGCATCGTCGGGTTGGCGGTGTCACGCAGCACGGCTTTGAGCATGCGGGCCGTCGGGCCGAGCTTGTCGATCTGCCCCTCCAGGTCGGCCGATTCGGGGTCGAACGCGACCCCCGTCTCCTCGGCGACGGCGGCCAGAAATTGGGCGACGGTGTCGGTCAGCACGAGGGGAAAGCGGTGGCGGCCGAGCCGGGCGACCGCTTCGGCGACGGCGGTGACGGCGTTCTGCTCGTGCACCATCGAGCCGTGCCCCGCCTGGCCGCGGGCGGTGAGCCGCATCCACAACAAACCCTTCTCGGCCGTCTCGATCAGATAGAGCCGCCGCTCCCCGCCGTCGCGGCGCGGCACGGTCAAGGTGAACCCGCCCACCTCACCGATCGCCTCGGTGACGCCGTCAAAGAGGTCGGCCCGGTTGTCGACGAGCCACTGGGCGCCATAGGTGCCGCCGTGCTCCTCGTCGGCAACAAAGGCGAACACCAGATCCCGCGGCGGCGCGACACCGGCCCGTTTCAACCGGCGCGCGACCACGATCATCATGCCGACCATGTCTTTCATATCGACCGCGCCGCGGCCCCAGACAAAGCCGTCCTCGACCGCGCCGGAGAACGGATGCACGCTCCAGTCGGCCGGTTCCGCCGGCACCACGTCGAGATGCCCGTGGATCAGCAGTGCGCCGCGCGACCCGTCCGCCCCCGCGAGGCGGGCGATCACATTGCCGCGGCCCGGCGCGCCCGATTCGACGTAGTGGGTTTCGTAGCCGACCTCCGCGAGCTGCTCGGCGACCCACTGGGCGCACTCGGCCTCGCCCTGCGTGGTCTCCGCTTCCCCGGTGTTGGTGGTGTCGAAACGGATCAACCTGCTGACGACCTCGACCACGTCGTCGCTGGCATTGACGGAATTTTCGGCCGCCCCGTTTCCTTGCGTCACGGTCTCCCTTCCTCGTCTCTTCCTACCACTGGTTGGGCTGGTTGGGCGTGCCCCGGCCGATCCGATAGCCTTAGCTGCCGTGCGGTTGGTCTTGTCCGAGTGGCGGAATGGCAGACGCGCTAGCTTGAGGTGCTAGTGCCCTATTAATGGGCGTGGGGGTTCAAGTCCCCCCTCGGACACTTGTACCGCGGCGAGCGGGTGCGGTCTACTCGGTCGGCTCAGTCGGCTCGTGCGCGGTCTCCTGGGCGGGCTCTTGCTGCTCGCCATCATCGAGGGCGTCGGGCGCGGCCTCAGCTGAGTTTTCGTGCGGGGCCTCGTCGGGGTAGTCCTCGGCGCCCTGGTCTTCCGGATCTGACACTCCCGTCTCAGTCGCTTCGGCGTCAGCCGCTTCGGCGGTCTCAGCGGCTTCGGCGGTCTCAGCGGTCTCAGGCGCCTGGCCGGCCGTGTCGCGTAGCCGGCGTTCCCGCAGAGCATCGACAATCAGCAGCAGCACACCCAACACGCTGGCGCCGATGCAGACCCAGGCCACAAGCACGTTGCTGGTGACAACCGCGAATACCAGGGCGGCCAGCCCGATGAGGGCCAACACCAGCGCAATGACGAGCATTGGTCATCCTCCAGCCGACGAGCGGGCGTCCGGAACCGGGCTAGTTGCGACCGCGGTTGCCTTGGTCGAAGCCGCCGGAATCGGCGCTTGAGTCAACCGGCGCCGCCGATCCCCGCTGACCCAGCTCCTCGAGCTGGGACTCAAGGTAGGTCTTGAGCCGAGTGCGGTATTCGCGTTCGAAGGTCCGAAGCTGCTCAAGACGGCCTTCGAGCACCGTGCGCTGCTGGTTGACCGTTCCCATGATCTCCGCATGTTTGCGTTCGGCGTCAGCCTGCAGGGCATCCGCCTTCTCCTCGGCCTGGCGCAGCTGCGTCTCAGAGCGCGTCTGGGCGTCGGCCAGCATCGCGTCGGCACGTTGCCGGGCCTCGGCGACGGTGGTCTCGGCGGAGGTGCGCGCCTCGCTGAGGATTTGGTCGGCGTTGGCGCGGGCGTCGGCAAGAACCTTGTCGGACTCGGCGCGGGCGGTGCTGGTGAGACGGTCCGCGGTGTCCTGCGCCAGGCTGAGGATCCGCGCGGCCTTCATCGCCTGCTCCTCGCCGATCTCCGTGGTGGGCATCGGTGCCGGCTCGGGTGCGGCGACCGGCATCGCGTACGTCGGCGTGGAGAACGCGGCCCGGCCCCCACCGGACGCCTGGTCCCGGTCCAGCTCATCGACCCGCTGACGCAGGTCGGAGTTCTCGTCGAGCAGTCGCGTCAACTCAGTCTCCACCAGGTCCAGGAAGGCGTCGACCTCGTCCTCGTTGTAGCCCCGCTTGCCGATAGGTGGCTTACTGAACGCCACGTTGTGGACGTCGGCTGGTGTCAGCGGCATTATTTCGTCCCCTCAAGTTCCTGTCGAACGTTTTGGAAAGTGTAGAACGCAGTGCTGGCCGTGGTGCAACTGCCGTCCATCCTGTCACACCAGCCGCGATTGTTACAGACTCGGCAGATGGTCGAGAACCGGCATTGAAGCCTCGAAGGCTGTACGTAATGAAATCCCACGATGCGGAATTTTGACATCGCGCGAGGCGAACCGACGCGCAAGCGTGGCCGAACCGTCTCCCCGGCGTCATCCGCCGTCAGGCGGCGGGATAGGCCATATCGAATGCCCAGTTCATCCCGATGAACACGACCAGGAGCAGAACCATGATGGAGAAGTCGAAGCGGACCGCTCCGATGGTGAACTGCGGAATCAGCCGACGCAGCAGTTTCACCGGGGGGTCGGTGATCGACATGATGATCTCGAGGAACACCACGGTGATGCCGGTTGGATGCCAGTCACGGCTGAACGAGCGAACGAACTCGACGACGACCCGGGCAATGAGCAGCAGCCAGAAGAAGAAGAGGACATATCCCAGGATATGGAAGACCACCGACTGCACGACGCCAGCGTACCGACTCCGTTGACCGGCCGGTGCGTTACCCGTAGGCCTACTGGTAAGCGTAGAAGCCGGTTTCGGCGATCCGCCGACGCTCCTCCGGGGACACGTCGACGTCAGCCGGCGACAGCAGGAACACCTTGGTCGCGACTTTGTCGAAGGAGCCGCGCAGCGCAAACGCCAGGCCGGCGGCGAAATCGACCAGACGCTTGGCGTCGGCGTTGTCCATGGAGACCAGGTCCATGATCACCGGGGTGCCGTCGCGGAACCGCTCGCCGATGGTCCGTGCCTCGCTGTAATCCTTGGGTCGCAGCGTGGTGATCTTCGACAGCGGGTGGCCCTCCTCGAACATCATCGCCATCCGGCGCGGATCCATCGCCAGCGCTCCACGGGTGGAACCGCGCAACCACGATCCAAGCCGCGGCCTGTTCATCTCGGGCCGGTCGAACTCGCGGGGATGCATGGGTCCGTAGCGGGGGTCGTCACCGTAGCTGGCGCGATAGCCGCCCGACGGCGGGAAATCGGGGACTTCAGCACGAGGGTCGTCATAGTCGCGCCCCTCGAAACGGCCCTCGTAGCGGCCTTCTGCGCGACCTTCTGAGCGGCCATAACCCTCGTCGAAGCGGGGGCGCGGGAATCCGCGGGAGGGTGCGCGATCGTCGTAGTACTCGTCGTCGTACTCGTCCATGGGGGCCATACCGAAATAGGCCTTGACTTTGTGAAGTGTGCTCATAGCGTATGACCCCTTCTCAGCAGCCCTGAAGTTCCGTGGTGTCAGTGATGAATTGGTGTCAGTGATAAAGATGTGACGACAGTGACTTAATACGGAGACGGTAACGGCCGGGGGCCCAACAACGCGGTACCGACACGCACACAGGTTGAACCATGTTTTACGGCAATCTCGAAATCGTTGCTCATACCGGCGGACAGACCCACCGCACCCGGATGCGACTCAAGCACCCGGCGGTGCTCGGATTGCAGCCGTGCGAATGCCTCGCCGGGGTCCCAGTCCCGCGGCGGAACGCCCATCAAACCGACGAATTCCAGGGTCGTCGACCCCGCCACCTGCTCGCACACCTGGTCGACGGCTGCGGGTGTCGAGATATCGACGCCGCCGCGCGAGGCGTCGCCATCGAAGCTGACCTCCACGTAGACGCGCAGTGGCTCCGCGCGATGGCCCTCCGCAAGGGCCGCAGATACCTCCCTCTCGAGCGCAGTCACCAACCGGACGCTATCGACCGACTGGACAGTATGTGCCCACCGCGCCACCGAGCGAGCCTTGTTGCGCTGGATGTGGCCCACCATGTGCCACTGCGGGTTCGGCACCTCGGCGTTCGGCACCTCGGCGTCGGCGCGCAGGAGGCGAGCGACGTCCGCGACCTTCCCCGCCGCCTCC
>CAZZHX010000132.1:0-8521 GCA_964653535.1 uncultured Mycobacterium sp. | reverse complement strand
GGTGTGCGCAGGTCGTGGCTGACCGCCGAGAGCACGGAGCGCCGCAACTTGTCGGCCTGCAGGATCTCCTGCGACACGATGGCTTCCTCGGTGAGCTCGCGCTGTCTGATCAGCCCGGCGGCCTGCCGGGCGACGGCGCCGAGCACCCGCAGGTCCCGCGCGGGAAGCTTCTTCCCGGCCAGCAGCATCCAGAACTTGTCGTCGCCGACTTCGATCGAGGTGTCGGCCGAATCCACACTCACACAAGGGTCCTCGCCCACGCATGCGGCGACGTATCCCGTCGACCCGTCGGCCCGTTCATCGTCGTCGGGTTCCCGCAGCATCGTCACCGCGCGCTGGGAGTAGGTTTCCCGAACGCGTTCCAGCAGCGCCTCCAGGTCGGCGCCGCTCAATACCGATCCCGCGAACAGCGTCAGCAATTCCGCTTCGCGGGCGGCCTGCCGGGCTTCCCGGGTGCGCTTGGCCGCATCGTCGGCAAGGGCCGCGACCGCGACCGCGATGAGCAACAAAACTGATTCCGTGAGGTAGCTGTTGGGGTCGGCAATGGTGAAGCTGCCCCTGGGTTGGGTCAGAAAGTAGTCCAGCAGCAGGCCGGCCAGGACCGCCGACAGGACTGCGGGCGCAACACCTCCGAGCAGTCCGACTGCCAGGACCCCGACGAAGAACAAGGCACTCTCGCCCCCGAGGTCGAGATAGCGGTCCAACACCGTCACTACGACGGCACAGATGACCGATGGGACGATGACGGCCGCCAGCCACGACGTGACCCGCCGCTCGCGGTGCACGAACGACACTTTCTTGACCCCACGGCTGGATTCTGCATGGGTGACCATGTGCACGTCGATCGTGCCGGAGCGCTCGACGATCGACGTGCCGATGCCCTCCCCGAAGATGCGCGCCAGCCGGGGTCGACGCGATGTGCCGATCACCAGTTGTGTCGCGTTGTTCTCTCGGGCGAAATCCAGCAGGGCCGAGGGCACATCGTCGCCGACGACGGTGTGCACGGTCGCGCCCAGGCTGGTCGCCAGCTCCTGGATTTTTGCCATCCGGTCATCCGAGACACCGGCCAGGCCGTCACCTCGGACGACGTGTACCACCATCAGTTCGCCGCTGGACTTCGACGCGACACGAGACGCCCGCCGTACCAACGTCTCCGACTCGGGACCGCCTGTCACCGCCACGACGACCCGTTCGCGGGTCTCCCAGGTGTCGGTGATCTTGTTCTCTGCCCGGTACTTGATTAGTGCCTTGTCCACCTGGTCTGCCAGCCAGAGCAGCGCCAATTCCCTTAGCGCAGTCAGGTTTCCGGGACGGAAGTAATTCGACAGCGCCGCGTCGACCTTCGTGGACGCGTAGACGTGTCCGAGGGAAAGCCGACGGCGCAGTGCCTCAGGAGTGATGTCGGTCAGTTGGACTTGCGCGGCCTGGCGCACGATCGAATCCGGGATCGTTTCCTGCTGTTCGATGCCGGTGATCTGGGCGACGACGTCGTTGAGACTCTCCAGGTGCTGGATGTTGACGCAGGAGATGACCGTGATCCCGGCGCCGAGTAGTTCCTCGACGTCCTGCCAGCGCTTAGCGTTCTTGCTGCCGGGCGTGTTGGTGTGGGCGAGCTCGTCGACCAGGACCACCTCGGGGTTGCGCGCCAGAACGGCGGGTACGTCGAGTTCGGGAAAGCTGCTGCCCCGGTACTCGATGTAGTGCGGCGCAACCATCTCGATGCCCTCGAGCATCTCGACGGTTTTGACCCGCCCGTGGGTTTCCACCACGGCTGCCACGACGTCGGTGCCCCGTTCCAGCCGCTGGTGCGCCTCGCCGAGCATGGCGTAGGTCTTGCCCACACCCGGAGCCGCACCCAGGAAGATCCGCAATTCGCCACGCTTGCGACGGTGGGTGGTCCCGCTCTCGTCAGCCATCATCGCGCCGTGGCGCTAACCCGTTGCCGGATAACGGCGGTCGAGGTCGAGATTGAGCAGGAGCACATTGACAGTCGGTTCACCGAGGAACCCGAGGGAGCGGCCGCTGCAGTGCTGCGCCACGACTGCGCGTATCTGATCCGCGCTGACGTGGCGAGCGCGGGCGACCCGGGCGACCTGGATGGCGGCGTAGGCCGGTGAAATGTCTGGATCCAGGCCGCTGCCGCTGGTGGTCACCGCGTCGGCGGGCACAGCGGGGTTGGCGGGCGCGGCACCCCGGATCGGCACGATCTGGCCCGTCGACACGTCCTCGCCGTAGCGCGCACACTCGACACGCGCACCTTCAAAAACGACAAGGAACGGAGCTTGCGTGGCGGCGCACGGCTCGTTGACGCTGACCACTCGGGACGGGTGGGCGACGTGACCGCGGGCGTCGCGCGGCCCGATCACCGACAGCACCGCACCCACGCCGCCGCCGGTGCAGAACGGGCGCGACCCGGACACTCCCTCGAGTTGGCCGACCGCGGTGCTGCGCGTGCAGACCTGCGTCAGCAGACTCGGCTCGAATCCCGCGTCCGAGGCCGATTTTCCCGCCTTCAGCTGCGACGGATCCGCCGGGACGTCGATGATGCTTTCCGGACCCAGGTTGCTGGCCCCGGATGCCGTCGGGTCGTAGCCGTTGCCCGCGGCCGACGGGCGGCTCTGGAAGTACTTGGGCAGGGGATTGCCGCCGGAGTCGGTGAACGACTGGCCGATCAGCCGGCTGCCGACCACATGGCCGTTGGCGGTGAGTATCGAGCCGTCGGCCTTCTCGTGCAGGCCGGGAATCTGGGCGATAAGCCAGATGAGCAGCGGGTAGGCCAGACCGGTGATGACGGTCAGCACCAGCAGCGCGCGCACTGCCCCCCAGTGCAGGCGAGCGAAACTCGAGAACTTCATGTCAGGACATCCCGGGGACGTATTGGACGATCAGATCGATCAGCTTGATCCCGATGAACGGGGCAACGATACCGCCGAGCCCGTAGATGTAGAGGTTGCGGCTCAACAACTGTGACGCACTGCTCGGCGTGTAGCTCACGCCGCGCAGCGAGAGCGGGATCAGGGCCACGATGACGAGCGCGTTGAAGATCACCGCCGACAGGATCGCCGACTGCGGGCTGTGCAGCCGCATAATGTTCAGCAGATCCAGCCCGGGGAACAGCGCGACGAACATCGCGGGGATGATCGCGAAGTACTTCGCGATGTCGTTGGCGATCGAAAACGTGGTGAGGGCGCCTCGGGTGATCAGCAGCTGCTTGCCGATCTCGACGATCTCGATGAGCTTGGTGGGGTCGGAGTCCAGGTCGACCATGTTGCCGGCCTCTTTGGCGGCCGAGGTGCCGGTGTTCATCGCCACACCCACATCGGCCTGGGCCAGGGCCGGTGCGTCATTGGTGCCGTCGCCGGTCATGGCGACCAGCTTGCCGCCCTCCTGCTCGCGTTTGATCAGCGCGAGCTTGTCCTCGGGCGTTGCCTCGGCGAGGAAATCGTCGACCCCGGCCTCCTCGGCGATCGCCTTGGCGGTCAACGGGTTGTCGCCGGTGATCATCACCGTGCGGATGCCCATTTTGCGCATTTCCTCGAAGCGCTCCCGCATACCCGGCTTGACCACGTCCTTGAGGTGGATGACGCCGAGTACTCTTGCCGCTTTATCGGCCTTGCCGTCAGTGCTCTCCCCGACCACCAGCGGGGTGCCACCACCGGCACCGATGCCGTCGACGAGCCCGGCGAGCTGCGGTGGAACGGTGCCGCCGAGGCCGATCACCCAATCCGACACCGAACTCGCCGCACCCTTACGCAGCTGGTGCCCGGCGAGGTCGACGCCCGACATTCGCGTCGTAGCGGAGAAGGCCACCCAGTCGGCCAGCGAGAGTTCGTCGGGCGTGCGGTCGCGCAACCCGAAGTTCTCGGTGGCGTAGGCGACGATCGACCGCCCCTCCGGTGTCTCGTCGGCGAGGCTGGACAGCTGCGCCGCATCGGCGAGCTGCTCGTTGGTGACGCCGTCGAGGGGGACGAAGGCCGAGGCCTGCCGGTTGCCCAGGGTGATGGTGCCTGTCTTGTCGAGCAGCAGGGTGTTGACGTCTCCGGCGGCCTCCACCGCGCGTCCGGACATCGCGAGCACGTTGCGTTGCACCAGTCGGTCCATACCGGCGATGCCAATGGCAGATAGCAGCGCCCCGATCGTCGTGGGGATCAGGCACACCAGCAGAGAGACCATCACAATCCCCGTGACGCCGTTGCCGTTGAGCGCCTGGGTGTCCGGGACTCCGGGATTGTTCGCCTTCGAGAAGATCGCCAGGGGCTGCAGGGTCGCGACAGCGAAGACGAAGATGATGGTCAGCGCGGCCAGCAGGATGTTCAGCGCGATCTCGTTGGGGGTTTTCTGCCGGTTGGCGCCCTCGACGAGCGCGATCATCCGGTCGATGAAGCTTTCCCCCGGCTTCTGGGTGATCTTCACCACGATCCGGTCGCTGAGCACGGTGGTGCCGCCGGTGACAGCGCAACGGTCGCCGCCGGACTCGCGGATCACCGGGGCCGACTCGCCGGTGATGGCCGATTCGTCCACCGATGCAATGCCTTCGACTACGTCGCCGTCGCCGGGGATCGCCTGTCCCGCCTCGACCACGACGACGTCGCCCTGCGCCAGCATCGCCGCGGCGACCTCTTCCTCGACGCCTGGCGTGCCCGGCTTCCAGTCCTTGAGCCGCCTGGCCATCATCTGGGTTTGCGCTTTGCGCAGCGTATCCGCCTGCGCCTTGCCGCGGCCCTCGGCGACGGCCTCGGCCAGGTTGGCAAAAACCACGGTCAGCCAGAGCCAGACGACGATCAGCCACGCGAACCACGTCGGATGGATGATCGCCAGTACGCTCGCCCACACGGCACCGACTTCGACGATGAACATCACCGGGTTGCGCCACAGGGTGCGCGGGTCGAGTTTGCGCAGCGCGTCCGGCGTGGAGTGCCACATCATCATCGGGTCGAGCAGGCCGCCCTGGACCCGTTGTGTGTTCGTGTGGCCGCCCGGCGGCGTCTGCTCGGACATCAGTGGATTCCTTCAGCCAGCGGCCCGAGCGCGAGCATGGGCAGGAAGGTGAGCGCGACGAGGATCAGGGTTACACCGGCGACCAGTCCGACGAACTGCGGCCCATGGGTGGGTAGTGTGCCCGCCGATTCCGGGGTGTGGCGCTGCCCGGCCAGCGAGCCGGCCAGCGCGAGTACGAGCACGATCGGCAGGAACCTGCCGAACACCATGGCCAGCCCGAGAGCGGTGTTGTACCAGGTGGTGTTGGCGCTGATGCCGGCGAACGCCGAGCCGTTGTTGTTGGCGGCGGAGGTGAACGCGTACAACACCTCCGACATCCCGTGCGGCCCGCCGTTGAGCATCCCGGCGCGTTCGCCCGGCAACGCCATGGCGACCGCGGTGCCGGTCAGCACGATCAGCGGGGTGACCAGGAAATAGCTTGCGGCGATTTTGATCTCACGAGGATTGATCTTCTTGCCGAGGTATTCCGGCGTGCGGCCGACCATCAGCCCCGCGACGAACACGGTGATCACCGCGAGGATCAGCATGCCGTACAACCCGGAGCCGGTGCCGCCGGGGGCGACCTCGCCGAGCTGCATGTTGAACAACGTCATCATGCCGCCCAGGCTGGTGTAGGAGTCGTGGAATGAGTCGACCGCACCGGTCGACGTGAGCGTTGTCGCGTCGGCGAACACCGCGGAGTCGGCGACGCCGAACCGCTGCTCGACCCCTTCCATCGCCGCTCCGACCGAGGCCGGCACGGTGCCGTGGTGCTGCAGCTGGAACAGGAGCATCAAGGCCGCGCTGATTGTGAACAGCGTCGCCATCACCGACGCGATCGCGTAGCCCTGCTTGGGACTGCCCACCATGCGGCCGAACGTGCGCGGCAGCGAGAAGCTGATCATCAGAAGCAGGAAAACTTGCACCCAGTTCGTCCATGTCGTCGGGTTCTCGAACGGGTGCGCGGAGTTCGCGTTGTAGAAGCCGCCGCCGTTGGTGCCGAGCTGCTTGATGGCCTCCTGGCTGGCGACCGGCCCGCCGGTGATGGTCTGCCGGGTTCCGTTCAGCGTCGTGACGACCTGGTCGTTGAGGTGGAAGTTCTGGATCGCCCCGCCCGCGAGGAACACGATCGCACCGATGACCGCGATAGGCAGCAGGATGCGCAGCGTGCCGCGGACCAGGTCGACCCAGAAGTTCCCGAGTCCGTTCGCCCGGGTGCGGGCGAATCCGCGCACCAGCGCGATCGCCACGGCGATGCCGACGGCGGCCGAGACGAAGTTCTGTACCGCCAGCCCGGCCATCTGCACCAGATGGCCTTGGGTTGATTCGCCGGAGTAGTTCTGCCAATTGGTGTTGGTGACGAAGCTGACCGCGGTGTTCCACGCCAGCGCGGGCGTCATCGGGGTGGCCGGGTGGTGCAGGTGCAACGGCAATGCACCCTGCAGGAGTTGGAGTCCGAACAGGAACAGGATGCTCACCGACGAGAACGCGAGGACACTTCGCGCGTAGGCGCCCCACGGCTGCTCCGAGCGGGAGTTGACGCCGATCAGCCGGTAGACGACCCGCTCGACGGCGGAGTCCTTCTCCGACGTGTAAACGCGGTACATGTAGTCACCCAGGGGTACGTGGACCGCGGCGAGTGCCACGGCGAGTAGCGCGAGGAAGATCACCCCCGCCGTCGTCGCGCTCACTAGAACCTCTCTGGGAACAGCAGGGCGGCCCCGACGAACAGCGCGACAAGGACGGCAAGCACCAGCCCCACGATGTTTTCGTAGCTCACAACTTCTCGACCAGCTTGAGGGTGAGACCGAGTATGGCGAACACCGCCACGGTCAGCCCGGCGTAGACCACCACGCCCATTGTGTCCCCGTTCCCCAGTTCATTCCCCGGTCAATCAACATCAAATACTAAACACAGCTCCCGCGCCGGATTAAATAGACATGCTGCTATTATTTCGTTGGGGCGTCAATCGGAGGCGTCGTCCGTCGGCCCTGACGCCCGCGCGGCTCGCGGCTAGCCGCCGAGTTGCGCGTGCAGGTCCCGCAGCGCGGCATATCGGCGGTCGACGTCGGCGCGGTCGGAGGCGTCGCGAACAGACTCGAGGTTGGCGCGGTGGATCATCGTCGCCTGATCCATCAGGACCTGCGCGCGTTCCGGATCGGTGGTTTGTTCCATGATCGTCGTCAAGGCGTCGAGCTGGCGGATCATCGTGGCCGGCATTCCCCAGCCGGCTTGACGGATCTTCTCGAAGGCGCGCTGCACCAGCCGCTCGTAGCTCACCTGGTCGGAAATGACGCGGATGACCCCACCCGCATCGCGATGGACTTGGGTGGGGCTCCACACCGGCGCGATCTTGCACAGGCAGTCGGCCAGCCAGTCGATGCAGGTCAATGCGGTGAATGTGTCGTTGACGGCCTGGGACAACGCCCGGATGGCGATTTCGACCAGCTGATCCACGCCGAATGCCACATCCTGCGTCATGGTGCGGTGGGGGCCGGTCGCCTGGGCGCGGGCGAGGTAGGCGGCCACCTGCTCAGCGGCGGCCGGTGGCCACACGCTCGCCAGCTCACGACCCTCGACGAGGAAATGCCCAGGTCGATAGGGCAGCCGGATCACCGCGTCCGCCTCGGTCGCGATCCGGACCAGCGTCCGGTGGCGGATGAATTGTAGGTAGCCGCTTTTGGGGGTGCGGATGACGCCCCCGAAGGTGTCGATCGTGGCCAGTAGCTCGTCGAGCGACGGTTCGTGCGCGGGGCGGCGCTCCGCGAACCGGGGCTGGTCCTCGCTTTGCACTGCCACCGCGTGGGCCAGGTCTTTGGCGATGCCGGCGATCACTTGCGGCAGCTGGATCTGCGTCGTGATGTGGTGAATGAAATAGACCAGCACCATGAGGTCGATCAACACCAGGCCGAACGCGGTCGTGATCGAGATGTGGGGCACGAACTCGCCGTGGTCGCCGGGGCCGATCGATACCTGCACGACGACGCAGTACACGAAGGTTGCGACGAACGTGCCCAGCGTGAGTTGCGTTCCGCGGTCACGGATGAAGTTGCGCAGCATGCGCGGACCGAACTGCGTCGACGCCAGGGTCAGGGTCACGATCGTGATGGAGAAGACGACGCCGACCACGGTGATCACCGACGTCGCGATCGAGGTGAGCAGTAGGCGTGACGCGTCAGCGGGGCCGCTGATCACCCAGGACGGTGGTCGGAACTCACCGCGATACGCGGCTCGGTCCAGCCGCTGGGTAACGGCGAACAGGCCGAGCGCCGCCAGTATGAGAGCGGCCGGAACCGACCACAAATTGGTGCGCAATTGCTCGCGGTGCCACGCCGTCCACGCCGGCCACACGACACGAAAACGTGGCTTCACAGCGGTGCAGCCGAACGCGGGACGACCGTCACAGCCCACCCCGGGGTGGTGCAGACAGAAACCGGGGCCGCACCCCTCGTAGCGTGCGGCCCCGGTCCGATGAAACTCTGACGAGCGTCAGCCCCAGCTGGAGCCGACGGCGCTGTCGGTGCTGGCCATGTTGTTGCCAGCG
>CAZZHX010000131.1:0-8858 GCA_964653535.1 uncultured Mycobacterium sp. | reverse complement strand
GCGGCGATCTGGCCTTGGCGGCACGTTCGAACTGGATCACGGCCAGTCGGCGGACCAGGCTGACGCTGCTGTGGGCGGCGGCGGTTCCGAGCCCCCAGAGGCACCGTCCCCAGTGGTCGTCCGTGGTGGGCTGGTCGGTCCAATGTCCGGCGTGGTCCATCCGGTTGCGGCAGGAGCCGTTGTGGGATTGGGCGTCGTTCAGAAACTGCAGGGCTTTGCCGGCGAGGCCCTTCACGGCACCCGGTGCTTCGGGCTCGCGGCAGGCGACGACAAGCACCCTCGCCATGTCGTCGGTGCAGTAACCGTGCGCGCGGCGGGGCTCGGCCATGCAGGCGTGCTCGAAAGTGGCGCGATGGTCTGTCATTCGCAGCAGGTGCGTGAACACAGGGGCGGGCGCGGTGCCGGTCATGCAGTTGCCGCTTGACTGGCCAGCAGCCGTTGTGCGGCGCCTAAGTAGGCGTTGACGACGACGGGCCAGGCGATCGTTGGGGCCAGCCCACGGGCTTCGGTTGCCATGGAGTCGGCAACGTCCGGATCGGTCAGCAGCTGCCGCAGCGCTGCGGCCAGAGCGTCGGGATCGCCATGAGCGACGACAGTGCCCGCGCCGCTGGCGAGGAGTTCGACCGCGTGGGGGAAAGCAGTGGCAACGATAGGGCGGCCACTCGCAAGGGAGTCGACCAGCACACCGGAGGTGACCTGGTCCTTCGAGTCGTAGGGCAGGACGACGACGGTAGCCGTCTGGATGAGCGCGGTGACCTCTTCTGGGGTGCGGTATACGGCGTCGAAGGAGACCAAATCGGCGACGGCGAGGCGTTTCGCCTGCGCGACAAGTGCTTCGCGGTACCTTTCCCCCTGCGCGGCGAGGACCTTGGGGTGCGTGCGGCCAGCGATCACATACTGCGGCGGGTTGGGCAGGTTCTTGAGCGAAGCCATTGCGTCGATCACCCACTCGATGCCCTTGCCCGGCCCCAGCAGGCCCCAGGTCAAGATGGTCGGCCGGTCGGGATGCTGTACGCCACTGCGGCTGGGGAGCGCCGCGCCGTGCGGGATGTTGATGACCTTGTGGCGGCCGACGGCGAATCCCGCGCACAGGCGTTCGCGCGCCACCTCCGACATCACGACCACTTGATCGGCCAATGCCATCACCGATTCGAGCACCGAACGTTGATGCGGTGTCGGATCTTTAAGCACCGTGTGAACGACGACGATCGACGGGACGCGCAGTCCGGACATGATCTGGACGACTTCGTCTCCGTCGGGACCGCCGTAGATTCCGTACTCATGCTGGACGATGACGACGTCGCTCAGGTTGAGCAGCTCCGAGGTTGTCTCTATCGACGAGACCGAGCCGTTGACGAGTTCGCCGGCGACGTAGGGCGCCTCGGAGACGTCGCCGTCGGCGATGCGCACGACATTGACGTCGGCACCTCTGGCTGCCAGTCCGTCTGCCAGGGCCGCGCTGAAGGTCGCCAAGCCGCACGGTGTCGGCGCGTAGGTGCCGAGGATGCCGAAGCTCGGCACATACGAAAAATGTTGCATTCCGAAGGGGGCCATCAAAGGCTGAAATAAGGATGGAGCATTCAAAGTTAATCCCATTGAAAGGTGAAGCGATGTGTCCGGCGTGAGCGGATGCTCGGGCATGTCAGCGTCAGAATCTGGGCCATGCCGGATCGGCTGGGAATACCAGCACCACCGACGCTACACCCTCGCCGGTCGAAAAGACATGGTCGTGGCTGCGCCGAGGCCGCAAGTGCCCCTGTCGGGTGGGCTTGAGTTGGCGCAGCGCCCGCCATCGGCGTGACGGCACCGTGTGTTTGCAGTTCTCAAGGGCGTGACCGAAGCGCCACCAAAGCGGTTGGCCGGGGCGGGCACCGGAAAGTGCCGCACGGGTCAAAGACCGGGCACCTGGGATGATTGCGAGGGCTTGATCGCTGCGGTACTTTCGGCCGTGTGGACTCGCCCCGAACAGTGGGAGAAAGTTTCGGCTCTGTGCGGTTGCCGCACGCCAGCGCCGATGAGGATCACCGAAGTGTCCCCCAGCCGTAACATCCCGCCGCCGTGACCGCGCTTCTAGCGCTCACCAACGGCGTGCTCCTGCGGGCGCTGTGGGTGCGCCGCGCACTCCTGCTTCGCAACCGCCATCAGATCGGCTGCGACGTGACCCTGATCGCCGCCGCCGTGGCGATGGTACTGATCTGGCGGTGCACGCCAGCCGACACGGCGATGCACTGGGTGACTCACCGCTGGGGTGCCGCCCAGGTGGTGGGCCATCTCGCCGCCATCGGCGCGCAGGCGGCGATGCTATACCACGCGCTCACGCGCCTGCACGCCGACAACGACATCAACCGCGTCTTCCAAGCGCGGGTGTGGACGCCACTCACGGTCGCCATACCCGTCATGGTCGGGTGGTACTGGGCCAGCGGAACACCGAGAACCGTGTCGCATGTGAATCTGTATGCCACGCAAGGTGATATCTGGCTTCGGCTGTTCACGACGTGGATGTGTGCCATCTACATCTACCTCGCGGCCTACGGCGCGCAGATCATGCTGACGTTGCGCCACGACCCGCGGTCGCGCCGGCAGTCCTCTATCTATCTGGCGGCGTGCCTCGGCGCGGTGTGCGTGGCCTTGGCCCGTGCCGTCGCAGCGTGGCAAAGCGCCACGACCGGGCTGGTCTTCGCCACCTGTGTCTGCGGAGTCTTCGTCGTCACCGCGGTCGGCGCGATCGTCAGCCACATGGGGACGTTCGGAGGAAAGAGCGGCCCTGAGTGAACTTTGTCCAGTGGAGCTAAGGGGATTCGAACCCCTGACCCCCACACTGCCAGGAACAGGCACATGCCCTGAAAAGGTAGGATTCGTCAAAAATCGGGCTGTAGGGGGTGCTCTGGCGTGGCAACTGTCGTCACCTTTGTCGTCAAAACTGTCGTCAGTATGGCGGAGCCTGCCCGGGTCGGCTGCGGTAAGCCCATCGATAGACCGCTAGGGCCCCAGAGCTGAAATCGGCACGACATGGACCCCGTCGGTTCGTTTCCCGCCGCCGCCTGTCGCTGTCACGACAACGAGAGCGGAAGGTCTGCCATGCCTCGAGGTGTCTACATCGGATGCGAAATCAAGGAGCCCTTTCGCAGCCGTCTCGATCACGTTTTGATCACCCGACAGCTTCATCTCGAATGCGGCCCAACCATCCGGCGTGTCGATGATCGCGTCAACTTCCTTACGACCGTGAGACTCTCGCCAAGAATAGACCGTGCCGCCGAGCGGTTGCGCATAGATGCGAAGGTCGCGAACTGTCATCGCTTCGAAGTGGAATCCGGCGGCCTCGATGTCGGCAAGCAGATCCCTCGATCCAACCTTGAGCGCGGCGGTTCCCAGCGACGGGTCGACGAAGTAACGGACCGGCGCCTCCCGAAGTTCGGTGCGCGAACGCATGTGCGGCTTCCATGCCGGCGAGTTCTCGGTGACTTTGAGACGATTCATCGCGTCGAGGTAGGAGTTCACAGTCTCTCTAGCCGGAGCGCGATGATCATCGCCTGCTATGTCTGCACCTAGCGTGGTGACTTTTATTGATGTCCCGACAGAACGCGCGAGTGATGAGAGCGCGCGGCGTAATCGCTCGGGAGTGCGCTTGCCGACGCCAAGCTCAGGTATGTCAATGTCCACGATCTGGGCGAGGTAATCGGCAATCCACCCGCGGGCACTGCGCTCAGACTGGTCAAGCAAGGCCGGCCAACCGCCGATGACGATTCGCTCCATGAGGCCTGGAACCGTCATCGCGGTTCGCTTCGCCCTTTGATCCTCACCGCTAAGCAAAGCGGCCAGCGAAGCCTCACCTGTCGAATGGCCGGATTCGAATAAGCTCATAGGTCGCATCCGGAGCGTGCCAATCCGTCCAGCGCCGGAGTGCAATTCGCGCTCATCTTTGGGAGTCGCTGAACCGGTAAGGATGTATAAACCCCGGCGACGCAAATCATCGACATGCCGCCGCACCTGATCCCATACCTCGGGCGCGCGCTGCCATTCATCGAAAAGGATCGGCGTCTCATGGTCGAACAACGCGTCCGGGTTGAGGCTCAGAAGTGCGCGCGCGTTCGGGTCCGTGTCGAAGCGAATTGAAGTCTTCGCCCGTTGAAGGGCCGTTTCCGTCTTCCCACAGCCCTTGGGACCGTCGATCAGGACGGCACCAATCGCGGTCAGCCGGTCGGCCAACTCGGAATCGACGACGCGCGCCCGATAGTCGAACATGGTATTAGTCTACATTTTCGACAGTTTTAACTCTTGTTTTTCGACAAGCTCTGCTCGTGCTTTTCGACAGCACGATGCCGCGCTCATCGCAAGTTCGTGCGGGAAAGAGCCGAACCCGTGACCACCACACGCGGAGTGTGGGGCTCCCACTGTGTCGTCAAAACTGTCGTCAAACGGGCTTATGGAAGCACAGAAATAGCTGTTTTCCTTGGTGGAGCTAAGGGGATTCGAACCCCTGACCCCCACACTGCCAGTGTGGTGCGCTACCAGCTGCGCCATAGCCCCGCGTCGTGCCCATCGAAGCTACACCAGCGGCAACCGTCCTTCAAAGTTGCTGGTCAGGCGAGCTCGGCTTCAACTTCCGACAGCACCAGGCCGTGCGCTGGATCGAGCGTCGTCCGAGTCTCGGGCGCGAATACCCAGAAGCCGGCCGCGATCAACAGGATTATTCCGCTGATGTCGAAGTCCCATCCGAAACTCAGATCCTCGGCGATCGGACCGATGACCATCGAGCCGACGATGGCACCCAGATCGGACGTCATCTGCAACGCCGCAACCGGAGTGCCAGCACGTGCCTCGCTGCCCAGAATGTCGGCGACCGCGGCTTGCAGCGGTGACATGAACACCCCCGATGTCGCGCCCGTCACGACCGCCGCCACCAGAACCGCCGGCAGCGAGGACATCTCGCCCAGCCAGATGGTCGCCGCCCCGCACGTCGCCAGGCCGACGATCAGCAACGTGCGCCGCCCCATTCGGTCCGACAGGTAACCGCTGGGGATCACGGCCACCGCATTGCCGGCGGCGAAAGCAGCGAGGACCAGACCGATGACACCGACACCGCGACCCATGACGTCGGAAACGAACAGCGGCACCAGGGCGATGCGCAGTCCGAACGTTGACCACCCGGTCGCGAAATTGGAGACCAGCGTCGACCGATAAGCGCGATTCCGCAGCGCCTGCCGCATGGTCACCGCCGAGCGCGTCGGTGGCGGAGGCGCGGCCAGGTCCGAATGCCGCAACCCGAGGAACACCCCCGCCGCAACAACCAGCAGCAGAACGCCGTAGAGCAGGAAGGGAGCCTTCAGCCCCCAGCCCGCCATCAGGCTGCCGATCACCGGCCCGCCAACCGCACCCAGCATGAAGGACGTGCTGAACACGCCCGCGATCCGCCCGCGCGCGTCGGGCGGGCTGATGTGGATCATCAGCCCGAACGCCGACACGAAGAACATCGTCGACCCGATGCCGTTGACGGCGCGGCACACCAGCAACTGCGGATAGGTCCGGGCGAACGCACATGCGGCGGTCGAGAAGGCCACGACCAGCAGTCCGCTGAGGTAGATCCGCCGCTCACCCAGCCGCTGCACCAGCAGTCCGCTCATCGGGGCAAAACACAACCGGGTCACAGAGAATACGGTGATCACGAAGGTCACCGCGGTGATGCTGACCCCGAAGCTGCGCGCGAAGGCGGGCATCACGGGCGAGATGACGCCGTATCCCAGCGCGATCATGACGTTGGCCGCGCTGAGGATCCAGACCTCGCGTGGCATCCCCGCGGCGAACCCGCTATCCCCCGGACGGCTCCGGCGCAGCGAAATAGTCACGCGATGACTTTATTCACCAACGCTCGCGCGGTTTCCTGCACCTCGCCCAAATGCTTGGGTCCCTTGAACGACTCCGCGTAGATCTTGTAGACGTCCTCGGTGCCCGAGGGCCGCGCGGCGAACCACGCGTTGGCCGTCACCACCTTCAAACCACCCAGCGGCGCCCCGTTGCCGGGCGCCGTGTTGAGCTTTGCGGTGATTGGCTCGCCCGCCAACTCGGTGTCGGTCACTTCACCGGGTGAGAGCCTGGCCAGCCGGGCCTTCTGGTCACGGTCGGCGGGCGCATCGACTCGCGCGTAGAACGGTGTGCCGTACTCGGCGGTCAGCTGCTGGTAGCGCTGCGACGGGCTGATCCCGGTCACGGCCAGCATCTCCGAGGCCAGTAGGGCGAGGATGATGCCATCCTTGTCGGTGGTCCACACCGAGCCGTCGCGACGCAGGAACGACGCCCCCGCCGATTCCTCGCCGCCGAAGCCGATGCTCCCGCCGATCAGCCCGTCGACGAACCATTTGAACCCGACGGGGACCTCGACGAGCTTGCGGCCGATGCCGGCGACCACCCGGTCGATGATCGACGAGCTCACCGCCGTCTTGCCGACGGCGATTCCGGCCGGCCACGACGGCCGATGTGTGTAGAGGTAGTCGATGGCCGCCGCGAGGTAGTGGTTCGGGTTCAGCAGCCCCGCGTCGGGGGTGACGATTCCGTGGCGGTCGGCGTCCGCGTCGTTACCGGTGGCGATCTGGTAGCGGTCGGGGTCGGCGATCACCGTGCCAATGAGCCCCGCCATGGCGTCCGGGGAACTGCAGTCCATCCGGATCTTGCCGTCGTGGTCCAGCGTCATGAACCGCCATGTCGCGTCGACCAGCGGGTTGACGACGGTCAGCTCCAGGCCGTGCCGCTGCGCGATCTCGCCCCAGTAGTCCACGCTGGCCCCGCCGAGCGGGTCGGCACCGATCCGCACCCCGGCCGAACGGATCGCGTCGATGTCCACCACGTTGGGCAGGTCGTCGACGTAACTGCCCAGGTAGTCGTGGCGCTCAACGGTTCCCAGAGCGTGCGCCAGCGGCACCCGCTTGACGCCCGCGCCGTCGCGGAGAATCTGGTTGGCGCGATGGGCGATCGCGTTGGTTGCGTCGGTGTCTGCCGGGCCGCCGTGGGGCGGGTTGTACTTGATACCGCCGTCGGTCGGCGGGTTGTGCGACGGCGTGACGACGATTCCATCGGCCAGCCCCTCGGTGCGACCTCGGTTGTGGGCCACAATGGCGTGGCTGATCGCCGGGGTCGGCGTGTAGCGATCGCGGGAGTCGATGACGGTCGTCACCTCGTTGGCGGCCAGCACCTCCAGCGCCGACACCAAGGCAGGCTCGGACAGGCCATGGGTGTCGCGGCCGATGAACAACGGCCCGGTGGTGCCGTGCGCCGCGCGGTACTCGACGATCGCCTGCGTGATCGCCAGAATGTGGGCCTCGTTGAAGGCTCCGTCCAGCGCCGAGCCGCGGTGACCCGACGTGCCGAACACAACCTGTTGGGCGACGTCGTCGGGGTCGGGCCGCACCGAGTAGTAGGCCGTCACCAGGTGGGGCAGGTCGACAAGGTCCTCGGGCTGGGCCGGCTGACCGGCACGCGAATTGGCCATGGTCATTGATTCTGCCTGCAGGCGGTGTCGCCGCATCGTCAGGTACGTTACTGACTTCTGAGGTACTTCCCGGATTCACCGACCGGCAAACTCACCGAAGGGAATCGCCCGTGGCGCAGGACTATCGCGAATTGGCGGCGGTTTTCGCCGGCGGAGCGCTCGGCAGCTTGGCCCGTGCAGCGCTGAGCAACACCGTCGCCGAGACCGGCGACCCAGACCGTTGGCCGTGGCCGACGTTCATCGTCAACATCGTGGGCGCCTTCCTGCTGGGTTACTTCACGACCCGACTGCTCGAGCGGCTGCCGGTGTCGCGTTATCTGCGCCCCCTACTCGGTACCGGGTTCTGCGGGGGCCTGACAACCTTCTCCGCCATGCAGTTAGAGACCGTGCGGATGGTCCGACACGGACACTTCGGCCTGGCGGCCGCCTACACCGTGAGCAGCGTCCTGCTGGGCATGCTGGCGGTGTTATCGGCCACGGCGGTGGTGCGCCGCGCACGGATTCGCGGGTGAGGCATGCCGGTCAGCACGGTGGCGATCTGGGCGGGCGTCACCCTCGTCGGCGGCGCCGGGTCGGTGCTGCGTTTCATGATCGATCGCGCGGTGGCCAGGCGGGCGGCGCGGCCGTTCCCGTTCGGCACGCTCACGGTCAACGTCAGCGGCGCCGCGCTGCTGGCCTTCATCGGCGAACTGGAGCTCAGCAGGGAGGCGGCGCTGCTGATCGGCACCGCCTTCGTCGGCGCCTACAGCACCTTCTCGACGTGGATGGTGGAGACCCACCGCCTCGGCGAGGAGCGCCAAACCCGGGCGGCTCTGGGAAACATCCTGCTCAACATCACCCTCGGGCTGGCCGCGGTCGTGCTGGGACAGTGGGCTGCCGGGCAGTTGTGAACCGCTCCTGGTGACCGCGATGATTTGTCGTACCCCCGGTTTATCATCGAATCTATGTTCGATTATCTTGCGGTGCTGGATCCCGGAGCCGGGCAGGCGGCGCTGGTGGAGCGAATCGCGCAGTTGGAGCGGGCCAAGTCCGCGGCAGCAGCCGGGCAGGCCCGGGCCGCGGCGGCGTTGGATGCGATGCGCCGGGCCGCCGAGGCCACCGCCGGGATGCCGGGCGGGCGCCGCGGCCGCGGCGTGGCAGGCGAGATCGCGCTGGCGCGCCGCGATTCCCCGGCCCGCGGTAACCGGCACCTGGGCTTCGCCAAGGCCCTGGTCCACGAGATGCCCCACACCCTGGCCGCCCTGGCATGCGGGGCGCTCACGGAATGGCGGGCCACCCTGATCGTGCGCGAGAGCGCATGTCTGGACGTCACCGACGAGACCCTGCTCGGCGGGGCCGACGATGCGGCCGAGATCAGCGGCTACGGCCCCATCCCCGC
>CAZZHX010000130.1:0-8927 GCA_964653535.1 uncultured Mycobacterium sp. | reverse complement strand
GGAGGAGCGCGGCGCGGTCTGGGTCTTCTCCGGCCAGGGGTCGCAGTGGGCCGCGATGGGCGCAGACCTGCTGACCGGCGAGCCCGAGTTCGCCGCGACTATCGCCCGGATCGAGCCGCTGATCGCTGCGGAATCCGGCTTCTCGGTGACCGAGGCGCTCACCGCGCCCGAGACGGTGACCGGTATCGACCGAGTGCAGCCGACCATCTTCGCCATGCAGGTGGCGCTGGCAGCCACCATGACGTCCCATGGCGTCGCGCCGGGCGCCGTCATCGGCCACTCGATGGGCGAGGCCGCCGCAGCGGTGGTCGCCGGCGCCCTGTCGCTCGAAGATGGGGTGCGCGTCATCTGCCGCCGCTCGAAGCTGATGACCAAGATCGCCGGCTCCGGCGCGATGGCATCGGTGGAACTGCCTGCACAGCAAGTTCTTTCGGAACTGATGGCCCGTGGCGTCGACGACGCCGTGGTGGCAGTGGTGGCGTCTCCTGAGTCCACCGTGATCGGCGGCGCCACCGACACGGTCCGCGAGCTGGTCGCGACGTGGGAGCAGCGCGACGTGATGGCCCGCGAGGTGGCCGTCGACGTGGCCTCGCACTCCCCGCAGGTCGACCCGATCCTCGACGAGCTCTACGACGTGCTGGCGGAGATCGAGCCGCTGAGCCCGCAGGTTCCGTACTACTCGGCCACCGCCTTCGACCCGCGCGAGGAGCCTTACTGCGACGCCAACTACTGGGTCGACAACCTGCGCCACACGGTGCGCTTCTCGGCCGCGGTGCAGGCGGCCCTGGAGGACGGCTTCCGCGTGTTCGGCGAGCTGTCGCCGCACCCGCTGTTGACTCACGCCGTCGACCAGACCGCCCGCAGCCTCGACATGACAGTCGCGGCGCTGGCCTCCATGCGGCGCGAGCAGCCGATGCCCGACGGGCTGCTCGGCTTCATGGGCGACCTTTTCAGCACCGGCGCCACGGTCGACTTCTCCGTGCTCTACCCCACCGGTCACCTCGTCGACGCCCCGCTGGCGTCGTGGACGCACCGCAGCCTGCTGCTGAGCCGTGAGGGCCACAGCTCGGGCGCGCTGCGCGCAAGCGTCGTGGTGCACCCGTTGATGGGTCAACACGTGCGGCTGCCCGAAGAGCCCGAACGCCACGTCTGGCAGGCCGATATCGGGACCGCGACGCTGCCCTGGCTGGCCGACCACCAGGTCCACGGCACCCCCACCCTTCCTGGGGCCGCCTACTGCGAGATGGCGCTGAGCGCCGCCCGCGCCGTGTTCGGCGAGGCCTCCGCGGTCCGCGACGTCCGCTTCGAGCAGATGCTGCTGCTTGACGACGAGACCCTGATCAGCCTGACCGCCACCGAGGAGGTGCCGGGCACCCTCACGTTCACGGTGGAGACCAACGAGGACGGGGTGCAGGCACGCCGCGCGTCGGCGGTGCTGCGCACCCTCGAGCCGGGGGACGACGCCCCGCCAGCCCCCCTGGACATCGACGCGCTGCTGGACCAGCACCCGAGCCGAATCGAGGGCTCGGACCTGCGCGACGCCATGGACCTGTGCGGGATCCAGTACGGGCCGGCATTCTCGGGCCTGGCCGGCGCGCACACCGCCGAGGAGACCGGCACCTCGGTGGTTGCCGAGATCGGGCTGCCCAGCGTCATCCGCACCCAGCAGACCAGCTACGGCATCCACCCGGCGCTGCTGGACGCGTGCTTTCAGTCGGTGGCCGCGCACCCCAGCGTCGCCAACGCCAGCCTCGGTGGCCTGCTGCTGCCGCTGGGCGTCCGCGAGCTGCGGACCTATGGCCCGCTACAGGCGGCCCGCTACTGCTACTCGCGGGTGACCGCGGCGACCGGCGGCGCCGTCGAGGCCGACCTGGACATCCTGGACAAACAGGGCAACGTGCTGCTGGCCGTGCACGGGCTGCACATGGGCAGCGGCGCCTCGCCGAGCGGCGAGCGGTCCCGAGTGATGAACGAGCGCTTGCTGACCATCGAGTGGCAGCAACGCCAACTCCCCGCGGTGGCGACCACCGAGCCCGGCTCCTGGCTGCTGATCAGCACCTCCGTCGAGGCCGACACGACGGCCTACGCCGAAGCGCTCACGCTGCACGAAGCCGACTCCACGACGCTGGCCTGGCCTCCCGATGCGGACCACAAGGCCATGGCCGGCACGCTGCACGACCAGATCGCCCGCGGCGGATTCTCCGGCGTGGTGGTGCTCACCGCGCCGAAGAGCGACAGCCCCGACGAGAAGTCGCCCGCCCTGGGCGGAGAGTTCGTCCGCCACCTGGTGCGCATCGCCCGTGAGCTCCCGGAGATCGAGGGCGAGGCGCCGCGGCTGTACGTCGTCACCAGCAGCGCGCAGCCGGTGCTGCCTGAGGACCTGCCCAACCTGGAGCAGGGCGGCCTGCGCGGGCTGCTGCGCGTCATCGGCGCCGAGCACCCGCACCTGCACACCACCCACATCGACGTCGACGGCCAGACCAGCGCCGAGCAGGTGGTTCGCCAGCTGCTGTTGGCCGGTACGGACGAGGACGAGACGGCCTGGCGCAACGACGACTGGTACACCGCGCGCCTATGTCCCTCTCCCCTGCGGCCCGAGGAGCGCCGGACGACGGTCGTGGCGCACGACAGCGACGGCATGCGCATGCAGATCCGCGCACCGGGCGACCTGCAGACGATGGAGTTCGCCGCGTTCGACCGGGTTCCGCCGGGGCCGGGCGAGATCGAGGTAGCGGTGACGGCGTCGAGCATCAACTTCGCCGACGTCCTCAACGCATTCGGCCGCTACCAGAGCCTCGACGGGATTCTGCCGAAGCTGGGGACCGACTTTGCCGGTGTGGTGACGGCCGTCGGACCCGACGTCACCAACCACAACGTCGGCGACCGCGTTGGCGGCATGTCGCCCTATGGCTGCTGGGCCACCTATGTCCTCTGCGACGCTCGCCTGGCTACCGCCATTCCGGAGGGGCTGACCGAGGCGCAGGCCGCAGCAGTGACTACCGCGCACGCCACCGCCTGGTACGGGCTGACCGACCTGGCCCGCATCAAGGCCGGCGACAAAGTGCTGATCCACTCCGGGACAGGCGGTGTCGGCCAGGCCGCGATCGCGATCGCCCGCGCGGCTGGCGCCGAGATCTACGCCACCGCCGGCAGCAAGAAGCGCCGGCAGTTGTTGCAAGACATGGGCATTGAACACGTCTACGACTCGCGTAGCGTCGAGTTCGCCGACCAGATCCGCAGCGATACAGGCGGCTACGGCGTCGATATCGTGCTCAACTCGGTGACCGGTGCCGCGCAGCTGGCGGGTATCAAACTGCTGGCCCTTGGCGGTCGCTTCGTCGAGATCGGCAAGCGCGACATCTACGGCGACACCAAGATGGGCCTGTTCCCGTTCCGCCGCAACCTGGCGTTCTGGGGCGTCGACCTGGGCCTGATGTCGGTCAGTCACCCGGCGGAGGTCAGCGAGGTCCTGGCTACGGTGTACCGCTTGACCGCCGACGGGACGCTGCCGATGCCGGAGAGCACGCACTACCCGCTGGCCGAGGCGGCCACGGCGATCCGCGTGATGAGCGCGGCCGAGCACACCGGCAAGCTCATCCTCGATATCCCGCACGCCGGTCGCAGCAGCGTGGTGCTACCGCCCGAGCAGGTTCCGGTGTTCCGCCGCGACGGCTCGTACATCATCACCGGCGGCCTCGGCGGCCTAGGGCTGTTCCTGGCCGAGAAAATGGCCGGCGCCGGCGTAGGGCGGATCGTGCTCAGCTCCCGCTCACAGCCCACCCGAAAGGCGTTGGAGACCATCGAACTCGTCCGTTCGATCGGCTCCGACGTGCTGGTCCAGTGCGGCGACATCGCCGACGCCGACACCGCCGGGAAGTTGGTGGCCACGGCGACCGCAACCGGGCTTCCCCTGCGGGGTGTGCTGCACGCCGCCGCGGTGGTGGAGGACGCCACGCTGACCAACATCACCGACGAACT
This sequence comes from uncultured Mycobacterium sp., assembly GCA_964653535.1. Lineage (GTDB taxonomy): Bacteria > Actinomycetota > Actinomycetes > Mycobacteriales > Mycobacteriaceae > Mycobacterium. Next base: position 4,949 of record CAZZHX010000130.1, on the reverse strand, counting down.
CATCGACCGCGACTGGACACCGAAGGTGTACGGCGCATGGAACCTGCACTGCGCCACCGCCTCCGCGGAGCTCGACTGGTTCTGCTCCTTCTCCTCGGCGGCGGCCCTGCTGGGTTCGCCCGGACAGGGCGCCTATGCGGCGGCCAACAGCTGGCTGGACTCCTTCACCTACTGGCGGCGTGCGCACGGCCTGCCGGCCACCTCGATCGCGTGGGGCGCCTGGGGCGAAATCGGCCGCGGCGCCGGGTTCGCCGAGGGCATCGGCATGGCGATCACCCCCGAAGAGGGCGCCTACGCGTTCGAGGCGCTGCTGCGCCACGACCGCGCGTACACGGGCTATACCCCGCTCGTCGGGACGCCGTGGATCGCGTCCTTCGCGGAGCGCAGCAAGTTCCTGGAGATGTTCAAGTCCGCAGGAGAAAAGCGGTCCGGCTCGGGCAAATTGCGCGCCGAGCTGGCCGACCTGCCGCTCGACGAGTGGCCCAGCCGGCTGCGTCGTCTGCTCTCCGAGCAGATCGGCCTGATCCTGCGCCGCAATATCGACGCAGATCATCCATTATCCGAGTACGGACTGGATTCTTTGGGTAATCTGGAACTGCGGACGCACATCGAGGCGCAGACCGGAGTGCGGATCACCTCCGCCGACATCACGACCGTCCGGGGGCTGGCTGACCACCTGGTCGAGAAGCTGGCACCCAAAGAGGGCGCGACGGCGTCGGGAAAAGCGTAACGGAATGAACGGTGAAGACGACATGAACGGCACGGCAGGCGTTGGACCAGAGGAGGGAACCGTGTTCATCGGTGGAGGCTCTGAGCACGACAGCTTGCGGGTAGGAAATGCCTACGACTGGGACCCGGGTTCGGGCGAGATCGTGACCTGGCAGCCGACGCCCGCCTGTATCGCCAAGGCACGGCAGTCACCCGCCAGCCCCGTGCCGCCCAGCTCGATGCAGGCCGGCCACCTTCGCGGATTCGTCGACTTCCGGGAACGGGGCCTCGACTACTCGCGCACCGTCATGGGTTCCTGGGACGTGCCGGGCAAGTGCGACATCCGCACCATGACCTACGTGATCAACGCCCACCTGCGGCGCCATGCGACCTACCACAGCTGGTTCGAGTACAAGGATGCCAAGCACATCGTCCGGCATACCATGAAGAACCCGCGCGACATCAACTTCGTCGCCAAGCAGTACGGAGCGATGACCAAGCAGCAGTGGCACGACCTCGTCGCCGCGACGCCCGACCCGCTGCAGTGGGACTGCTTTCGCTTCGGCGTCATCCAGTACGAGGACCGCTTCGCGCTGTACGCGGTCGTCGACCACCTGCACTGCGACCCTGTACTGATCGCCGGCCTCTACGTCGAGATCGTGATGAATTACAACGCGATCCTGGAGGGCAAGGCGCCCGTAGCGCTGCCGCCCGCGGCCAGCTACGACGAGTTCTGCATGCGCGAGCACCAGACGGTGAGCGCCATGACGCTGGAGTCGCCGGAGGTGCGTACCTGGGTGAAGTTCGCCGAGGATAACGGTGGCACGCTGCCAGACTTCCCGCTGCCGCTGGGCGACCAGACCATCCCGACCGGCGGGGACGTCCACGTACATCAACTACTCGGCCCCGAACAGACGGCGCACTTCGAGGCCCTGTGCCAGCGGGCCGGCGCCCGCTTCAGCGGCGGCCTGTTCGCCTGCGCGGCCCTGGCTCACTACGAGATGACCGGCGAAGACACCTATTACGGGATGACCCCGACGGACAAGCGCAAGAACCCCGCGGACTTCATGACGGTGGGCTGGTTTACCGGTGTGGTGCCTTTCACCGTACCGATCAACCCGAATTCATTCGAGGAGACGGCCCGCGCCGCCCAGGCGTCCTTCGACGCCAACATGAGCTGTGCGAACGTGCCCTACGACCGGGTGCTGGAGCTGGCGCCGCAGCTGCGCAAGCCCAGCCCGCAGTTCACCATGATGAGCTACATGGACGCGGGTCTGCCTCCCCTGTCGGCGGTCGTCGCGACCGCGCTGGACGGCGTGAACGCCACCGCGTTCACCGACGGCCGGAGCCCGGCCTACATGTACTCGACGGTCTTCCGGTTGTTCGACGAGGTCTCGATCATGGTGTCCCACCCGAACAATCCGATCGCGAGGGAGTCGGTGAACCGGTTCACCGAGCAGCTCAAGTCGGTGTTCGACCGGGTGGTCGCGGACAGCATGGCCGTGGTCCCGGTTCGCGTCAGGTAGCCGTCCACACCCTTGAAATGTGTGCTGGCCGCGCACGGCACCCGCGGCGACGTGGAGCCCTGCGCCGCTGTGGGCGTGGAGCTGCAAGGTCGTGGACACGACGTGCGGTTGGCCGTGCCGCCCAATCTCGTCGGCTTCGTCGAATCGGCCGGCCTGTCCGCCGCCCCCTACGGGCCCGATACCCGCGAGCAGGTCGTCGCGGTCGCCGAGTACACCCATAAGGCCTTCACGATCCAGAACCCGCTGAACCTGCTGCGCGACGGCAGGGAGCTGTTCGTCGAGGGCTGGGCGGAGATGAGCCGGACGCTCACCACCCTGTCCGACGGCGCCGACCTGGTGATGACGGGCCAGACCTACCACGGTCTGGTGGCGAACGTGGCTGAGTACCAGGGTATTCCGGTGGCAGCGCTGCACCACTTCCCGGTGCGGGTCAACGGGCAGATCGGGCTCCCCTTCTTGCGGGCGCCCGCGCCCGCCGTCCGCGCCACGTTGACATCCGCCTGGCGGCTGTATTCGTTCATCACCAGGGACAACGAGCGTGCTCAGCGGCGCGAGCTCGGGCTGCCCGACACGGCGGTCCCCGCTGCGCAACGGATGGCCGACAGCGGGGCGCTGGAGATCCAGGCCTATGACCAGGTGCTGTTTCCGGGGCTCGCAGCGGAGTGGAACGACCGCCGGCCCTTCGTCGGCGCGCTCACCCTGGAACAAGGTGGGCACGCCGATGATTCGACCGCGTCGTGGATAGCCGCCGGGACACCGCCGATCTACTTCGGTTTCGGCAGCACGCCGGTGAGATCCCCCGCCGACACGGTGGCCATGATCTCGCAGGCCTGCGCCGAGTTGGGCGAGCGTGCCTTGATCTACGGCGGCGCCGCAGGCGCCGCGCACGGCGACCATGTGCGACTCGTCGGTCAGCTGAACTACACGACGGTGCTGCCCCTGTGCCGCGCGGCCGTGCATCACGGGGGCGCCGGAACCACGGCCGCGAGCCTACGGGCCGGACTGCCGACGTTGATCCTGTGGGATGTGGCCGACCAGTTCATCTGGGCCACTCAAGTCAAACGCCTGAAAGTTGGTTCAGCCAAGCGGCTTTCGACCGTCAACCCGCGATCGCTGATCGCGCAGCTCCGCACCGTCCTCGCGCCGGAGTGCGTCTCACGTGCCCGCGCGATCGCCCCGCGGCTGACTCCGCCCGCGGTGGGGGCGGCCACCGCGGCCGACCTGCTGGAGCGCGCGGCCCGTCAGCCGAAACGGCCCTGACGAACGGTCCCCTCCAGTAGATCGGCGGCGCGGGTGACGCTGTCGGCGGGTGTGGTCATCCGGCTCGCAATCTCGCGGGCGCGGGCACGATAGTCGGCAGCGAGAATACGCCGCAGATCGATAATCAGACCATGCCGGTCGGTTGTCGAAAAGCGCCGACCTGCACCGATTTTCAGTCTCTCGAGCACGCCCGCCCAGATGGGCTGGTCGAAGGCGATCCACAGGATCAACGCCGGCACTCCGGCCCGCATACCCGCCGCCGTAGTGCCCGCGCCGCCGTGGTGGACCACCGCGCGGCAGACGGGGAAGACGGCCGCGTGGTTGACCGCGCTCACCACCTTCACGTGGTCGCCATGGAGCCCGCCGGAGAAGTCGCTCGCGCCCGAGCAGACCAGGGCCCGCTCCCCCAGCTCCGCGCAGGCCTCGCCGATCATGGCGACGGCCTGAGCCGGGGACTCGACCGGCATGCTGCCGAAACCGAAGCAGATCGGCGGAGTTCCCGCGGCAATCCACGACGCGACGTCGTCATCGGCGCCGGTGGTGCGCTCCAGAGTGAGCGCACCGACGAACGGCCGCCTCCCGGCCCATTCCGCCGCCACCTCGGGGAAGCAGAACTCGTCGTAGGTCTGCAGTTCGAGTGCTCCGCGCCGTGTCATGCGTTGCGACGCAGGGCCGGTCGCCCTGGGCAGGCCCAGCTCGCGGCGTTGGGCGTCCTCGGCCTGCTTCGTCATGCGCCAGTACGTCCAGTTCGCCACCGCCATCCCGGAGCGGATCAGCGGCGACGGCACGGTCAACGGCAGCGGCGGAATCGGGACGGCGTAGCCGTTAACCCGCTGTGGGAACGTGTGCAGCGCGGCGAGGGGAATGCCGCGGTGCTCCGCGACGTTCGCGGCGACCTCCTGGTACGGGATGCCCGTCAGCAGCAGGTCGGCCCCGCCCGTGATCGACATCAGCACCGAGTTGGTGTCCGCCCAGCCCCGGGTAACGGGCTCCATGGCCTTGCGCAGCAACGCGACCGGGTTCTGGATCCTCCAGGAGTTGCGGAACAGGGCTGGGTCCATCAGTTCGACGAAGTCGGGTCCGTAGGCGACCGCGGCCAGCCCGGTCTGCTCGGCGAATTCCACCAGGTTCGCCGGAACCGCCATGATCACGTCGTGCCCCCGGCGACGAAGCTCCAGCCCCACGGCAGCGCAGGGTTCGACGTCGCCGCGAGTTCCGTGGCTCGCCAAGGCAAATTTCATGACGGACGTCGATCAATCCTTCACGAAGTGGTAGACGCGGTAGGAGATCCCGCCGGCGCGGCGCAGGTCCCAGTCCAAAATCCCGACACCATACCGGATGAGCGAGTTCGCGAACCCGGGCAGGCGGCGACCAATCTGCTCCTGGCTGCGCCGGGTGTTGGCCGCCAGCCCACGCTTGGCCTCGGCGTCGATCGACCGCTGGGAAACCTTGCGC
>CAZZHX010000129.1:0-8932 GCA_964653535.1 uncultured Mycobacterium sp. | reverse complement strand
CGCATCGCAATCCTGGGTGCCGTCGCCGGTGGACACGTAGTCGCCCCCGGCGACGATGTCGGGAAGCCAACGATGCCGCGAAACGCCGGTGTCGATCACCGCGACCCGTTGTCCGGCGCCGCGGGTGAACTGCCAGAGCCGGGACAGGTCGATCACCGGCGTCGGCTGCGGTCGTCCCGGATCGGTGTCGGCGGAGATCGGGGTGCACGCGTCGCGCTGCACGGTCGGCCATGGCGGCGCCGGCAATGCCGGCCGGGGCAACCACATGTCCTCGATTGTCGGCGGCGACACCGCGTGCGCGGCCGCCGTCCCCAGCTCAGGGGCGACGATGAGCACCGCGACTGCCACCAGGCTCGCCGAACGCGCCACCCTCACCCGGGGACCAGTCCGCGAACGGTGCCGTACAGGTCGCAGATCCAGCACGTCAGCGGGACCATCGCGATCAGTGCCGAAGCCTCGAGTAGTGCAACACCTCGGCGGACGATCGGGGACGGCGAGCGTGCGGGGACGATGAACCCCAGGCACAACGCGGCACCGGCCAGGACTGCCGACCCGGCGGCGACCCACTGTCCGTCTCCCGGTGCGCGCATGGCGGCAACCCCGAATGTCGTTGCCGTGACGGTTATCCCGGTGATGACGAACACCAGCGTTTGCTTGGCGTCGTTACCGCGGGATCGCAGCAGCAGCAGCGCGCCCGTCAGAGCACCGAACCCGATGCAACACAACCGCGGTGCGCCGGCGAACACGGTGACGGCGGCACCGACGGCGGCGGTGGAAGCGAAGGCCCAGAGCAGGCTGGTCAGCAACTGGTCGGCGCGGATCGCCTTTGCAGGCACTTCTGCCGCACCGGTCTCGTCGGGATCCGGTGCGGGCGAGAGCCCCGCGAGGATGATCGACACCCGCGCGGCTGCTCCCAGCAGGCCGAGGGATACCACGGTGGAGACCGAACCGAGTGTCTGCAGGGCAGCCGAGGTGACCACGCCCGCCAATGCGGCCGCCCCGATGACGGCCCCGGTGCACGCGATCGCGGTCAGCGTGACCGCACCGCAGTTCGCGGCCTTCATCGCCAGGACTGCGGTGGCCGACGCACCCGCCGCCGCCAGCAATGCATGGGGAATCCCAGGCCGACCCGGCACGGCGAGGAAACCGGCAACCCCCGCGAAGGACGTGGAGATCAGGCTCAGCGCCAACGCGGCGATCGGATCGCCCCACGCCCGGTGAGCCGACACCGCGAACAGCCACGCAGCCAGGCCGGCGCAGGCGGCCATCACGGCGGCGCCCGGCTGATTGTGGGTCAGCGAGTTCCGCAGGAGAGCCAGCCCGCCGGTACCGGTCAGGCTGCTCGCTGCGAGCGCACCGGTGAGCCGGGTCCTACGGCGGCCCCACGGCCGGGCCACCGCCGCGAGCGTCGCGGACACGGCGTGTGCCGCGTCGTCATAACGTGGAGCCTCAAGTGGAGCCGAGTCCCGGGCGAGTACCAGCACCGTCCCGTCGCGGATGTCGCTATCCGCCAACGTTTTCGATCCCGATAGGGGCGCGACGCCCGGGAGGCTCAGCTCGTAGCGCCACGCCTCGCCGGAATCGATGCCGCCCTCGCCCCCTTTGCCATCCAGGACGTCGACGATCGACGGGATGAGCACCGCGATCGGGACACGTGAGGGCAGGGTCAGGTCAACGGCGGCGGTGCCGGTGTGAACGGACACGCGGCGCAGTCCTGGGTCTGGCACTGCCATCGGGCTCCCTTCGGTTGGATCGCACTGAAGCTAGCCGGGTTTCGATTCCCTGGTATTCGTTTGTCCACAGGTGACTTGCAGCCGTGTGCACCGACATCTACCGTCGCCACACGGCTGGAGGGATGAGATGACTGACGCGCGTGTGTTCGCTTCGCAACGGCCGGTGCCGGTCGCGACCGCGGACGTCACCATCGACACGCCGCCCGAGGTGCAGGCACCGGCACCCCGTCTGCTCGCGCGTGTGCTGCCGGTCGTCATCTCGCTGGTGGGCGTAGGTTTCATGGCGGTGGCCTTCGTGTCGGGCTCTGCTGTCACACACAACCCCATGTTCCTGACCTTCCCGGTGATGACCCTGGCCTCGGTGGTCGTGGCGGGGGTAACCGGGCGGGGCATCCGGCAGGGCGGGATCGCCGACGACCGTGCCGACTATCTGGACTACCTGGGTCGGCTGCGCGAGCTGGTGACGGAAACAGCCGCGGTGCAATGTTCCTCACTGAATCGGACACATCCCGCCCCCGATACCTTGTGGACGTTAATCGGCGGGCCACGGATGTGGCAGCGGCGGGCGGACGACCCCGACGCGTACCGGGTTCGGGTGGCCATCGCGACTCTGCCACTCACCACGCGCCTGGTCGCACCGGACATCCCGCATCCCGCGGACCCGGTGACCGCTGGCGCGGTGCGGCGCTTCATCGCGACGCACGCGACGATCGCGGGGCCGATGACGATCGACGTCCGCGCGCCGGGGACCGTGATCATCGACGGAGACCCGGCCGCCGCGCGTGGACTCGTGCGGGCGATGATCTGCCAGCTGGCAGTGCTGCACCCCCCAGATCTGATGCCTGTCGCCGGGGTCATCGCCGACTGCAACCGGGCGCAGTGGGACTGGCTGAAGTGGCTGCCGCACAATCAGCACCCGGTCGCCGTCGACGCGGCGGGGTCGGCGCGCATGGTGTACGCGGACTCTGCGGAGGCGCGGTACGCACTCGCTGACGCCCCCCGCCCACGCGGGTTGATCGTCGCCGACCTCGACGAACCCGTCGGCGGGTTCGAGGGGGCAACGATTCTCGAGATTCGCCAGGGCCGCGTCGGCGCACCGGTGAGGATCATCACGGGTGGCGGGACTCACGAGTTGGCGTGTCCCGACCGGCTGAATCCCCTGGACGCCCTGGTCTGCGCCCGACGGCTGGCCGGGTACCGGGCCGCGTCGGCATCCGGTGTGGACGGAGCCGACGGTTGGCCACGGCTGGTTGGGCTCGGCGACACGGCCTCATACGAGCCGGTCGCGGTGTGGCGCCGCCACGACCGCGATCAGCTGCGGGTGCCGATCGGAACCACGGCCGACGGGGCGCCGCTCGATGTCGACATCAAGGAGCCCGCCGACAACGGCATGGGTCCACACGGCCTGTGCATCGGAGCCACCGGGTCGGGTAAGTCCGAGTTGCTGCGCACCATCGCCCTGGGCATGATGGCCCGCAACTCGCCGGAGGTGCTCAATATGCTCCTCATCGACTTCAAAGGCGGCGCAACATTTCTCGATCTGGCTGTCGCTCCTCACGTAGCCGCTGTCATTACCAACCTGTCCGACGATGCGCCACTGGTCGCCAGGATGCGCGATGCGCTGGCCGGCGAGACGGATCGCCGCCAGCGGCTGCTGCGTTCCGCGCGCTGCGCGACCGTCGGGGCGTATCGGCGGGCCCGCTGTGTCGACCCGCGACTGCCGGCACTGCCGAGCCTATTCATCGTGGTCGACGAGTTCTCCGAACTACTCAGTCAGCATCCCGACTTCGTCGACACGTTGGTCGCGATCGGCCGGCTGGGGCGCTCGCTGGGCATGCATCTGCTGCTGGCGAGTCAGCGGCTCGACGAGGGCAGGCTGCGGGGGCTGGATGCCCACCTGTCTTATCGGATGTGCCTGAAGACTCTGTCGGCTAGCGACTCTCGCGCCGTCCTGGGGACGCTCGACGCGTATGAACTGCCGAACACTCCCGGGGCCGGGTTCCTGCGGACCGGCGGTGGTGAGCTGCTCGCCTTCCAGGCGGCCTTCGTTTCCGGGCCGTTCCCTGCCCGGACGGCGCCCCGCTCCGCAGGTGTGCCCGCGGTTCGGCCCTTCGATACGCGGGCCTCAGGCGAGGTCGTCACCGCCGCAGTTCCCGGGCCTTCGGGCACCATGTTGGACGCTGTCGTCGGCAGGCTGAGCGGACTCGGCCCACCGGCACACCAAGTCTGGTTGCCGCCGCTCGGAGCCGCACCGGCCCTGCGGGAGCTGCTGGCCGACCGGGGGTTAAGGCCCGGCAGCCTGACGGTTCCTATCGGCATCGTCGACCGTCCCCGGGAGCAGAGCCGCAGCCCGTTGATCGTCGAGTTGCGCGGCGCCGCGGGAAATGTGGCGGTCGTCGGTGCCCCCCGGTCGGGCAAGTCGACCGCGTTGCGGACCCTGATCACAGCGCTGGCCGCCACCCACGATCCTGGGCAGGTGCAGTTCTACTGCCTGGACTTCGGTGGCGGGGCACTGACCTCGCTGCGGGCGCTACCGCATGTCGGTGCCGTCGCCGGGCGCGCCCAACCGCGCCTGGTGGCCCGCATCGTGGCCGAGTGCGAGGGAGTCGTGCGGAGCCGGGAAGCTGGATTCGGCGAAGAGACGCCTGGCGGGTCCGGCCTGGATATCTTCGGCGAGGTGTTCCTCGTCATCGACGGTTGGGCCGGCCTCCGGCAGGAATTCGCCGAGCTCGAGGCGCCGGTGACAGCCATTGCTGCTCAGGGGCTTTCGTTCGGTGTTCACGTCGTGTTGTCGGCGTCGCGCTGGGCCGACGTCCGGCCGTCGCTCAAAGACCAGATCGCCACCAGAATCGAGTTGAGGCTGGGTGATCCCGCCGACTCCGAGATCGACCGCAAGCGCGCGGCGGACGTCCCCCGCGACCGGCCCGGCCGTGGCCTGTCCGTTGACGGGCAGCACATGGTGATCGCCACCCCACTCGCGGAGATTCCACCCGATGACCGGACCGCCCCACCGATCCTGCTGCTGCCCGCGCGCATCAACCATGACGACGTCATCGAACGGGCCAGCGGCGAGCGGGCCGGCGGCGAACCGGGCGCGGGGATCCTGCTGGGCGTGGAGGAACGTCGATTGCGTTCGGTCGCAGTCGATTTTGCGCGCCACTCGCACCTGGTGATCCTCGGGGACACCGGGTGCGGGAAGAGCGCAACGCTGCGCACCCTGTGCCGCGAGATCGTCCGGACGACCACGGCCACCCACGCCCAACTGCTGATCGTTGACTATCGGTGCTCCCTGCTTGGCGTCATCGAGTCGCACCCTCTGGTCGGCTATGCGTCATCCCCGCCCGCGCTGGACGTGTTGCTGCCCGGACTGATCGACCTCCTGCGGCGGCGAATGGCTCCTCCCGATGCTTCCCAGGCTCAGCTGCGCGCGAGGCCCAGGTGGTCCGGGCCGGAGATGTACGTTGTGGTCGACGACTACGACCTGGTGGCTCTCCCCGCCGGCAACCCTCTGCTGGGCTTACTCGAATTCCTGCCGCATGCAAGGGAGGTGGGATTACACCTGATCGTCGCGCGGCGCAGCGGCGGAGCCGATCGCGCGTTCTTCGAGCCGCTGCTGGCGGGGCTGCGTGACCTCGGCTGCATGGCGCTGATCATGAGCGGGCGCCCCGACGAGGCCGGACCGTTCGGCTCCACCCGTCCCGCCGGGTTACCGGCCGGTCGCGGCGTGCTGACCGGCCGTGGCGATGACGATCAGCTCATCCAAGTGGGATGGAGTCCACCGTGAGCCACCACCGCGTGATCATCGAAGCCGGACCCGCAACGATCCGGCAATTGTGTTGCGAGGCAAACGTGTCGGCGGACGACGAGGTGACCGGCGCCGCGCTGCGCGCGATTGACGACCGGGTGGCGTTGGTGCGCGGACGCCCGGTCGCCGTCGGATCGCTGTGGTGTGCGGCCCTGCGGTCGCTGCCCTGCGTACGCGGTGCACACGCCGTGGTCGTCGTGCACCCGTCATGGTGGCCGTCGTCGCGTGTCGCCGTGGTGACAGCCGCGGTCAGCGCGGCCGCTGCCGCGCCGCGCGCCGAGGTGCTGACGCGGCCCCGGTCGTGGCTGCTGAGGCAGTCGGGCAACCGGGGGGCGACCGCGACCGTCCCGACCCTGGTGGTGGAGATCGCCGAGCGGATGGTGGTTGTCGTCGGCGAGGAGATGGTGGCGGTGCCGCGCAGGGCCGAGCCGCGCTTGGTGGCCGCGCGTGTTGCGCGCTCGATTGCCGGCCTGAAGCCGCGTACGTCGTCGTCGGTGGTGATCGATGCGCCGAGCACGGTCACCGGGGCGGCGGGCCTTGCGGCGTTGATTGCGGACGCGGTGCGCGGCAGCGGCTCGTCGGTCGTTGAGATGGGGGACGCCGGGCTGACCCGGCTGGCCCGATCGGCCGCCGATGAGCCACCCGAGCCCACCGCCTCTCCCGCGGGCGTCACGCGGGTGCTGCCGGCACACGCACGCAGGCTCGGCGCCCTTGCGCTCTGCGCCTCGGCTGTGACCGCTCTCCCGCTGGCCGTGTCGGCCCCCGCCACCCGGGACCGACCGCGCGCGGTGCCGGCGACACTCCCCGCTGTAACCCCTGCTGCAACCCCTGCGGCGTTCCTCGTGGAAGGCCGGGTGGCGCTGACGGTGCCCGCGGGCTGGGCCACGCAGCGCGTGGTCGCGGGGCCCGGTTCGGCCCGGGTACAGGCGACGTCACCGTCGGACTCCGAGGTGGCGCTGCACATCACGCAGTCCCCGGCGCCCGGAGAGACACTGAGCGGCACTGCCGAACGCCTCACACGCGCGATCGCGGCCGAGGCCGCCGGCGTCTTCGTCGACTTCAACCCGGCCGGATCCACCGCCGGACGGCCCGCGGTGACGTATCGCGAGGTGCGGTCCGGCCACCACGTGCACTGGACGGTGTTCGTCGACGGTCCGGTCCGGATCAGCATCGGGTGCCAGAGCCGCCCCGGCGCCGAGGACGACGTCCGCAGCGCCTGCGAGCAGGCGGTGCGGACGGCCCGGGCGATCGGAACGTGATGGAACCGAACGGCGGCCACGGCGGTCGGATGAGGTATGACGACACCGAATACCCTGAGCGCCGACGTCGACCTGATGCGCTCGGTTGCGAACACGACGGACATCCGCAACGACGAGATCCGGGTGATGCTGCAGGCATTCATCGGCCGCATGAGCGGCGTGCCGCCGTCGGTGTGGGGCGGGCCCGCAGCCGCGCGATTCAAGGATGTGGTGGACCGCTGGAACGCCGAGTCGCTGCGGCTCTACCACGTGCTGCACGCGATCGCCGACACCATTCGGCACAACGAGGTGGCGCTGCGCGAGGCTGGTTGGAACCATGCCCGGCATGTCGGTGCCGCCGGTGGCAACCTGTGATGGAAGGGATCAGCCGTGGAGCCGGTGCTGTCGTATAACTTCGGCGAGATCGAATTCTCGGTGCGCCAGGAGATCCACGCCACGTCGGGGCGTTTCAACGCCGCGCTGAACGACCTGAGAGCGCAGATTGCCCCACTGCAGCAGGTGTGGACCCGCGAAGCGGCGGGCGCCTACCAGGTCGAACAGGCCAGGTGGCACCAGGCGGCGACTGCGCTCAACCAGATACTGCTCGAGCTGGGAAATGCTGTGCGCGACGGCGCGGAGGACGTGGCGGAAGCCGACCGCCGCGCGGCCGGGGTATGGGGCCGTTAGCGGCCGCGAACCGTGCGGCGTGGCGGGGCCGCACCCCTGAGCTCTGTGTGGTCCCGGCGGAGGAGAGCCGTCGGGACCACACAGCGATTTTGACCTGCGGGTACGCAGATCGGTAAGGTGATCGATTGGCGTGCGGGTACGCAGGGGCCTCGGGTCACTGTCGGTCGCCGAGACCAGCCCCGCCACGCACGCCCGACCGGCACCCGGCTTGACCCGGGATCCATCCAGGAGAAGAAGGTAAGCGCTGTGCCCACCTATGCGCCCAAGGCGGGTGACACCACGAGATCGTGGTACGTCATCGACGCCACGGACGGGGTGCTTGGCCGCCTTGCCGTTGCAGCGGCCACCCTGCTGCGCGGTAAGCACAAGCCCACGTTCGCACCCAATTGCGACGGCGGCGACTTCGTCATCGTCATCAATGCCGACAAGGTTGCCGTCAGCGGCCAGAAACTGCGAGACAAGATGGCGTACCGCCATTCGGGTTTCCCCGGCGGCCTGCACAAGCGCTCGATCGGCGATCTGATGGAGAAGCACTCCGACCGAGTCGTGGAGAAGGCGATCGTCGGCATGCTGCCCAAGAACAAACTGAGCCGGCAGATCCAGAAAAAGCTCCACGTCTACGCGGGCCCGGCCCATCCCCACGCGGCACAGCAGCCGGTTCCTTTCGAGATCAAGCAGGTGGCCCAATGACCGACATCACGGAGTCCTCAGAGACCATCACAGAGACGGACGCAGAGACGGTCGCAGAGACGATCACAGAGTCGACAGCAGCGACGGTCACCGAGGCGGTCATTGAGACCCCCGAAACGTCGGCCGCACCGGCTCGGCCCAGCGAGGAGTTCGTGTTCGAGCGCCCCATTCAGACCGTCGGCCGCCGCAAGGAGGCCGTGGTCCGGGTGCGCCTAGTGCCCGGCACCGGCAAATTCCATCTCAACGGCCGCAGCCTGGAAGGCTACTTCCCCAATAAAGTGCACCAGCAACTCATCAAGGCTCCACTGGTCACGGTGGATCGGGTGGAGAGCTTCGACATCTATGCCCACCTCCACGGCGGTGGCCCGTCGGGTCAGGCCGGCGCGCTGCGCCTGGGTATCGCCCGCGCGTTGATCGTGGTGGCTCCCGACGACCGGCCCGCGTTGAAGAAGGCCGGCTTCCTCACCCGCGACCCGCGCGCCATCGAGCGTAAGAAGTACGGACTGAAGAAGGCGCGCAAGGCACCGCAGTACAGCAAGCGCTGACCGCATGGGTCGACTGTTCGGCACCGACGGTGTCCGCGGCGTCGCCAATTGCGAGCTGACCGCGGAACTGGCGCTGGCGCTGGGCGCCGCTGCAGCGCGGCGGCTGGCCACTTCCGGTGGGCCGGGCCGCCGTGTTGCGGTGATCGGCCGCGACCCGCGGGCCAGTGGCGAGATGCTGGAGGCCGCGGTGATCGCCGGCCTCACCAGCCAGGGCGTCGACGCATTGCGCGTGGG
>CAZZHX010000128.1:0-9048 GCA_964653535.1 uncultured Mycobacterium sp. | reverse complement strand
GGACGAACCTCTGGTCTACCAGTTGTCCCACCAGGGGCATGGCTGGATAGCTACGTTCGGAGAGGATAACCGCTGAAAGCATCTAAGCGGGAAACCTCCTCCAAGATTAGGTTTCTCACCCTTTTAGAGGGATAAGGCCCCCCGCAGAACACGGGTTCGATAGGTCAGACCTGGAAGCCCAGTAACGGGTGCAGGGAACTGGCACTAACCGGCCGAAAACTTACCAACACAACTCGCAACCACTGTTTTCACACACCACACCCCCCATCAACACAACCAAATGAATAGTGTTACCGTAATAGAGTTACGGCGGCCACAGCGACAGGGAAACGCCCGGTCCCATTCCGAACCCGGAAGCTAAGTCTGTCAGCGCCGATGATACTGGCCCAAAGGCTGGAAAAGTAGGACACCGCCGAACATACACAAAAACACCCCCGGAGACGGGGGTGTTTTTGCATTGTGCGTACGTCCGTTGGGGCTCTACGCAGTGAGCAGTGGCAGCCGACCTGTGATGCGAGTGCCGGCGGGTAGATCAAAGAGCGCTTCCTTCATGTCATCCGGCTTCCGCAAGGCAGATGCTACGGCGTGGCTGCCGGCTCGGCGGGGCGCACAATGCCGTTCTGATTCACCTCGTAGACTCGGGCTGTGGCGATGTCGAAGAACATGCCATAGACCTTGAGAGCGCCAGAAGCCTTCGCGGGGTTCAGGATCGGATTGCGGGTCAGCCTTTCCAGCTGGACAGCGACATTCACGATGCTTAGCTGGTCGGTTTCGCTCAGCCCATCGGCCTGGGCACTCGCGCGTGCCGGGTGGTGATTCCGGAATGCGGCGAGGCTGTCATGTGCGTATTCGAGCCAGTGGCCTACCGCTGATGGCGATCGATCCGTAGCGTCAGCAATCAGCTCATCCATCGCGCTGCACGACGAATGTCCGCATACCACAAACGACCTCACGCCGAGTTGGTTGAATGCAATGTCGAGCGCGGCGTTGACTGATTGGTCGGCCGGTTCGGTGGGTACCAGGTTGCCGACGTTGCGGACGATGTACAGGTCGCCGGGTCCACTGGCGGTGATGACGTCAGGCATGATCCGCGCATCGGCGCACGTGAGGAACATCGCGTCTGGCCCGGTCGCCTTAATCAGCCCGGCGGGCCGGGGGTACGGCTCAGCGCGAGCATTGCGGCGATACGCGCTCATCATATCGATAATCGAGCTGTCAACGTCGTCCCGATCGCTGTCGCGCGATTCCCATGAAAGCAATTCTGCCGCCGGTTGCCGGTAGTGACGGACGGGCCGACTGGTACGTGCGTGACGCATTGTCGCCGGGGACGTTTCGACGATAACGACGACCCCGCCGGTTGCTTCGTGAGCGATTCTCCAATCGGAAATAGCTTCGGAAACCACCTCGTCGAGGTAATCCGCATTGAGCGTGAGCCGCACGTGACACCCCGGCGGCACTGTGGACAGCACCTTGGTTAGGCGGGGCAGGAGAAGGAAGCTCAGCGTGCCGTCTATATCGATGCGCCAATTCGCCGAATCGGCGCCGCTATACGGCCGTACTTCGATGGGTGCGCGAATTACGCGTTTCAACAGAATGAATATCGCGACACCAAGTCCAATCGCCACACCCGCAAGCAGATTGAGGAAAACCACACATCCGATGGTGATCACGTAGACGGTGAAATTTCCTGTACGCCAGGCGAATGTGATGTGAGCGAGCTTGACGAGCTGGATACCGATAACAATAAGCAGGCCGGCCAGCGCTGCCTCGGGAATGAGTTCCGCCAGGTCGGTCAACAGCGCCGCGAACAGCAGGATCCATACGCCGTGCAGCACCGCCGACGCCCGGGTCTGCGCACCGGCCGCCACATTGGTGGAGCTGCGCACAATGACACCGGTGATCGGTAGCCCACCGAGCAACCCCGACAACATGTTCGCGCTGCCCTGCCCGATCATCTCCCTGTTGAAGTCCGCTCGCGGGCCTTTCTGCAGCTTATCGATAGCGACCGCCGACAGCAGCGATTCGACGCTGGCGATGAGGGCGACCGTGATGATACCCAAGGCTATGGAGCCCACCTCGGCAACCCATGGCCCCCCGCCCGGGGCCGTCGGCGGCAGCTTCGGCACGCCGATGGCATCGAAAAAGTTGCCAGAGAGGTCGATTCGGTCGACACCTTCCAGATGGGCAGTTTCGGCGACCACGGTCGCCACCACGATGGCGACCAAGGCGCCCGGGATGAAACGGATTTTGGCGGGCAGTTTCGGCCACACCAACAAAATGGCGATGACAAGTCCGCCGACAATCACTTCGTTCAGTTCGTGATGCAGGATGCCGCTCGGCAATGCCTTGATGTTCTCCCACGCCGAGCTTCGCGACGAGCCACCCAATAGGACATGCATCTGCTGCAAGACGATGGTGACACCAATGCCCGCCAGCATGGCGTGTACCACGACCGGAGCAACGCCCAGCGCAGCGCGAGCTACCTTGATAACCCCGAACAGGATCTGAATCACACCGGCGCAAACCGTGATGACGCACGTCATCTCCCAGCCGAAGGCGTCGATCAGCCCGTGCACAACCACGGTGAGTCCGGCGGCCGGGCCGCTGACCTGAAGCGCCGAGCCGCCAAGGGAACCGGCGACAATGCCGCCGACCACTGCGGCGATCAAACCGGCCAACAGCGGAGCCCCGGAGGCGATGGCGATCCCGAGAGGGAGGGGCAGCGCAACAAGGAAGACCACCAGCGAGGCCGGCAGGTCGTGCCGCAGATTCCGCAGGATGTAGCCAGATTTCAACGCGCCGACGGCCTCATTGACAGCGGTGATCATATTGACTCCTCACTGCCGGACACGAAGATTATCGGCCATGATCAATGTGGTTTCCAGAACGCTGAATTCGCCGGCGCACGCGTTTTCTCCAAGTCAAGAAGAATGCGTTTCCGCTGCAGTCCACCGCCGTAACCGGTGAGATGTCCGGCGGCGCCGATGACTCGGTGGCATGGGACCACGATCGCGATGGGATTGCGCCCGTTGGCCAGGCCGACCGCACGGGCGGAACCGGGGGTACCGATCTGCTCGGCGATGTGCCCGTACGTCCTCGTCTCCCCGTACGGAATCGTCAGCAGGGCCTTCCAGACGCTCTGCTGAAAAGGTGTCCCGGCGAGATCGAACCGGATGTCGAAGCCAGTGAGCTCGCCGGCGAAGTAGTCCCCGAGTTGCTCAACGACATCGGCGAAGGCCTTCGGGTCTGGTGACCAGTCGGCACGGCTGGGCTCATAGGTCTGGCCGACCATGCGAAGGTGAGTCAGAACCGGATCCCGGCCGGCCAATGTCAGCGGTCCGATCGGGCTGTCGATCGTGCGGGACTGGATCACGGGTTCCTCCCGATCAATGCCCTGGGTTGTAGGGTCATCGTAGTCTGCCGCCATGTGTCGACAGGCCCGGGCGGGCGATCGTGTACCGGAATGATCCGACGGGATCCGACGGGATCCGACGGGATCCGATGGGGTCCGACGGGGTCCGATGGGAGATATCCATGTTGCCCGGATGGTGGGTATGGCTGGTGGCTGCGGCGTTGTACGGCGGGTTTCGCCTGTTTTACGACAACTGGCGAGGCAGGTTGACGCCTAGGGAGATTGACACCATGCTGGCCCAAGCGCAGGCGCAGGGTGCTGGCGAGACCACGGATCTTTCGATCGTCCGGACATTCCTTGAGCAGGACGACGGACGTGAATTTGTGATGGTCAATCTGGTCCGGGTGCCCGACACTACGGTCACCCATCCCGATTCCGGAGCACAGGTGCCGGCGCGCGAGATGATGGATGCCTACTCCAAATCCTTCGTGCCGCTCCTGTTCAAACACGGCGGCCATCCTGCGCTGGCGACGCGGAAGGTCGGCGGGTACGTCGATTCCTGGATGGTCGGACCCGATCCCGGCTGGAGCATCGTCGGCTTCATGCGCTACCGCTCGCGCCGCGACATGCTCAAGATGGTGCTCGATCCCGCCTTCGAGGCCGCCCACAAATACAAGCCGCTGGGCATCGCCGAGACCTTTTCCTTCCCGACCCAGCCCTTTCTGCGCGCCTATGTCAGCCCGCGAATTTCGGTGTTTCTGATCGTGGCACTGGCGGCGGCGCTGGCGCAGGTGGCCATTCTCGCTGCCCGCTGAGCTGCGCCCCTGTTACCCCTCACGGGCGGCTAGCCGGCGAGGCCAGACGCGTCTGTTGGTCATGCCCACGCAGCGTCACGGTATCACCGAGAGTCCAACGCGCACGCTCGGTTTCGCTGGCACCCTGCACGGTCTCGGCTGTCGTCAACAACAGGTCCGGCGTCGATTTGGCCAGCTCGCAGAGCCGGGCTGCCTCGTGGACCGGTTCACCGATCACGGTGTATTCGAACCGTTCTCTGGCGCCGACGTTGCCGGCAACGACCGTTCCCGCCGCCACCCCGATTCCTGCCTCACACTCCGATATCTGCCGGCGGAGCCGATCGGCGATACAGCGGGCCGCGGCCAGTGCCTGGTCTTCCGGATTGTCGAGCTGATTCGGTGCGCCGAAGATGGCCAGCGCGGCATCGCCCTCGAACTTGTTCACCAGCCCGCAGTGGCGGTCCACCTCTTCGACGACGACGCTGAAGAAACGGTTCAGCAGAGTGACGATCTCGGCCGCGGGCCGGCTGGTGACCAGTTTGGTGGAGCCGACGATGTCGAGGAATATCACCGCGACGTGGCGTTCCTCGCCGCCCAGTGTCGGCCGTTCGCGTTCGGCGGCCAGGGCGACTTCACGTCCGACGTGCCGGCCGAAGAGATCGCGCACGCGTTCGCGTTCCCGTAGGCCGCCGACCATCGCATTGAAACCGCTCTGCAGCTCGCCGAGTTCGGTGCCGTCGAAGACCACCAGATCGCCGCGCAGGTCGCCCTGCTCTACGCGTTGCAGGGCGGCTCGCACCACCCGTACCGGAGTGGCGGTCAACCAGGCCAGGATCCACATCAGCAGGCATCCGAAAATCAGTGCGGCACCGGCCACCGTCAGGACGCCGACCGCGAACTGGGTGTAGGTCAAGTTACGCAGCACGAGTTCAAACAACGCCAGCAGAGCGATGCCGATGACGGGTACGGCCGATCCGAGAAACCAGACCGTCATGGTGCGGCCCATGAGTCCGGACGACAGCCTGCGCGGCGGCGGTCCGGCCTGCAGCGCCTGGGCGGCCACCGGACGCAGCGCGAACTCGGCGGCCAGGTAGCTGCCCGTGGCGACCAGGAGTCCGCTGAAGCTCACCACGACCAGGAACCGCGGAATGAAGTCGACGTTGACCAGGCCGTAGAGGGTCGTCGTCACCGCCGTCCCGGTCCCCCACAGGATCAGGTCGACGATCGCGACCCGCCACGGGATCAGGAAGGTGTTGCGTTCGTCCTCGGGGGACGGCTCGCGTTCCTCGATCGCCCAGCGCAGCGCGATCACCACCTGCCTGGTGATCCAGTAGGTCCCCAGCGCCAGGGCGGCCCCGACGCAGGCCGGCACGACGCCGAACGTGAGCCACACGGGCGCGTCGGTGTACACGCTCGGTTCGGGGACGGCGACCGTCACCAACAGCAAAGCGACGACGATGCCGATCAGGTTGGCCGCCACGATCAAGACGGTCAGGATGGCCTGGACACGCACCCGGCGTCGTCTCGGGCTCTCCGACGCCCTACCGAGCAGCAGTGATCCGTATGCCGGGGTTTCGGGCAGCCGCCCACTCTGGCGGGTGACGGTCTCGAGGACCCAGCCCAGGCGTCGAGCTACGGACGTGTGGGCCGACATGGTGGGGTCCAGCCTAGGGGGTCGGCCACGCTTTAAGGTGGGTCGGGTGCGTCTCGTGATCGCCCAGTGCACCGTCGATTACGTCGGCCGGCTCACGGCCCATCTGCCGTCGGCGCGCAGGCTGCTGTTGTTCAAAGCGGACGGCTCGGTCAGTGTGCACGCCGACGACCGCGCCTACAAGCCGCTCAATTGGATGAGTCCGCCCTGCTGGCTGACCGAGGAGCCGGGTGGCGAGGTCCCGGTGTGGGTGGTGGAGAACAAGGCGGGCGAACAGTTGCGCATCACCGTCGAGGACATCGAGCACGACTCACGCCACGATTTGGGTGTCGACCCCGGGTTGGTGAAGGACGGCGTCGAGGCCCACCTGCAGGTCTTGCTCGCCGAACACGTCCACCTGCTGGGCGAGGGGTACACGCTGGTTCGGCGGGAGTACATGACCGCCATCGGCCCGGTGGACCTGCTGTGCCGCGACGAGCGGGGTGGCTCGGTGGCGGTGGAGATCAAGCGGCGCGGCGAGATCGATGGTGTCGAACAGCTCACCCGCTACCTGGAGTTGCTCAACCGGGACAGCGTTCTCGCGCCGGTCACGGGAGTGTTCGCCGCCCAGCAGATCAAACCCCAGGCGCGCACCCTCGCGGTTGACCGCGGGATTCGTTGCGTGACATTGGATTACGACACGATGCGGGGGATGGACAGCGACGAATACCGGCTGTTCTGATCCACCCTGATTAGACTCACGCCATGGCCCCTCGCCGCACCCCGTCTCGCCGGCAGCGGCCACTCGCGCCGCTACCGGCCTCGCCTCGGGTGGAGATCGGACCGGATGGCCGGGAGTACTGCGTGCGGCCGGTTGCGGCGGCCCGCGCCGTCAAAACCTACCGGTGTCCCGGTTGCGATCACGAGATACGGTCGGGAACCGCGCATCTGTTGGTGTGGCCGGCGGATCTGGCGTCCGGGGGTGTTGACGAGCGGCGGCATTGGCACGCGCCATGCTGGAGCCACCGCGCGACCCGCGGCCCGACACGGAAGTGGTCGTGAGCGCGAAGTTCTAGGCGGTCGGTTCGACGAGCTCGATGAGTACCCCGCCGGCGTCCTTGGGGTGGATGAAGTTGATTCGCGAATTGGCCGTTCCACGCCGGGGCGCCTCGTACACCAGGCGGACGCCTTGTGAGCGCAGGTGCTCGCTGAGGCCGTCGAGATCGGCGGTTCGCACCGCTAATTGCTGAATACCGGGGCCGCGCTTGTCGATGAACTTGGCGATCGTCGACGAGCCGTCAATCGGGGCCATCAACTGGATCTGCGAGGTGCCAGCCGGCGCGCCGCGCGCGGCCAGCATCGCCTCCCGGATGCCCTGGTCGTCGTTGACTTCCTCATGCACCAGGATCATGCCGAGGTGGTCGTGATACCAGGCGATCGCCGCGTCCAGATCGGGGACTGCGATGCCGACATGGTCGACTGCCGTCACCAACGCGGAGGCCAGAAACTGACGGGCATCGACGTGATCGGTGGTCATGTCATAACGGTAACCTGACGGCTACGATTCCGCTTCGCCGGGTAGCGGAATAGGCCGCCCGCCCACCCCCCAGGAGGCAGTTGTGACGACATCGGTGATCGTTGCTGGAGCGCGCACTCCCATCGGCAAGTTGATGGGATCTCTCAAGGATTTCTCGGCCAGCGACTTGGGTGCCGTGGCGATCGCCGGCGCGCTGGCGAAGGCCAATCTGGAGGCGTCGGCGGTCGAGTACGTGATCATGGGCCAGGTGCTGACCGCCGGGGCCGGGCAGATGCCGGCGCGGCAGTCCGCGGTGGCCGCCGGGATCGGCTGGGACGTGCCGGCGTTGACGATCAACAAGATGTGCCTGTCCGGCATCGACGCCATCGCGCTGGCCGACCAGCTCATTCGCGCCGGGGAGTTCGACGTGGTGGTCGCCGGTGGCCAGGAGTCCATGACCAAGGCGCCGCACCTGCTGATGGACAGCCGCGCCGGCTACAAGTACGGCGACGTGACGGTGCTCGACCACCTGGCCTACGACGGCCTGTACGACGTGTTCACCGACCAGCCGATGGGTGCGCTGACTGAGCAACGCAACGACGTCGACAAGTTCACCCGCGCCGAACAGGACTCCTACGCCGCATGGTCGCACCAGCGGGCGGCGGCGGCGTGGAAGGACGGCGTCTTCGCCGACGAAGTGGTGCCGGTCGAGATCCCGCAGCGCAAGGGCGACCCGCTGCAGTTCGCCGAGGACGAGGGCATTCGCGCCAACACCACCGCGGAGTCGCTGGCCGGCCTCACGCCGGCATTCCGGCGCGACGGCACGATCACCGCGGGTTCGGCGTCGCAGATCTCCGACGGCGCGGCGGCCGTCGTGGTGATGAAGAGGGAGAAGGCCGAGCAGCTGGGGCTGACGTGGCTGGCCGAGATCGGCGCGCACGGGGTGGTGGCCGGTCCGGATTCCACACTGCAGTCGCAGCCGGCCAACGCGATCAAGAAGGCGCTGGGGCGCGAGGGGATCTCCGCCGACCGGCTCGACATCGTGGAGATCAACGAGGCGTTCGCCGCGGTGGCGCTGGCCTCGACCCGCGAGCTCGGCCTCGACCCCGGCATCGTCAACGTCAACGGCGGCGCGATCGCCATGGGTCACCCGATCGGCATGTCCGGGGCCCGGATTGCTCTACACGCGGCCCTGGAGCTCAAACGCCGGGGTTCGGGCTTCGCCGTCGCCGCCCTGTGCGGGGCCGGTGGGCAGGGCGACGCGCTGATCCTGCGGGCCGGATAGAGCCTCCCGGACGGCGTGTGCCGATTTTGCTGGCGCGACCCGTAGAACAGTGCATGTGATTTACGTCATACCGGCTGCCGGTGGCTGTTCCAGGGCGGTGTCCGGCTGGTTTTCGCGCGTGCCAAACTTGATCTCGTGACCCGTCCGCGACCCTCGATCGGTCCCGCGATGGCTGGTGCGGTCGATCTCTCCGGCCTCAAGCAGCGCGCCCAACAGCCGGCAGCCCCCGGCCCTGCGCCGTCGGGCGGCGCGGTCGACGTCACCGAAGCCAACTTCGAGGCCGAGGTCATCCTGCGGTCCGACGAGGTGCCCGTCGTGGTGTTGCTGTGGTCGCCGCGCAGCGAGTTGTGCGCGGAGCTCCTCGAGACACTGGGTGGCCTGGCCGCCCAGGACGCCGGCACGTGGGCGCTGGCCGCCGTCAACGTTGACGTGGAGCCCCGGGTGGCTCAGATTTTCGGTATCGACGCGGTC
>CAZZHX010000127.1:0-9077 GCA_964653535.1 uncultured Mycobacterium sp. | reverse complement strand
CCGACCGTGGGGTTGACCATTCCTGCGCTGGAACCCACCGCCTCGTAAAACCACGTGACGCGCTCGTCGAGCTCGACGCGGATCTCGGTCTCTTGCTCCAGGGAGAAGTCGAAACTCTTGTACCAGGAGGTACCCGCCCAGTACGGCTCGGCGAAGCGCGGATTGACCTGCAGGTTGCGGGCCATCAACTCACCCATGGCCGCGCCCTTGAGCAGGATCGCCTGCTGGCGCGCGTCGGGGTCGAACGCTGTGCCCGTCTCGATGCCCAGCGGACCTAGCATCGCCATCGACGCCTTGTCCACCGCCCGCACCGGTTCCTCACTGAGCACACCGGCCAGGGTCCGCCAGAAGTCCAGGCCGCGCGGCGCGGTGGCACTCCACTCCACGTCCCGGTCCTCAATGAACCGGCACGTCGCCAGCGGCTGCCCGCTCCGCCCCATCCGCAGGGTCGTCGTAAACGTGGCGTAATAGGCGGGGTCCTCATCGAGGATGCGCAACAGGACACCGATGTTGTTCGTCGCGCTCTGGAGCACGAAATACCCGGGCTTGTCGAACGCCGCGGGGTCCTGCCCGGGGCCGACCACGAGGTACTTGCCGCCCTGGCCCCGGTCCGGGCCGGTCAGGCCGAGATCGGCCACCGGGCGCTGCCAGAAATCCATCACCCCGCCCGCGGTCCGCCCGGCGGGGTAGTCGATCTCCATCGGCCCGTCCTTGAGGCTGATGAAGTTGAAGATGTAGGGCGTGGTCAGGTTGGCCGTGACGATCCCGCGCTTCTCCTTCAACGACCGCAGCACCACGAAGTCGGTCTCGCCGGTGACCCCGTAGGCCTGGGCCTGCCGGTCGCGCCAGGTGGTCACACTCACCAGCGGAGTACTCCACAGGTAGCACTGGACGGCCCGCTGGTAGTCCATCTCGTCATACAGCCGTGCGGAGGCGTCGTCGTCAAAATAGCTGCCGGACAGGGTGATGTCGCCGACCGGGGTCGCGACGACCTCGTTGCCGTGCAGGGCGGCCCGCTCCAGGGGTGTACTGGATGACACCGTCGTCTATCCCGGGCGTCAGCTCGTGGTGTGCACGATCAGTACGTCGACATTGGCCCGTCGTGCGACGTTGGCCGGCACCGATCCCAGCAGCCGGCCGGCGATGGTGCTCAGGCCGACGTTGCCGACGACCAGGAGGTCGGCGTTTTCGTCCTCCGCCAGCTTGACCAGGGCTTCGACAGGGGCGCCGATGACCGGTCGCTCGTCGACGTCGCGAGCGCCGGCCGCGTGCGCGCGCTCCTTGGCATCACGCAGAATCTCGTAAATCGGTGCCGTGCCCGACACCTTGTAGCTGTCCTGCCCCAGCACATCGGCGGCCCGCGCGTCCTCGTTGTGGGCGATGTACGCCGAGGCGATGATCAACTTCGCGTCCGCCCCGGCGATCTGGGCAGCGCGATCGACTGCCCGCATCGACGAGTCGGATCCGTCGGTTCCGACCACCACCGTCCGATAGCTGCTCATCTGTTCTCCCAGTCCCGATTGGCCAGCCAACCGACCCTATCGCGTGGAGTAGCCCCTAGGCGAGACCCGCGGCGTCCATCCCGCGCAGTTCCTTCTTGAGGTCGGCGATCTCGTCGCGGAACCGGGCGGCCAGCTCGAACTGCAGCTCACGGGCGGCAGCCATCATCTGATCGGTGAGGTCTTTGATGAGGGCGGCGAGTTCGGCGCGCGGCATGCTGGCGGTGTCGCGGCCCTCGAACACCCCGGCGCTGACCGCGCGCCCGGGCTCGCCCGCAGCGCGGCGGCCGCGGGACGCGTTGCGCCCGGACCCGCCGACCCGAACGGATTCGGCGGCCTCGGTGTCATCGGCCTCGCGGTAGACCTGGTCGAGGATGTCGGCGATCTTGCGACGCAGCGGCTGCGGGTCGATCCCGCGTGCCTCGTTGTAGGCGACCTGCTTGGCCCGTCGCCGATCGGTTTCGTCGATGGCCGCCCGCATCGAGTCGGTGATCCGGTCGGCGTACATGTGCACCTCGCCGGAGACGTTGCGGGCGGCGCGGCCGATCGTCTGGATGAGGCTCCGCGTCGACCGCAGGAAGCCTTCCTTGTCGGCGTCGAGGATCGACACCAGCGACACCTCGGGCAGGTCCAACCCCTCGCGCAGCAGGTTGATCCCGACCAGCACGTCGTATTCGCCCAGCCGCAGCTGGCGCAGCAACTCCACCCGGCGCAACGTGTCAACCTCGGAATGCAGGTAGCGCACCCGAATGCCCATCTCCAGCAGGTAGTCGGTGAGGTCTTCGGCCATCTTCTTGGTCAACGTGGTGACCAGCACCCGCTCGTCGGCCGCGGTGCGCGTGCGGATCTCGCCGATCAGGTCGTCGATCTGGCCCTTGGTCGGCTTGACCACCACCTTCGGGTCGACCAGGCCGGTGGGCCGGATGACCTGCTCGACGAACTCGCCGCCGGCCGCGCCGAGCTCGTACGGGCCCGGAGTCGCCGACAGGTACACCGTCTGCCCGACCCGGCCGGCGAACTCCTCCCACGTCAGCGGGCGGTTATCGCACGCCGACGGCAACCGGAACCCGAACTCCACCAGGTTGCGCTTGCGCGACATGTCGCCCTCGTACATGCCGCCGATCTGCGGAACGGTGACGTGCGACTCGTCGATGACGAGCAGGAAGTCCTCCGGGAAGTAGTCCAGCAGCGTCGCGGGCGGCGTGCCCGCACCGCGGGCATCGATGTGTCGCGAGTAGTTCTCGATGCCCGAGCAGAAGCCGACCTGGCGCATCATCTCGATGTCGTAGCCGGTGCGCATCCGCAGCCGTTGTGCCTCCAGGAGCTTGCCCTGGCCCTCCAATTCGGCGAGCCGCGCCGCGAGCTCGTCTTCGATGGTGGAGATCGCGTGCGTCATCCGCTCGGGACCGGCGACGTAGTGGGTTGCGGGGAAGATCCGCAGCGAATCGACCTGGCGGACCACCTCGCCGGTCAACGGGTGCAGGTAGTACAGCGCCTCGACTTCGTCGCCGAAGAACTCGATGCGCAACGCCAGCTCCTCGTAGGAGGGGATGATCTCCACGGTGTCCCCCCGCACCCGAAACGAGCCGCGGGTGAACGACATGTCGTTGCGGGTGTACTGGACGTCGACCAGCAGCCGCAGCAGCCCGTCGCGGGGTACCTCGGTGCCCACCTGAAGTTCCACCGAGCGGTCCAGGTAGGACTGGGGCGTCCCCAGGCCGTAGATGCACGACACCGACGCCACCACCACCACGTCGCGGCGCGAGAGCAGCGACGACGTCGCCGAGTGCCGCAGGCGCTCCACGTCGTCGTTGATGGAGCTGTCCTTTTCGATGTAGGTGTCGGTCTGGGCGATGTACGCCTCCGGCTGGTAGTAGTCGTAGTACGACACGAAGTACTCAACTGCGTTGTGCGGCAACATCTCCCGAAACTCGTTGGCCAGCTGCGCGGCAAGCGTCTTGTTGGGTGCCATCACCAAGGTGGGCCGCTGCAACCGCTCGATCAGCCATGCGGTGGTGGCGGACTTGCCGGTGCCGGTCGCGCCCAGCAGCACCACGTCGCGCTCTCCGGCCCGGACCCGCCGCTCCAGCTCGTCGATGGCGGCCGGCTGGTCGCCCGCCGGCACATGCGGGCTGACGACCTCGAAGCGGCCGCCCGCGCGCACCACCTCGTCGACGGCGCGGTATTCCGAATGCGCGAGCACCGGGTGTTCGGTGGCGAAAGCCATGCCACCAGCCTAGAGCGGCCCGCGGACACAGGCCCGAGTGAACACCCGGTCACCGATGACTACCGGTTCCCGGCGCCCACCGTTAGGCTCGCGATCATGGAGCCGGACAACCTCGAGAATCGCGTGTCGTCCCTCGAAGTGCAGGTCGGCGGGCTTACCGAGCGCGTGGAAGCCTGCGAGCACGACTCCTCCGCCGCGCGGACACTCGCCAGCGCGGTGGACCGCGACGTCACGGTGATCACCGGCGAGCTACGCGACTTCCGGCGCGCCACGGTGGGTTCCTTCAACGCCATGCGCCAGGACTTCACCGCCCTGCGCGCCGACGTCACCACCCTTCGCGCGGACGTCGACCGCGGGTTCGCCGAGATGGACCGAGGGTTCGCCGAGATGGACCGAGGGTTCGCCGAGATGGATCGAGGGTTCATCGAGATCCGGGGCAGGCTCGACGGCACAGCGGCGGGACTGCAACACATCGCCGATCTCATCGAGAACTTATCGGGCACGTGAGCGCCGCTAGGGTGACATCATCCATCCGCCGAAACACGAAACCTTCGACCTCGTAGCACGCACCAACACCGATCCCAAGGGCATGGTGCGTGCCGTCGACGACTACGTCCTGCAGCCGTGGGGGCTCTACCTGGCGCGGCCCACACCGGGCCGGGAGCAGTTTCACTATCTGGAATCCTGGCTGCTGCCGGCACTCGGCCTGCGCGCCACGGTGTTCCACGTCAATCCAGGCCACGAACGCGACCACGACTACTACCTCGATGTCGGGGAATACACTCCCGGCCCCGACGTGTGGCATTCGCAAGACCACTACCTGGACATCGAGGTCCGCACCGGGACGGGCGCCGAGTTGGCCGACGTCGATGAGTTGCTCGAGGCCGTTCGCGGCGGCCTACTGACCCCGGAGGTCGCCGAGCGAGCGTTGCGGCGCGCCGCGGCGGCCCTCGACGGCCTGGCCCGCAACGGGTACGACCTCGCCCGCTGGCTGGCCGGCGAAGGCATGCGCCTCACGTGGCGCGCCACGTCGTAAGGCACCGTTCACCCGGATCGCCGCGACGGTGCCGACATGCCGAGGTCGTCGCTGAGGCAGTCGGCGGCGGCCAGCCCCGAGAGAGCAACCAGCGGTAATCCCCCACCGGGGTGGGCGCTGCCCGAGGCGAGGTAGAGGCCGGGCATCGTGGGCACCCGGTTGGGTGGGCGCTTGAAGGCGGCGAAGCGGTCGTTGCTGGCCGCCCCGTAGATGGCGCCGCGGCTGCCGGGGAACGCGGCGGCCAGCTCGGTCGGGCTGCGCCGCCAGATCAGGCTGTCGCCCTCGGTCCAGATGCCCGCCGCTCGAATCCTCTGCTCAACGGCAGCCTCCAGCGTGGCCCACACCTCGGGCGCCCGCGGCCCGTCCGCCGGCTCGGCCGGTGCGTTGGTCATCACGAAGATCTGCTCCGCATCCGCCCAGCCCGCCAGCCCGTGGCAGCGCTCCTGGGCGCAGAGATAGACCGTCGGCGCGGCCGGGGGTCGGTCGTGGTCGAAGATGTCGCGAAACTCTGCGTCGTAGTCGGCGGGGAACAGCACCTCGTGCGGCAGCCGATCCGCCCGCCGAGCAGCCCGCAGCGCCCCCGTCCAGCCGGACATCGAGGGCGCTGCCGCGGCGGGCAGGTGCCGCCCCGCATCCGGCAGGGCACCGTCGCGCAGCAGACCCACGTCGGCGTTCACCACGACTGCCCGGCCGCGACGCTCCCCGCCGCCGGCCAGGGCGAGACCGACCGCCGCACCGCCCTGCACCAGCACCCGCTCGACCGCGGTCCCGCACTCGATGATCCCGCCGCGAGCCTCGATGACGTCAACCAGCGCCTGCACCAGTGCACCGATGCCGCCCTGCACGCCGTAACCCCCGAGTGCCAGCTCGATGTGGGCGATGCAGTTCAGCGTCGCCGGGGCCCGCCGGGGGTCGCTGCCGTTGTAGGTCGCGTAGCGGCGCAGCAGCATCCGCAGGTGCGGCTCGCGGACATGACGGTCGATGCCTGCGGCCATGCTGCGCAGCGAATCGACGGCCAGCAGGGAACGCGGATGACGCAGGGCCAGACCGATCATCGCCGCCCAGGTCGGGGCCGGGCCCAGGACGAAGTGGGGGGCCGCGGCCTCCCAGATCCGCTGGCTGTAGCGCAGGAAGGACGCCATCTCGGCCTCGGCGGCGGGCCCCAGGGTCGACCGGACCCCGGCAAGGGTCTCCTCTGGGTCGTAGGCCACCTCGATCACACAGCCATCGGCGTAGCGGTAACGGAAACCTACGTCGAGGCGGCGCAGACCGACCAGCTCCTCAAAGCGCAGGCCGGCACGGGCGAACAGTCCGCCGAAAACCTCGGGCAGGGTCAACACACTGGGTCCGGTTTCGATCACCACCCCGTCCACCTCGACGACCCCGGCCTTGCCTCCGGGGCGCTGGCCGGCCTCGATGACCCGCACCGGCAGCCCGCGCGCTGCCAGTGCCAGCGCGGCGGCCAATCCGCCGATGCCGGCCCCAACCACCAGGACCTCGGCGTCGCGGTCAACCGGCATGCGGTCGCCGGTGGTCGAGGGCACTCAAGATCCGCCCGCCGAGGCCGCCCCGCGCGGCCGACCCCGCCGGCAGCAGCAACGGGGCGAAGCCGGGCAGTGGGTCGTGGGGGTGGCTGCGGGCCCGGCGTCCGTCGGTCGCCGCCATCGCGGCAATATCTATGGCGGCCAGGCCATCCACCAGCGCACTCTCCACCGCGGGCAGCAGGGCCTGCCCGCCGACGGCTGCGCCCGAGAGCGGCGGGGAGAACCGGACGACCGCGGCCGGACGGTTGCGCTCCAGGAAGACGTAGTTGATGCTCACCGCGACGAGGTCCACCGGGCTGCGGGCGTGCACGATCTGTAGGCCCGGCTTGAGGTCCAGCGGCCGCAGGTGGGCGGGACGCTGGCGCCCCTGCGGGAAAACCCACAGTCCACGGCCGGGGCGGTCGAGCAGGGCGGCTGACGATTCCAGACATTGCCGGCTGCGCTCGGTGCTGCTGCGGTCGAGGGGCAGAGCGCCGACCCACCCGAGAAAGGGCAGCGTCCGCAGGTTCGCGGCATCCATGACCGCCCAGCCCAGGCCGCCGAGGGCCTCATCGAGTACCAACAGCAGTAGCGCGTCCCACCAGGCGACGTGGTTGGCCGCAAAGATCAGGGGCCGGCCGGCCAGCGCGGCGCGGGCCTGGTCCAGTCCGCCCACCCACAGGCCGTCCAGCGCGCGGGACACCCGGCGGCGCGCGTAGGCGCGGGCGACGCGGAGGAAGGCCGGGCGTCGGGAGTCCCCAGCCCGGGCCAGGGCCCGCCGGTCGGCGTCGGCGTCGGGGTCGGCGTCGGGGTAGTGCGCTGCGGCGGCGTTCACGCCGCCTCTCGCTGGGAGCGAGCGGCGTAGGAGCGCCCCCGCCAACGGATTTCGCCGCGGCGGCTCCACCGGAAGCTATTGATCAGCACGCCCATCATGAGCAGCACAGCGATGGGATGCAGCAGAACGCTGAGCAGGCTATGGCGGTAGCGCAGCGCCATGATCAGACGCAGGCTCAGGTTGACGACCACACCGGCGGCAGCAGCGGCGGCGAGGCCGCCGGCGCCCAGCAGAGCCGCGAGGAGCAGCGCGATGTAGGGCGTGACGAACAACAGCAGGTGCAGTGCCAACACGACGATCAGCGCCAGGGGGTGCCCGCCGACACCCTCATAGAAATTCTTGGAGAAGCCGCGCCACAGCGAGGCCGCGTCGCCGTACATGCGGCAGTCGGCCATCTGGTCGCCGTCGGCGAAGACGACCCGCTGCCCGCTCGCCTTGACGGCGCGGCACAGGGCCATATCGTCGACCAGTTCCGCGTGCACCCGGGCCCAGCCGCCGACAGCCTCGAGCACCGACCGACGGACCAGCAGGAGTTGCCCGTTCGCCGCCAGTACCCGGGGGTCGCGGGTCCGGTAGATCAGCGGCATCGGCAGCCAGGCGACGTAGGACAGATGCAGCAGCGGCATCATCATTTTCTCGACAAAGCTGCCGGTGCGCTGGCGGGGCACGGCGGTGACCAGCGCCGCACTAAGACCGCCGGGCACCTCCTCGGGTGAGCCGAGCAGCGAGAGCATCCGGAGCAGGCCGTCGTCGCGCAGCGTCACGTCGGCGTCGATGTTCAGCAGCAAGTCGCCTCGAGCCAGAGCGCTGAGCCGGTGCAGTGCGTACGGCTTGCCCACCCAGCCGGCGGGCAGGCCGTCGCCACGCACCACGCGCAGGCGGGGCAGTTCGGCCTGCAGGCGGGCGAGCACGTCGCTGGTGCCGTCTGTGGAGCAGTCGTCGTACACGAGGATTTCGGTGACCGGGCCGCGGAGGGCGTCCGCGGCTCGCACGGTGCGCTCGATGTTCGCCGCCTCGTCGCGGGCCGGGATCAGGACACTGACGCCGCCGGGCGCCGCGCGGGCGGCGGCGTGCAGGGCTCGGCCGCGGGTCCAGAACAGGGCGTTGAACAGCACCAGACTGAAGGGCAGCAGGGCCGGGATGACCAGCAGGGCTCCCAGAACCCGGGCCCAGGGCGGTGCGGCGCCGTCGGTCAGCGCCCCCAGGGTCATGTGCGGACCTTCCCCGACAGGCCGAGCAATCGTTCCCACCGGCCCTCACTGTCCCCGGAGAACAACGGCAGCCACATCGAGTTGGGGCCGGCCGTCCGGTGCACCCGCATGCGCACCAGGGGGCGCAACAGATCGGTATCTACCCGATCGGGCACGACGTGCTCACCGATCCCGTACCCCTCGTCCGGTCCGCACCGCCCCCGCAGCAAGTAGCGCTGGTAGAAGGGTCCGTTGTCGAGCACGGCGCTGACGTCGACCTGCACCGGATCGCCGTCGGGGTCTTCGAAGGTGGCGCTACTCGGCCAGCGCAGTCCCCAGATGCTGCGACGTTGGCGACCCAACTGCAGCGTGGCATCGTCGCGGACGCGACACGCTCCATCGGGGGTGATTTCGAGGACGACGTCACGCGGTGCCGCCCCGGGGGCGGAGGGCACGAGCCGATAAAAGACCAACTCACGCCCCGGCAGGGCGAGCCGGCCCCACCACCATCGTCGCAGCCCCAGGCTATGCAGTGGCACGGTGCTGCTGTTGCGGTCGTGGTAGCCGCGGCCCTCGACGCGCAGCACCCCGCCGGGGGTGTGCAGCTCGAGACACCCCCGACTCGCGGCGATCATCGGCGTCCATAGGTGCCTACTCGCCGGATCCACCGGCACGTCGGTCTTGCCGGCGTCGCGGCGCAGCGGACCCGAGAGCCACAACTGTCCGGTGACCCGGCCGCCGGTGGGCAGGGCGAGGTCGAGGGTGGC